>CAYJIN010000172.1:0-3366 GCA_964370245.1 uncultured Desulfovibrionaceae bacterium
CTGTTGCTGGCTTTTTATCTTATGGTATGGCAAGAAAATCTTCAAAACATCCTGAGAAGTTTGGTAAAGGCTCTTTAGAAGGTATTGCAGCCCCTGAAAGTGCTAACAATGCTGTTATGGGTTCAGCTCTTATTCCATTGTTTACATTAGGTATTCCAGGAAACGTATCAACTGCTATCTTAATTGGTGCTTTCATATTACATGGTGTTCAGCCTGGGCCTTTGATGTTTGAACAGCACGGTGAACTTGTTTATGGCATTTATGGAGCTATGATTATTGGTAATATTTGCCTTTTAGGTATTGGTTATTATGGCATACGTTTCTTTGCAAAACTTCTTTGCTTTCCACGTATTATCATCTTCCCTATAATTATGTTTATCTGCCTTATGGGTGCATATTTTGACGATTCTTTCACCTTTTCTGTGGGAATGATGGTTGTGTGTGCAATCTTAGGCTTCTTTATCAAAAAAGTTCGTTTATCATTTGTTTGCTTTATTGTTGGATTTATTTTAGGGCCTATGCTTGAACTTTCATTCCAACAAATGATTATCTCTTACGGAGATAACATGATGCAAGTAACTCACCGCCCTGCAACTTTAGTTATTTGGGCAATTATTATTGGTTTTATAGGATGGCAAATCGTGTCATCTTTTAGAAATAAAAAAGCTTAGGAGAAAATTATGTCTTTGAAAAAATTTTTAGCAACTTGTTTAATCACTGCTTCAGCTCTTTGTTTAGGTTTAGATGGCCAAGCGCAAGCTGAATATCCTACAAAACCTATTAGTATTTTAGTTTTAGCAAACCCTGGTGGTGGAACTGATCTTTTTGCAAGACAAATCGCTCCTTTACTTGCAAAAGAATTAGGACAAAATGTTATTGTAAAAAACCAACCTGGTGGCGGTGGCAACCTTGCTGCGAATACTGTTGTAAAAAGTAGACCAGACGGCTATACACTTGGTTTATTAGGTGAAACTGTTGTTGGATTAAACTTTGCTACACTTAATGTGAGCTATAAACCTGAAGATCTTACTCCTCTTAGCTTTTTAGGTGGAACTTATTTTGGTTTCTATGCTAATGGTGAAAGTGAATGGAATAATTTTGATGATGTTGTAAAAACTGCAAAAGAAGAAAATAGACCTATCAAAATTGCTGTTTTTGGTTCAGCAGAACGTTTTAGTGTTGAAAGCTTGGCAAAATCAGCAGGAATTGAATTTACAATTGTTCCTTCACAAAGTGCTGCAACTGCACTTACTGCTGTTATGGGTAACCATGTTGAGCTAAGCGTAATTGGAACAGGCGTTAGTGATAGTATTGTAGCTGGTAAAACAAAGCTTATCGGAAGTCTTGGAAGCGGCCGCTTTGCTTCAGTGCCTGATGTTCCAACAATTGAAGAACAAGGTTATGATTTTATGGAACACACCTCATATCTTTTCTTGTATGCTCCTAGCAAAACACCTGAAGATGTTAAGGCGAAACTAGAAGCTGCTTTAGCAAAAATCATTCCTACACCTGAATATCAAGCAATTTTAGCTAAATTAAGTTTCTATGCACCAGAAAAATTTGATAGAGCAACAGCAGAAGTAATGACCGCAGATGCTTATAAAAGAGCAATGGAAGTTAAAGCTGGTATGGATAAATAATTTTATCTCAATACATTAGAATATAAAGAGAATACATTACATACGGAGATTTTAATATGGCTGTAACTATTTACCCAACTGGGGTGACTGTTTATAATCCTGAAAAATGCTACAATGGCTTTATGATTTATCAAGCTCCTAAAAAGGGCGCAATGCTTATTGATATGAATGGGCATGAACATAAACTTTGGGAAGGTTTACAAGGTTTTCCAAATAAAATATTCCCTGGTGGCTATGTTTTAGGTAGCCTCGCAGAGCGTAATCCAAAATTTGGTAAGCAAGATCAAACTGACCTTGTTCAAGTTGATTGGAACGGAAACATTGTATGGAAATTCAACAAATTAGAATACATTGAAGATCCAGGCGAAGAACCACAATGGATGGCACGCCAACACCACGACTATCAACGTGAGGGCAGCACTGTTGGTTATTATGCACCAAATATGGAACCAAAAACTGATAGTGGTAATACTCTTATCCTTGCACATAAAAACTTATACAATAAGCAAATTTCTGAAAAATATCTTTGTGATGACTTAATTGTAGAAGTTGATTGGGAAGGCGAAATTATTTGGGAATGGTTACTCAGTGACCATTTTGATGAAATTGGTTTGAGTGAAGTTTCAAAAAACACTTTATACCGTAACCCAAACTCAGTAAGTAAAACTGATGGTTTTGAAACTGCGGGCGATTGGGCGCACATCAACTCAATGTCAACCCTCGGCCCTAATAAATGGTATGATGCGGGCGATGAACGTTTCCACCCTGATAATATTATTTTTGATTGCCGCGACTTAAACTTCTCTGCAATTATTTCTAAAAAAACAGGTAAACTTGTTTGGAAATTAGGGCCATATTACGATACACCTGAACTAAAGCATATTGGTTGGATTATTGGCCAGCATCATGTGCACATGATTCCAAAAGGTTTACCAGGCGAAGGAAATATTCTTATTTTTGATAATGGCGGTTGGGCAGGTTATGATGCACCAAACCCTGGTTCACCAACTGGTTTCAACGCGGCATTGCGTGACTATTCACGTGTGCTAGAGCTTGACCCTACAACTTTAGAAATTGTATGGCAATACACACCAAAAGAAGCAGGTTTTCTTGTTCCTTTAGATGCTCAACGTTTCTATAGTGGCTTTATCAGTGGTATGCAAAGACTTCCAAATGGTAATACTATGATTTGCGAAGGCTCAAATGGCCGAGTTTTTGAGGTAACAAAAGAGCATGAACTTGTTTGGGAATTTGTTTGCCCATATAAAAATAAAGTTCTTAATATGAATAATGTTTACCGTGCGTATCGTGTGCCTTATGAATGGGTTCCGCAAGCAACACACAAACCTGAAGTTGCAATTGTTCCACCTGATATGGAAAACTATCGTTTAGAAAATGCTGCACCAAGCGGTGTTATAAGTTCGGTAAAAATAGAAGGAACTAAAGAAGCTTTTGGTATGTCAACAGTTTGCGTAACTTCTGATATTGAAGAATAGTTTATTCCTCTAGTTTACATACATCGTAAAAAAGCCATTCCTCGCGGTTTGGCTTTTTTGTTAATTAAAACAATTTAAAAATAATAAAAAAGGAGAGAACATAAAACATTCTCTCCTCTAATTTTGCTATGAAAAGCAATTTACTCCATGCACTCTATTCTAGTAAATCTAACTAAGATTTGCTTCAAGTTCATTTGCAAAAGAAAGATAATAATTACGTTTTGGAGCAT
>CAYJIN010000173.1:0-3345 GCA_964370245.1 uncultured Desulfovibrionaceae bacterium
AGATGGTCAGGAAAATCCTTAGCGTTGTTATTCCGCGTTTTCCTGACGGGACCCCCATAAGGTCTTTATAAATTTGATAAGAAGCAAAAACAGCCATTTCAACCATTGAATCTTCTGTGGTTAGATAAGATGGGTCAAATGAAGCTGGTTTACCTTTACCATTTTTATCGTTGGAAATTCATAACCAATAGCTGGTAATGCTGGTGTTTTATAGTCATAGCTTTGTTTTGCTTTCACTTTTTTACCATCTTTACCTGTGATAAAGATATCAAAAGTATGTTCTTTATTCGCGTGCATACCAGCAATAATCAAACCTTTTGTTGGGTCTTTCGCTTCATCAAAATGCAAAGACCATTTTTTATCACCATTATCAATTTGAACTTCTGTTTTCACTGGTTCGTCAGCCTTGAACTTCAAAATTGCAACTAATGGTGCTTTTTCATTTGGATTTTGAATAACAGTTGGTTGCTCAATAAATGATGCTGCGAATGCTTGCCCTGAAAGACAAAACATTGTTGTAGCAAAAGCAAATAAGTGTTTATTAAATCTTCCCATGCCAAAAACTCCTCTATTTTTAGGTGTTAAATTATTTGAAAGTTTAAAACTTCAAAAAGTGTATCAATAGCAAGCGCTTCAGTTTGTGTTTCATTGCCAAAACGTGCAATAATCCCACGAAGTAAAGCTAATTCACGCAATTTTATTTTAATCTTTATAATTGCTTGTAATTTTTCATTATCTATTTCTTCATAAGAAGAATTTTGCTCAGCTAAATCCCATGGAAGGCATTTTTCTTTTGTTTCCGTGTTCAAACTGAAAAATGAACTTGAAAATACCTCATTGAGTTTTTGCACTGAATAGTCATTTTGAATTTCAATAATAATATCACTAGGCAATAATCCATTGTCAGAACATTCAGGAAGATAGGTATCAATCTTTAGTTTTTCATCTTCTGATAAAACATCATCAATAATTGATGTAAGAAGTACATTGTTTTTTCCTAAACGATCGCTTAGAGAAACTGCAATTTCTAACACTGTCCAAGGAAATGAAGATTTTAAATCGTGTAAAACCTCATGATAGATCTTATTGATTAATTGCTTCTCTTTTTGAATTTCACCTTTTTGTAATTCTGACATTGTGAACTCCTAGTTATAAAAAAGATTTTATTATACATTCAAAGAAAACTGGATAAAGGTATTCTTATAATCCTTTACTTGCTTCTCTTAGCGTACTAGTTTCTTTTTTCACTTATTACATTATAGAATTACCTTTCTTAGATGTGTAGTTCAAACTACACTCGCATTCTTTTTTAAAATTATTTTTTTCTCCTGTCTAAACTGAAAGGTAAATTCATTTATACATTTGATATTATAGAATAAATAACAATCTCTATAGAATAAATATAATTTTCAAATTATTAGAAGCTACCCTCAAAATTTCTAATTTTCTCTCTATCATCAAAAAGAATAAATACATATTGCGATAATTATCACATACAGAAGATTATAAATAACGCAAAAAAAGCCCACTACAAAAAGTAATGGGCTGGTGTGTTTTATAGAAAAACAGTATAACTATTTTACATTATTGATTTCAGCTATAATAGCTGGCTTTTGTTTTAGACCTTCAAGGCGTGAAACTTCAACACCATCTTTCATAAAAAGCATAGTTGGAAAACCTTTCACTTCACAACGATCTTTCAAGTCTTGGTTTGCATCAAAATCAACGGTATAAATTGGAAAATCTTGTTCATTTTTTTCAATATCTTTCAAAACGAATGATAACATCTTGCAAGGGCCACAAGTTTTAGAATAAAATTCCAATAATAAGCCACCTTTTTTGTCTAGAGCATCATACTCAGCAGTATTAATTTCTTTAATCATGTTTTTATCCTTTTTATTTTAATGATTCTACATATTTTGAAGCATTATTAGCTGCAATTGCACCGTCTGAACATGCTGTGATTACTTGACGTAATTGCTTCACAGTAATATCACCAGCAGCAAAAATACCCTCAATCTTTGTTTGCATAGATTTATCTGTTTCTATACATCCAAATTTATCTAGTATACCTAAATCTGCACAAAAAGAAGAAACTGGTTCAAGACCAATATATTCAAAAACACCATCGCACTTTACAAAGCGCTCAGTAACATCTTCTTGTGTTGATTTAAATCTAATTCCATCGAGTGATGAAGAGCCTGTAAATTCAAGTACATCTTGGAATGGGTACACATCAACATTTTCCATTGCACGCAATTTATCACAAGCTTTTGGATCAGCTGTAAGGTCGAACATTGTTACAACTGTGAGCTTGTTCACTATGCCAGCTAAATAAATCGATTCTTCTACTGCAGAGTTACCACCACCTATGACAACAACATCTTTTCCACGATACTGCGCACCATCACAAATTGCACACCAGCTGATGCCATTTCCAGTAAACTGTTCTTCACCTTCAACATTCAATTTTCGTGGGCGTGTTCCAGATGCAATAATAACAGAATGTGTTTCATAAACGCAATTATCTTCTTTACAAATAATTTCTTTAATTTTGCCATTGTCTTTAATATTAAGAACTGTTTTGTAATCAAACTCAATTCCAAGTTCTTGAGTGTGTTCGAACATTTTAATAGCAAGTTCAGCACCACTCAGTTGCCCAAGCCCTGGATAGTTCTCAATTTCATTAGTATTAATAATCTGACCACCAGGAGCTAGTTTATCGAGAAGCAAAACTTTCATATTTGCTCTAATGGCATAAATTGCTGCTGTCATCCCTGCTGGCCCAGCTCCAATAATAACAACATCATATATTGTTGACATATATCCTCCATTTTTGTTTACACTAAAAAACAATCAAATCCATAACTTCACAAACTACTCTATAGGAATTTGATAAAACAATGTGTAGTTTTGACTACATTTACTAGAAAAGCTTCAATGCATGGAAAAGTTAACTCTTATATACAAAATAATCCTTGATTAAAACCATCATATCAACTAAAAAATATCAAGAGGCACAAAACAAAAAAAGGCGCAAAGCTCTAAAAATTCATTCGTGTGTGATAATAGGTGTGATAACAGAAAAATATTTCACTCTAACCTATTGAAATATAAAATTCACAAACAAGCCTCCGGAGCTGAAGGCCGCAGGTTCGATTCCTGCTAGGCACGCCAAGAAATCAAGCTAAAAATCAGCTTGTATAAAGCAAAATCACACTATTTATTTAGAAAAGCAGTAAATAAAAAACTTATTGCTTTTCTCTTTTTTAAACTATTTTTATCTTGTCTCAAAAATAATACAGCTTTTATTTTATGGAGAAAATAAAAAAGTATATAAAATTT
>CAYJIN010000174.1:0-3329 GCA_964370245.1 uncultured Desulfovibrionaceae bacterium
CCTGAAAATCTAAGAATATTTAGCACGTTGAAAGTACGTGCTTTTTCTTTATTAGATAGATTTGGCATTCGTTTTATGTCTGGCTGGGCAATTCCAGAAGATAGCGTCAATGAAGTTGTTGATGAACTTACTAAAATTTTAGATGAATTCAACACTGAAAAAGAAAAATTCTTGAATGAATATGACACATTAGTTGCTGATTGGATAAATAAGCATCCACAATGGCAAGAAATGTTGGCTAAATCAGTCGATACTTCTGACTATGTGCGTTCAAGGTTTGCTTTTACATGGCAGTTATTTAGAATACAAAGTGAAAATAAGAAGAGAAAACCTCTTGATTTAGGCCTTGTGAATGCCGTTGAAAATATGGGCAACACCGTTTTTGATGATATCGCTAAAATAGCTGATGAAACGTGGAGAAAGGTTTATGAAGGAAAAAACTCAGTAACTCACAAAGCTTTATCGCCACTTAGAACTTTGCATAAGAAATTGAATGGCTTATCATTTATAGAACCACATATCTTACCAGTGGCACAAATGATTGAAGAAGCCCTCAATCGCACAGCAAAGAAAGGCAATATTATTGGCAATGAACTTCTTACATTACAAGGACTTGTTCTGCTTATGCGTGATAAAGATGCCTTACTTTCGCACGCAACAAAGCTTATTGATATGCAAGTAAATGGTCAAGATGTTCACACCGCTTTAGATGCACTGCTTGGTAACAATTTAGATATGGCTGCTTATATTGATGTATATGCGCCTTCAACAAGTTCAGAAGCTCAGTCAGGGAATGAAGAAGAACTTATTGAGCAAATGGAAGCTTTACCAATTATCACTGATAGCATGGGCTTATGGTAAGTTATGCATGCAAAAAACATACAGAATAAAGATATTCTCAAATCAATTCCTATGCTTGCATCAGCTTTATCTAATAAGTATGGCGTTGAAGTCGAAATTGGTGGTGAAACAGCTTGCACGGATTCAAATACAATTTATTTGCCTTCATTGCCTATAGATTGTGATGAAGATTTTCTTGGCTTTCTACGAGGTTATCTTGACCATGAATCAGCGCATATACGCTATAGTGATTTTGACTTGTTAGCAAAAGCACACCTTAGCGATTTTGAAAAGTATATATGGAATTGTATTGAAGATTGGCGAATAGAAAAGAAAATGTCTTCACACTTCAACGGTTGCAAATATAATTTTCAGTGGCTTATAAAAAAGATCTTTGTGAAAGCTCGAAAAGACAATAATAAAAACATACAACAAAAAGTAGCAAGTTGGCTATTGATTTCAATACGTTCTTGGGATTTAGAAGAATTAGAAGCGCAAGCAGACGCATTAGCAAAAGACATAAACCAGACCTACCCCAAACTCATTCACGAGCTTGGGGTAGTTTTGTCTGAAACGAAAGCAAAATGTGAAACACCAAAAGATAGCTTGAAATTTACAAAGAAAATTATTGATTGTATTTCAAACTATATAAAGTTTCAAGAAAAGGAAAATCAAAAAGACGATTCATCAAGTCAAGGCAATGCACAAAATGGCCATGATAGTGAAGATAGTCAAAACAAAAATAAGGAGGATACTGACAATGAAACCAACACCTTACCTGACACAGGCTTGGAGTCAACAAAAAGCACAGATAGTGATGATGCAAGTTTGTGGACTTTGCTTGCTTGCGATGGGAACACACTCCCTCGCACAACTGGAGAAGCCCTACAGATTTTAATCGAAAAAACATCAAAGGCAAATCGCCGTATTAGTATAAAGGTTGCGAGAACTGGCTATAAAAGCACATCAAAAATAAGCCCTCGTGATAAGGCTGAATGCTTGAAAGTTTCGGTTGCTTTGAAATCAAGACTACAAGGGCTTTTGCAAGCTCAATCACTTGTAAGAAGGTTGCCAGCAAGGCATGGTAAAATCAATAAAAACAGGCTTCATTCACTAGCCGTCAACTCATCAAAAGTCTTTTTACAGAACACTATAAGCATGGGCACAAACACAGCCATACACATTTTGCTTGATACATCAGGTTCAATGGCTGGAAAAATGCAAGTAGCCATGCAATCTTGTTATGCGCTCACATCTGCACTTTCACAAATAAAGGGAATAAATGTGGGCGTTTCGACATTTCCAGCAAAGGTTATCAAGAAGCGTGATACGCATGACAGAATTACGGGTGTTTATCCATTGTTGAAGCATGGTGAAAAGTTGCACGAAAACTTTAGCATGACAGCAAATGAGGGCACACCGCTTGCTGAATCATTACTTTGGTTACTGTCCACACTTATAGCGCAAAAAGAAAGTCGTAAGATAGTTTTGCTTATTACAGATGGTGAACCTGATGACAGAGATAGCGCAAATATTGCAATTGATTACGCTAAAAGGTTAGGTGTTGAAGTTTACGGCATTGGTTTACCACCGTGCCCATTGATAGAGATCCTTCTGCCCAATAGCAGCATCACAATAAGTAATATCAACGAATTACCTCAAGCAATGTTCGGGCTTTTACAGTCTGTTCTTGTAAATAAGTGAGAGCGAAGCGAACAAGTCTTTAGCGAACGAAACAAGAACCACGTTTCTTGTGAGTGAGGATTTTGTGGCAACGCCCAAAATCTATAAAATATTGAAGGAGGAAGTATGTCTAGTAAAATGAATTGGCTTGGCTTTGCAATAGCTGTTCTTACGGTTGTGCATGAATTTACTAAAGATGATTGAAATGAAACTTTCTAAATTATTCAAGCTGATTGTAAGAATAAAATGATGGTGAAATTTTCAGCATAAGGCACGAAGAGCAGGATTATATTTCCTGCTCTTTTTTCAGTAACAATATAAATAAAAGGAGAAAAAAAATGAATAAATTGGGAACATTCTTTCTTGGCGTTGCAACAGGAGTTGGCGGTGTATTTGGTTGCGCCTATTTAGCAATCAAAAATGAAGAGCAAAAAACAAAGGCTATTACTTATGATGGAACATCAATTGACGTAGAAGATGTTGAAACTGAAAGCAACAATGCAGGCGACACGAATAACGAAACAGCTGAGCCTGTTGATAATAGTGAAATAAATAAATTAGGCAAAACCGAAATCGAAGAAAAAGAATAATGAAAAAGCATAGCACTCAGAATGAACTGGGTGTTATGCTGTTATTTTTTTTATTCATAATTGTAGCGGGCCAAAAATAGAAGGTTGGAAAAAAGTTGGAAAATCAACTTTCATTTATTTTCATTCCTTTATTTCTAGTTTCACTCAAAAGGTTGGAAATAGGGTTGGAAAATAAATCAAGCATAAAAAAAGGCTTACACTTTTTAGGTGTAAGCC
>CAYJIN010000175.1:0-3293 GCA_964370245.1 uncultured Desulfovibrionaceae bacterium
ACGTAATTCTCTAATAATACGGCAAACAGTGCTTCTATGCACACCTATACTTAATGCAAATTCGCTTTGTGACATAAGAGGATTAAAAACATTCGCATGATTTTTCTTTGCTAATCTATTGATATATCTACAAATAACTTCTCTGGAGCTTTCTCCACTCTTATCGCCTACTAAAGTAAAAAGATAACGTATTTTTAAAGCAAAAGATTCCATTGCATTCTGGATAAGTTCTGGATTTTCCCTAATGAAATCTAGGTCACTCAAAAAAGATGAGGGAAAAGCATAAACAATACTATCTTCTTGAACATAGTAAAGTGGCACTCGATTTGAGTTTCTTGTATTTACAAGGGCTGGAACCTCGCCGATTAGACATCCAGCTTCCATATACATACTTACACGCTCACGCCCTTCAGGATTCAAACTTCGCAATGAAATCAAACCTTTATCAATAAGCATTAATCCTTTATTTGATTTTGGATACATCTCTAGAATTGTGCCTTTTGCTAAAAATTTTCTTTCACCCAAAGAACATATAGAGCGCCATATGCTATTAATTTCTTTTAAAGAAAAATGCTCATTTTCATTTTTTTTATCCATAATTCAAAAACCTTTAATACTTTATATAGTCTATAATTAGCCTATTTCTGCAATATTGTCGAGTTCTTATATTTTTATATTTTTTAGTCGACTGTCTTATATAAGACAGTACAAGCACAGAAAAAAATGCATTATAATCCTAAGATTAGATTTTTCTAATAATAAATTTCAAATAGATTTCAGGAGTAGACTATGAAAATTACAGCAGCAGTAACCCGTGGACTTAATACACAATTTTCTATAGAAGAATTAGATATACAAGAACCTAGTTATGGCGAATTACTTATAAAAGTACACTCCTGTGGTGTGTGCCATACTGATGAAGCATGTCGGCAAGGGCACATTCCAACTCCAATGCCAATTGTTCTAGGGCATGAAGCAAGCGGTGTTATTGAAGCTGTTGGCCCAGGTGTTAGTGGCTTTGAAGTGGGCGACCATGTTGGCGTTAGCTATGGCTCATGCGGGCGTTGCGACAACTGCTATGAAGGACACCCATACGCTTGTATGAACTTCAATGACATCAACTTTGGTGGCACAACAAATAGTGGTAAAACAATTATTTCAAAAGGCGATGAAACAATTTATACTTTCTTTGCGCAATCTGGTTTTGCGAACTATATCGTGGTAGACACTAAAAGCGTATATAAAGTTGATAAAGATATTGATCTTGGTCTTGTTGGCCCTTTAGGTTGTGGGATTCAAACTGGTGCAGGCGCAGTATTAAATAGATTACAGCCAAAACCAGCTTCAAGTATTGCTATTATTGGTTGCGGAACTGTTGGTCTTAGTGCGATTATGGCTGCTAAAATTGCAGTTTGCACAACAATTATTGCGGTTGATATTTCAGATATGAAGTTAGAAATGGCTAAAGAATTAGGTGCAACACATTGTATCAACGCAAAAGAAGTTGAAGATATTGCAGCAGAAATCAAAAAAATCACTAATGGTGGTTGCCACTATTCAATTGATACAACAGGTAATGGTGAATCAGTAAGAAAAGCTATCAATTGCACACGCTTTAGAGGTTCAACCGTTGTTCTTGGTGCAACAGGCGACATTACTTTCCACATTCAAACTGAACTCATGGGCGATGCAAAATCACTCCTCGGTGTGGTTGAAGGCGATTCAATTCCGCAAGTATTTATCCCCGCATTGCTCGAATATTATAAAAGAGGGCAATTCCCAATTGATAAACTTGTAAAATATTACGACTTCAAAGACATTCAAAAAGCATTTGATGAAGCACATTCTTGCATTAAAGCTGTGCTTGTTATGTAATACCTTAATATTAAATAAAATTCATAGACGGAGAATAGATTTATCATGAAACAATATACAAATCAATATATTAATGGCGAATGGGTAAAAGGAACAGGTTCAAAAGAAATGGTAAACACTAACCCATACACAGGTGAAGAGCTTTATCGTTATCAATCTGCTTCAATAAAAGATGTTGATGCTGCTTATGAAGCGGCTTATGAAGCTCAAAAAAGTTGGGCAAAAATCTCCCCAGCTGAAAGAGTTTCTTATCTTGAAAAATTAGTTATAGCTGTTGAATCATCAAAAGATGAAATTTATGATACACTTACAAAAGAAGGTGGTTTCATTCAACCTAAAGTTGATTTTGAATTTCACACAAGCGTAAATATAATAAAAGAAGCAATGCGTTATCCATATATGATGGACGGTAAAATTCTTCCTTCAAATATTCCTGGCAAAGAAAACTATATTGTGCGCGAATCAAAAGGCGTTATTGCTGTTATTGCTCCTTGGAATGTGCCATTAGTTTTAGCAATGCGTTCAGTTATTCCTGCAATTGCAACTGGTAATACAGTTGTTTTAAAACCAGCAACTGATACACCAGCTTCTGCTTTCTTGATTGCTGATTTCTTCGAAAAAGCTGGCATCCCAAAAGGTGTTTTAAACGTTGTTGCGGGAAGTGGCGCTGAAATTGGCGATGCTATTGTAACACACAAGCATGCTTCACTTATTTCTTTTACAGGCTCAACTGATGTTGGTAAACGTATTGGTTCAATGGCTGGCAATATGATTAAAGATGTTTCGCTTGAACTTGGCGGAAACAATGCTATGGTGGTTTTAGAAGATGCAAACATTGATGATGCAACTTCTGCCGCTGTATTTGGCGCTTTCTTCAACCAAGGGCAAGTTTGCATGGCACTTAATCGCATTATCATTATGGATTCAATTTATGATGAATTTGCAAAAGTTTTTGTTGAAAAAGCAAAACATCTTCCAACGGGCGACCCTGCTGATAGAAACACATTTATGGGCCCAATTATCAATGCTTCACAAATAAGAAGCGTTGAAGGCTTTATTGAAGCAATGAAAGGCACAAAAGCAATTGTTGCTTTAGAAGGTAAAAAAGAGGGGAATGTAATCACTCCTTGGATTTATACTGAAGCTACTAACGATATGCCCGCTGCAGCCAATGAAGTTTTCGGCCCTCTTTGCTCTCTTATTCGCGCAAAAAATGAAGAAGAAGCTATTGCGCTTGCTAACGATTGCCAATATGGGCTTAGCGGATCAGTTTTCTGCACTGATTTATACCATGGCATGCAAGTGGCAAAACAATTCAAATCAGGCATGGTTCATGTAAACGATCAATCTATTAATGATGAACCGCATGTTATGTTTGGTGGTAATAAGGAATCTGGCGTTGGTCGCTTCAATGGTAA
>CAYJIN010000176.1:0-3256 GCA_964370245.1 uncultured Desulfovibrionaceae bacterium
AATTAGGCGATATTTACCCTAGTTCAATTTTTGCATCTCTGTATGAAATTGTTCCAGGCTTTATTTTATCAGCTTGCGCAATTTTCATTGTAAGTATCTTTGATAAAGAACCTTCTAAAGAAATTTATGAAGTTTTCGATAATTATAGAACCTGCAATGACTAGTCAACACAGCAGAAACAAAAACATACTCATATAAAAAAAGGGAGGCTCAAACCTCCCTTCTTTTTTATTTTTATAAATTTATTTTTCTATCTATTTCTTAAAGTTTCTCTATCAATATCTAATTCTTCTAGTAAAGTTCCTGCAAGTGCATGTAGGCGATATTGACCAATAATAGCATCCACATAGCTAATTTCTTTTTCAACAGAAGAAGTAAAGTATTCTGATTCAGCATCTAAAACATCAAGCAAACCTCTTTGCCCAGCTTGGAATTGTTGATAGAAATTATTTTTTGTTTTGCGTGAAAATTCCATTGATTCTGCATAAAAATCGCTTTCTTTGAAAAGATTTTCCACACGTGCAAAAGTTGAATATACATCTTGATAAAGCTGTGTTTTATACTCTTCACTATCGAATTTTGCTTTGCGAATATTCGCATTTGCTTTGTTGAGGTTTGCTTTATCTGAACCGCCATTGAAAATTTGCCATTCAAATACTAAGCCAACGTCATAACCATGTGTATTCAAATTACCTTCGCCTTGTTGATAGCTACTACTGTAACCACCTTGCGCAGATATAGTAGGTAAAAAGCGAGATTGTGCTGCTTTTTTTTCGCCTTCCATGTATGCTACAGCATCTTTTGTTGAAAGGAAACGTGAATTTAAATTGTTTGCAACTTCAATAGCTTTTGTTGCACTTTCATAATTAATACTTGGCGACTTTATAGGCATAATATCACTTGGGGCTTCAACACCAACCACACGAAGATACGCTGCTTTTGCAGATTCTAAACCACTTTCTTGTGAAAGCAAAGTTGCTTTTGCACGTGCAAGGCGTGATTCAACTTGTGTAACTTCACCACTTGTAATAACACCTTGATTAAAGCGCATTTTTGTGCTTTTAAGAACAGTTTCATGCTCTTTTACATTATTTTTTGCAAGTTCAACAAGCTTGTATCTACGCGCCAGGTCAGCATGTGCTGAAATTGCTTCAAATAAAACTGAAGTTGCTGCATCAAAAAGTAAATGTTCACTAGAACTAAGCCCAGCTTCTGCAGCAAAAACGTTTGCTCTATTCAAGCCACCAGCAAAAAGTATTTGACGTATGCTTACGCCAGCCCCAGCATAGTTTTGAGCATCATCTTCTTGTTTATAAATTTTTGAAGTAAAGTTAGAGCTTTGTCTAACTCCAGTATTTGCCCATATCCCTATACTTGGAAAATAAGCACCCCTAACTCTTTTAACTTCTGCTTCTGAAGCATATAAAGATTCGAAAGAACTTTTTAGCGCTGGGTTATATTCTAAGGCCTGATTCAAGGTTTCTTCAACACTTACTTGTGCATACGAAACATTACTACCTAAAAGTAAAAAAGCCAATGCTATGGATTTTGATAATGATAAAATTCTCATAAATCTTCCTTTAATTATAAATATTAATAAATATATCAAAAGCCCATTTTTTTGTCAAATATTCTTTTGACAAAGCCAACAAAATGGTATATTTTTAATTAAAATTTAATACTTTTAGACTGTAATATTCATTCTAATATATATAAATAGTCAAAAAAAATATATTTTTTATTCAAATGAAAAATATTTTTTTATTACGAAAGAGGTTTTTATGAGTCAAGTTGCACATATTTTTGAATTATCTGGTTCTGCTTTTGTTTTACGTGATGGTAAAGAAGTTGCCATTACAAAAGATATGCCACTTTATGAAACTGATATCTTAAATACTCATGATGGTTCATTAAAAATTGTTTTTACTGACGGCTCTAACGTAAGCATTGGCCCTGAAACCGAACTTCTCATTGAAGATTATGTCTATTCCAACACAGATGAATCTTTTATTCTTGATTTAGTTGAAGGCACCATGCAATCAATTTCAGGCGATATTGTAAAACGTAATCCTGATGCCTTTAAAATTGAAACACCAAAAGCAACTATTGGTATTCGTGGAACAACAACCTATCACTTTGTTGGTAAAGATGGCACTGAAGAGCATGCTATCTTATCTATTTCACCTGGTCATACAGTTGTAGTGACCTTACCTAGTGGTGAAAGCGTTGTTTTAACAACAAATAATGAAGGCTTGAACATTCCAGAAGATAGTGCTGATTATGATTTAATCTATCTTACACCAGAAGAATTATCAGAAATTGAAGAAACGCTCAGTTTAAATTTAGAAGATCCAAGTGTTGTTTTGGAAGAGCTAAGAGCAATTCTTTCAGAAATTAGTAAACAAATTTCAGATGAAAACCAAACTATTGCACAAAATGGTAACATTGAAAAAGTTCAAGAAGCTTTAGATAGTTTAGTGGAAAATCCATCAGATGATCAAATTAGCTTTGATATCGATGATGATGCCCTTGACGTTGACGATGATGATATTCTTTCCTTTGATTATGACGACGACGATGACGATGATTTTGATGACGACTCTCTTTTATCACCTGATGAAGCAGAAACAGGTACAATTGTTCCGCCAGAATCAACTTTTAATCTTATTGATTTATCAAAAGTTGGTCCTGTTTATTTTTCTGTAGAGAATGGTTTAACTGCACATCTTGGTGAAGTTACCGCCGTAGGTGTTTTCGATTTACAATTTGCTCCATCAACAAATCCACCAACAAGAAGTTTGGCTATTCCAGCAGGTGAAGAAGTTCAACTTACTGCTGAGGGTTTTAACTTTGAATATAATAATTTTGAATATGAATTTTCTTTTGGTGGAACAATGCCCACTGCACTTACTTCCTCAACAAATGAATATAATGTATTAGTTGGCGTGACTGATTACGCTTATGGCGGTGTTGCAGGCGTTGACCAAGTAACTGCAAACGGCAACAATTTCGATACTAATTTTGCTTATATTAAAGGCACAGGCGGAACTGCAACTTTATCAGTTGGTGATGATAGCCTTTCTGCAAATGCTGATGGTTCATTCAACATTGGTGCAGCTAGAAACATTTCTGGCTTCACAACTATTGATGGTAGTGGCGGTCTAAGCGACAGCGTTACAGGCTTATCTTCTGCCACAGTAAATGGTTCAAGCTTTATAGCAAATGGAATAACTTTCACTGGCTTTGAAAATGCAAC
>CAYJIN010000177.1:0-3250 GCA_964370245.1 uncultured Desulfovibrionaceae bacterium
TTGCATCATAAGAACGTGGTTGATTTGGACCATAAAAAGCTAAAGCAGCTGTTGTATCATATTTTGATGAAAAGAAAAATACTTCTTCAGAGTTTTCAAATTCTTGTTGGTATTCAGCTAATACGTTACCTAGATCTGACCAACCTTTCAAACGTAAACTTGGGTCAATTTTTGCAGGAATTGGAAGAGCAACAAGAAAATAAATAATAATTCCAATACTTGTCATACCAAGAATAATTTTCTTTGAATGCTTTTTGAAAAATTCACCAGAAAATCCGCAAAGCATACGCTCAAAACCAGAAGCTGCAAGTAAAATTCCGCCAACATAAGACATTGCTGGCCAGTTTGCATAAATAGTTGTATGGAATGACCATACAAAGAAGGCTGTTATCATAAGCATAAAGAATGAGCTCATCATAGCTTGTTGACGTATCGCTTCTTCTTTTTGTAATGAATGCATCACCTTATCAGAGTTTGATTCGCCTTTATAGGAGAGCTTCAAATAGCTATAGCCTGTTATTAGCGCAATAATAAGCCACCATGGCATTGCAATGCCAAATTGCCCCCCAAGAAATTCAGGAACTGCAGGTAAATCAAAGAATTGTTGAGCATTTTTACCTGTAACACCTGCTAATGTTCCCACATGCAAAAAGCCAACCCAACCATTGAGCGCATTCCAAAGAACAATAGGTAACATACCAACAATACAGCCGAAAATCATTCTTTTAAAAATATACACAATATGAACAAAAGAAATAAGCTTATTCTTTAAAAGGATAAGAAGAAAAAGCAATGCTGGCGCAAAGAATGCAAGCATCATATATTTTGCTAACACACCCAAAGCTATTGCAATTGTAAGTGAATTTTTTGCGATTATAATAGAAGAAGGCTCTTTTGCACTTTCTTTATTCAAGCGTAAACTTGAAGGATTGCTTGCAAGAATATACAGCGAAAAGAAAGCCACAAGCCAGCAAATAAGCAAAGGGCTATCAGTTGTTGTAAGAATTGCAGAAGCACTGAATAGTGGCATGGTGTTTGCCACAAATAAACAAAGAACTGCAAGAGCTGGTCTTTTGAAAATTTTTGACACACCAAAAAGAATAATTAATTGAGATATCACTGAATTAAATACAGCAGCAAAGCGTATTGCAAATTCAGTATCACCCAAGAAAAAAGTCCAAAAACCAATATTCCAAGCGATTAAAGGCCCTTTTGAATAGTAAGAGAGTTGCAAATCGCGCGACCAATCCCAATATTGCGCTTCGTCAGGCGAGAGATTCAATTGCCCAGTTGAGATAAACCAAAGTCTTAATAGTGTAAAAAATACAATAATTACAAATGCTGTTGTGTAAGGATTTTTTTCAATATAATCATAAAACTTTCGTTTAATTGGCATTGAATCTGAATATATCATAATTTTCTCGTATAAATTCTTTATAAGTAAAGAAAAATTTAGTCTTGCATAAGTCTTGCTAAAGCTTTGTTCACAAGCGCAGGATTTGCTTTACCTGCCATTTTCTTCATAACTTGCCCAACAAAGAAACCTTGCAATTTAGTTTTACCGCCTTTAAATTCAGCAACTTCCGTTGGATTTGCTTCCATAATTTCAAGTAAAACTGCATCAATTTCAGAAGTATCAGAAACTTGTACTAAGCCTTTTTCTTCAACATACTGTTTTGGCATAATATTATTCTCAAAAATAGTTGAGAAAATATCATTTGCAATTGTTGCTGAAATAATATCTTCATCAACAATCTTAGCAAGTTCAGCCAAGGCTTCGGCGCTAATGCTTATTTGAGAAGTTTCTAATTGTTTTGTATTGAGTTCACGCATAAGCATACCTTGAATAAAGTTTGCTAAGCGTTTAGGATTATTGTGAATTGCAAGTGCATCTTCAAATAAAACTTTTAAATTTTTATCAGATGATAATCTATCAGCATCATCATTTGAAAGCTTATAATCAGCCATATAACGTGCTTTGCACACTTTAGGAAGCTCGGCTTGTGTGCTAAACCATAAATCTAAATCTTCTTGAGAAATGGTGAGCGGAAGCAAGTCAGGATCAGGGAAATAGCGATAATCTTGTGCTTCTTCTTTACTACGCATTGAGAGTGTGCGGTTTTTATCAACATCATACAAGCGAGTTTCTTGAATTATTCTACCACCATCAAGCAAGATATCTTCTTGTCTTTCTATTTCGCACTCGATAGCTTTTTGAATATTTTTGAAAGAATTGAGGTTTTTAAGTTCAGTTCTTGTGCCAAATTCTTCTTGACCAAAAGGACGTAAAGAAATATTTGCATCACATCTAAAATTGCCTTCTTCCATATTTCCGTCAGAAAGCCCAAGCCCAACAACAATTGAATAAAGCTCTTTTAAATAAGCCAAAGCTTCTTCTGGTGAGCGCATGTCAGGCTCACTCACAACTTCACAAAGAGGAGTGCCCGCACGGTTCAAATCAACAAAACTTTTAGGTTCTGTTTGTGAATGGATGTTTTTCCCTGCATCATTTTCAAGATGGATACGAGTGATGCCAAGTTTTTTCAAGCCTTTAGATGTTTCAACTTCTAAAAAACCATTTGTACAAATGGGTGCATCGAATTGAGAAATTTGATAACCGCTTGGTAAATCGGGGTAAAAATAGTTTTTACGTGCAAAAGTAGAATGATTATTAATGGCGCAATTAGTTGCTAACCCCATACGCACTGCATATTCGATAGCCTGCTTGTTTGGGCTTGGCAACACACCAGGCATGCCCGAACAAATTTCACACACTTGCGTATTTGCTTCTTGCCCAAATGCACGCGGGCATGAACAAAAAAGTTTTGTTTTTGTAGCAAGTTGCACATGCACTTCTAAACCGATAACTACTTCAAAATCACGCATAATTACCCCATAAGTATAAAATATGTATCTATATAACAGCATTTATTTTTCATTGCAAGAAAAAGAATATCGCCCAAAAAGCAAGTTTATCAATCTAACTCTGCAATAAATCATAACAAGATAAATATTTATCAAGCGAATACATAAAGGCTACTTCAATGCTAAAAAATATTTCTATAATAGTTTTTTCAGTCTTCAAAGGTTTTATGTTATATTATTCACAATTACTATATAGGTTTTTTTATCAATATATTCAAATAATTAAATTTTATAGACAAAAGCATAGAGGCAATTTTCCGCTTTATATATCTATTTTCGTGAAAAATATCTCAATAAATTTATTTTTTCTACTATTTCACTTGCT
>CAYJIN010000178.1:0-3244 GCA_964370245.1 uncultured Desulfovibrionaceae bacterium
CTTGCACTAGAAAGGCAAAAAGCGGCAAGAGGTGAAATTTGATATAATTTCCTTTGGTGAGCTTGAAAAAGAAAAATTTAAATTAAATGAATATACATAAAGTTTTGTAATTTGTTCTTTCCTAAATATTCTTGGGGGAAAATTTTGCTTTTCCCCCAAACCCCCTTACAGCCAGCATTTTGAAAAATGCTGTTCGCTTTTAAAGGCAGTTAGAACTCTATATTTAAAGGGTTTTCTATGTCATTGTTTTCACCAAAATTGTTGTTTTTAGCATCTTCAAAACTCTCGTATACACGAACTTTTTCTTCATTATCAGCTAATTCATCTTTAATGAACATCCCAGTAACCACCTTATTTTCATTATTAATTATCTCATTAAGTACGCCATACGCTTTTTCAGTGAAGAAGTCGCTTCCATTAAAAACCATATCTTCTAATTGCCACCCTTTTGCGATTCCTAATAAAATCACTGAATGAATTGCATCGTGTAATTCTTGCTCATTTTTGTAGCTTTCTAGTAAAATCTTTGTGCTTGTTTCTTTAAGTGTGTAGCCACCTACAAATTCTATTGTCGTTGTCTTAGAAAGCTTAGATTCATGGTAAGACAATATGGAACTCTGTAAAACTCTAAGCGCTTCATGGTTTTCGGGAGTCTTATTTGCACCCCATCTCTGTGTTAATGAAAATTCAATTTCATGCTTCTTATCTTCGTGGTAGCCAAATCTATCATATTTCTGAACTATTTTTATTTCTCTAGGTTCTTTTTTGAAAGGTTTAATTATTCCTGCTGGCGGATTTCCCCACCTCTGTTTCAACTTTACAAGAGAAATAGTACGGTCAATTTTAGAAGGCGAAATATTTATAGTATTTACATCATCTACAGCGCAGATAAAAGTAAATGACGTTCCACGCTGTTCCATGAAGTAGCCTTCATTTTCAATAAGATTTTGCAATTCAAGCCATGAATTAGATTTTTCAATCATGTTTTTAATCTTGGCTTTTACCTCTTCTTTAAAATCAGTATTAATAATTTTTTTCTTTTTGGCTGGTTTTTCAAGAGTAGGCCTTGGCATAAGTGGAAAAGCACCAAGTTCTTGCTCTAACTGTTTATGCCCAATGGGAAGATTGGAACTTTTCAATTTATTTTCAGTTTCTCTATCAATAAAAACAGCTCCTCTTGTACTACCCGTTTTTGATGCAATTGTTTTATAGTCAATTTCACTTTCTGCCAGCATGGAAAGAAATAATCCCCATGATTTATTTTCTAATTTTAGAAAGTCATTAATCAGATTATTTACTTCTAAGGCAAACTCATAAGCTACCGTATCTTTTGTGTTAACTCTTATCTGTCTACTTACGACATATTCTTTTGCTTGACCTTTCTCATCTACTAAGTACTGTGAAATTGAATAACCACGTTTTTTTGAAATTTCGCAACAAGCAGCTTGGAAGCAATTACTCTCATGTCGTCTTATAGTGCCGCACTTTGTCTTTTCAAAACATGTCCCTCTTGATGAATCAAATTCTAAGCTCACAGGATTAATTCTATCTATATATAGATGGATATGAGTTTTCTTGGTGTTCGTATGAACTGCCCAAAGGCAAGAATGATTTTCCATGCCAAGATGTTTCAGGACAGCCTTAACATCTTTTCTGTATTCCTCTTTAGACATAATAAAATCGCTTGGATAAGACAAGACCAAGTGCATATCAGGTGTTACTTTTCCGCCATACTTTTTGTATTCGATATGACGTTCAGTCATTTCTTGGATTTGTTTTTCTAACCTATCAGACAAAAAATTCTCAGCGCCACTATATTGGACTTTATGGCCTTTTCTACCCCTACCATTAATATTAAGGATATAAGAGAAAGTGGCTCTAATACTTCTTGCTTGTGCTTTTATCTTTTTAATTATTACTCCGATTGCCATCTTTTCCTCTCCTTACTCTTTCTAATTTTTCAATTTTTTCAATAAAATCATTTATTGTTGCATTAGCAATTCTTTCAGCTTCATCAGTAAGCTCGCAATCACGAAGTAATAATTTTGAAAAACCAATTTGCTTTCTGTAATCTTGTAAAAGCAAACTAATTAAAATATGTGAATCGAGTGATAAAATATTTTTTCCAAGGACAGCTTGTGTTGCAAATTGGATAGGCTTTAACCTAACTTTTTTAGATTTTTCTACTAAAACTTTATACTGTTCTGGTGTCAGCGATAGATTAAGTCTTTCGCTTCTTTTTTCTTTTTCAATCATTATATATATTCCCTATTTTTAAATTTTAGGTGTGGTAATAGATAGCCTCGCAGAGCAGGTTAGTCGCAGAACTTTTTTTGTGAGCCTTTAGGCGAAACAGAAAAAAGTACGCACGACGTTCCTGTCAATTGGCAAGAACAAAAAAATTTAAGGATAGCCCAATCATCAATAATAGGATAAAAGAGCTATCCTTACACAAACTAACTAGGCAATGGTAGAACTGGAATTTCAGTTTTTTAATTAGGGGATTGAACAAATTCATCAGTTACAGTAGTAACATTTTTTTCATCAGTGGACTTAACAAGAGAATCAACTTTGACAACAACATCTTCATTCTTTGTAGAGTCAATCATGGATTCCACAAATGCATCAAGGTCTGATTGCTTCCAAACAGTCACACGGGTTGACAGATGAACACCTTTTGGGAGTTTACCCTCAGAAACCCAGCGCCAAAAAGTTGATTTACTGATTGCAAGAAATCTTGCGGCATCTTGAGGACGTAAGTAAGTATTAGTCATAATTTACCTCATTATAACTTATAGTAGAATCAACTCATCAAGATTCATTTATGCCACTTGGTTTGCCTTTATCAAAAAAAAGCCATCAAATTTTTAAACAATTAATAAACTATTAACATATTAGAAAACCTTTGTCAAGTACTAAAAACAAATAACTTCAGTAAAAACATATATTTAATATAACATATATGATATAATCTATACAGAAATTTTACATTTTGTTGCTTTAGAAGCTTGTAATAACATCTTATTAAGCAACTCAGAAAATATTGACTTTTAACAAAAGTAAGATTATATTTATTTAACTTATGAATGAGAGTCTTTTATAATTAAAGGCAAAAATATAGGGACATCTATAGGGACAATTAGTTTTAAAAATCTTATTAAATAACTATATCAGCTAGCTAGATGGCCAGTTCAAGTCCCTTCCGCTTCGCCACTTTTCAGATAAGGCATATCATTTTTTGATA
>CAYJIN010000179.1:0-3224 GCA_964370245.1 uncultured Desulfovibrionaceae bacterium
AAAAAGGTTTTTCCCCTCCCAAGAAACAACAAGCTAAAACGCCATAAATTTCTATTCTAAATACCTAGGCTCTTATTTGTAAAAATTATCGACTTTAATTTGACTAAAAGAAGTTAACTCTATATATTGACCTCAATAATTTTTAACCCAAAAGGAAAGAGCTATGCCTTATATACCGCATACCGAGCAAGAACTTCAAGAAATGCTAAAAGTTGTAAATGTTCGCACACTTGAAGATCTTTTCGCTGACATTCCAGCAGAAATGAAACCACAATCCTACAATTTGCCTGATGGTAAATCTGAACAAGAAACTTGCGCTTATTTTGAACAATTAGCGAATATGAACCACACGCATATTACATCTTTCTTAGGCGCTGGTTTTTATGATCACTCAATTCCAAAAGCAGTTGATGCACTTTCTTCACGTGCTGAATTTGTAACTGCTTACACTCCTTATCAGCCAGAAGTTTCACAAGGAACTTTGCAGGCGATTTTTGAATATCAAAGTTCAATTTCACGTCTTTTGGAAATGGATTGTGTGAATGCATCAGTATATGATGGTGGTTCAGCTTTATTTGAAGCAATCACAATGTCAATGCGTCATACAAACAGAAAGAAAATTGTTATTGATGCTGCGGTTTCACCTATTTGGCTTACAATGATTCGCACTTACACTTCAAATCTTAGTATTGAACTCGTTGAAGTTGAGCAAGTTAAAGGGCAAACACAAGTTGAAGCACTTAAAGCTGCTATTGATGACAGCACTGCTTCTGTTATTGTGCAAAACCCTAACTTCTTTGGTAATATTTATGATTTCACTGAATTATTCAATCATGCACATGAGAAAAAAGCTCTTG
Source organism: uncultured Desulfovibrionaceae bacterium (assembly GCA_964370245.1). Lineage (GTDB taxonomy): Bacteria > Desulfobacterota > Desulfovibrionia > Desulfovibrionales > Desulfovibrionaceae > CAYJAZ01. The sequence goes on from CAYJIN010000179.1 coordinate 858, forward strand.
GCATTATTGCAATTCAACCAATTATGCAATCATTATTGAAAACTCCTGGTGAAATGAATGCTGATATCGCTGTTGCTGATGGGCAAGCACTTGGTTTACCTCTTTCTTTTGGTGGCCCTTACCTTGGTATTATGTCATGCAAAAAAGAATTAGTGAGACAATTCCCAGGTAGAATTGTTGGTAAAACAAAAGATGTTGACGGTCAAGACGGTTATGTGCTTACTCTTCAAGCAAGAGAACAGCATATTAGACGTGCAAAAGCAACTTCAAACATCTGTTCAAACCAAGCTTTATGTGCTTTACGTGCGCTTATTTATATGGCGCTCATGGGTGCTGAAGGTATGGAACGCACAGCACTTTTATCAATGGAAAACACACGTTACGCTGTTGAACGTTTAACTGCTATCGAAGGCGTAAAACTTCTTAGTGAAAATCAAAGCCCTTATGGCTATGAAATTGCTATTGAGTTACCTGAAAATGCACATGAAATTGTTGATACTCTTACACAAAAAGGTTATGTTGCTGGTTTCCCTGTTGGTAAATACTATAAAGACATGGATAATGTGCTTCTTTTCTGCTGTACTGAAAAGCACTCAAAAGAAGAAATTGGTATTTTTGCTGAAATGCTCCGTGCTTTATTGAATAAATAAAGTGAGCATAGCGAACAATTCTTTAGCGAGCTTTCATTTTTCACATAAAATGTAAGCGAGGTTTTGTGTACAAGGTACCAAAACTATACGATAAAGAAGAAATTGGTATTTTTGCTGAAATGCTCCGCGCTTTATTGAATAAATAAAGAGAGCATAGCGAACAATTCTTTAGCGAGCTTTCATTATAGATATAATGAAAACGAGTTTAGAAATCTTCCGCAAAATACACAATCAAGTCTACAGTATAATAACTAACTAATAAAATAAGAGATAATATCATGAAAAAAGATAGAAGAAGCATTTTTCAAAAATCAGTTCCAGGCAGAACTGCATGCTTACCTCAAAAACCTGAAAAAGATGCATCAGCCTATATTCCACAAAATCTATTAAGAGCAAAAAGAGCGGCCCTCCCTGAAGTTTCTGAACTTGACGTTGTGCGCCACTTTACAAATCTTTCACACCTAAACGTATGCGTTGACGGCAATTTCTACCCTCTTGGTTCTTGCACAATGAAATATAATGCAAAATTCCTTGAATATGTTGCTGCTCTTCCTGGGTTTGCAAGCTTGCACCCACTTATGGCGCAACTTCGTGGTGCTGGTCACTACACACAAGGCGCACTTAAAGTTATTTGGGAAGCTGAAAAATTCCTTTGTGAACTTACAGGCATGAAAGCATTCACAATGCAACCAATGGCTGGCGCGCACGGCGAATTCACAGGCGCAATGCTTATTGCTGCTTATCACAAGAAAAAAGGTAATAAGAAAACAAAAATCATCTGCCCTGATGCTGCGCACGGAACTAACCCTGCAACTGCAGCTTTAGCAGGATATGAAGTTGTTAACATCGTTTCAAAAGATGGTATTGTTGACCCTGAAGCTTTAGAAGCAGCACTTGATGATGAAGTGGCAGCAGTTATGATGACTTGCCCTAACACATTAGGACTTTTTGAAAAACATCTTCCAAAAGTTGTTGAACTTCTCAATAAAGTTGACGCTCTTCTCTATTATGATGGTGCTAATATGAACGCAATCATGGGCGAAATGCGCGTTGGCGACGTTGGCTTTGACGTTGTTCACCTAAACCTTCACAAAACTATGGGCACTCCGCACGGTGGTGGTGGTCCTGGTTCTGGCCCTGTTGGTGTTTCAGCACGCTTAGAAGAATTTTTACCTATTTCACGTGTAGCAAAACAGCAAGACGGAACTTTCTATCTTGACTATGACAGACCAGATTCAATTGGTTACATTGCTCCTTTCTACGGCAACTTTGGCGCATATATCAAAGCATATGCGTATATGGTTCGCCTTGGTGGCAATGGTGTAAGACGTGCATCACAATATGCTGTTCTCAACGCAAACTACATCAAAGAAATGCTCAAAGACGTGCTTGATATTCCATATCCACGCCTTTGCATGCACGAATTTGTTGCTTCTGCACCTGAGGGATATAAAGCATTCGATATTGCAAAAGCATTGCTTGAAAACGGCATCCACGCTCCAACAGTGTATTTCCCGCTTATCGTAAAAGAATGTCTTATGATTGAACCAACTGAAACAGAATCAAAACAAACATTAGACGATTTTATTCAAGTTATGAAAGATATTATTGCTAAAACTCCTGAAGAGTTACACGAATATCCGCTCACAACTCCTGTGCGCAGATTAGACGAAACTTTAGCAGCAAGAAGCATGATTCTTACAGAACCTATGTAATT
>CAYJIN010000180.1:0-3163 GCA_964370245.1 uncultured Desulfovibrionaceae bacterium
CTTTTTCCATTTGGTATAAACGGTGAACACCAGTTGTTGTTTCTTCTGAAACACCTTTGATGTTCTTCGCTAAATTTGTGAAATGTGTTGGATTATTTTTATATGCTTGTGTGATTCTGTCGATAATGATTTGGAATTCTTTGTTGTCGTATTTTTTATCAAGAATTTCAGGTGTTTTTTCAGTTTCAATACCTTTGTGAATGAAAAGAGTAGCGTCGCCACCATCGTCAACAATAAGGTCAGGGCCTGAGCCATCTGGCCAAGTAAGCGCCATCTCAGTACACCACCAGTATTCTTCTAAAGTTTCGCCTTTCCAAGCGTAAACAGCAGCTAATTTATCCGCAGCAATTGCAGCAGCAGCATGATCTTGAGTTGAGAAAATATTACATGAAGCCCAACGAATATCAGCACCAAGAGCATGCAAAGTTTTGATAAGCATTGCAGTTTGGATTGTCATATGAAGTGAACCAGTTACTTTTAAGCCTTTTAACGGTTTTGTTTTGCCGTATTTATCAATCAAAGCCATAAGACCAGGAGTTTCACGTTCAGAAAGTTGCATTTCTTTACGACCAAAATCAGCCAACTCAATGTCAGCAACTGCGTAAGGGAGTGATAAATCAATTTCTCTAATCATGTTTATTACCTATTGTTTTTTTAAAATTAATTGAAAAAGTGAAAGTTTTTCTTTTACTGGGATGATTTCTAAATCCTCTTTATTCTCAAATGAAAAACCAATACTTTGAGCCATTTCTATAAATGTATCTTTGTCAAAACCAAGCCACCTATCGCCGTATTCTGTTCTTAGCATTTCATTATTATGCTTTACAAATTCAGTGATGAGAACGGTGCCATTTTTTTGCAAAATTCTTTTTATTTCAGTCAAAACAAGTTTTGGATCTGAAACATGATGTAAAACTAAGTTGATGCAAGCAAAATCAACTTCAGCATCTCTCAGTGGGAGGTGATCAAGCTCACCAATTCTTAATGAAATATTATTTAAATTGTTCGCACTATTTTCTGAAAAGCGTCTTCTTGCAAGCTCAAGCATGCGAGGCGAACCATCAACACCAATAACTTCTTCTGCGCCATGGCGCAATTCTTCTAAAACGCCACCCGTTCCACAACCTAAATCAACAGCAATTTTACAGCCTTTTGGGAGTTTTTTGAGTATTGAAGTTGGAAGGTTGAAATCGCCAAGAATTTCACGATTAAGCGCATCCCAATCCTCAGCAATTGCATTGAAGAATTGTCTTGTTTTGCGGGCTCTTTCTTCTAAAATATGGCTTGCCATATCAAAATCTGGGCGAGTTGTTGGCATATCAAGAGCAAAAGGAAGAATAGAATCTAAAAATTTTTTTCCGTCACCAGATGGAGTGGCAGAATAATAAACCCATAAACCATCACGACGAGATTCTAAAAGCTTTGCATCAACTAAAATTTTTAAATGACGTGAAATACGAGATTGCCCCATATCTAAAAGATTAACAATTTCATTCACGGAAAGTTCGTAACGAGATAAAATTGTTATAAGGCGCAAACGAGTTTCATCTGCAAGTGCTTTTAATGCTTTTAAAGCGAACATATATCCTCTTTCTTTGAAATAAATATTTATTTTACTGGATATTTATATAAAGATAAATTGATATTGTCAAGTTTAAAAAACACTTTCTTGAGTGAAAATTATTTTTGTAATACGAGCTATTTGCTGAAGTGAATAAAATTTGCATGTGCTAATATGCTAAGAATAAAGGGAAAAATTTATACTGAAGAGAGAATAGATTTTATATAAATTAAAACTTGACTTTTTTCACAGAAAGGGCAAAATGTTGGTTCGCAAATATTATGTGTTATAACACGTTTTAGAATTTGAAAGAGGGAGAATCCTATGCAAAAACTAATGGCTGCTAACTGGAAAATGTATAAAACATCAACTCAAGCTCTTGAGACAACAAAAGAATTTATTGCAAGAGTTAATACTGAATCTCCAAATTTAGACGATAGAGAAGTTGTTGTATTTGCATCAGCAACAAATCTTTCATCAGTATTAGTTGGAAAAACAACTATTCAGCCAGATTTTTCCTTTGCTTTTGGTGCGCAAAACTTCTATCCTGCTGAAGAAGGCGCATACACTGGTGAAATTTCAATTGATATGATAAAAGCAGCAGGTGCTGAATGGGTTTTAGTTGGCCACTCAGAACGCCGTGCTTACTTTAATGAAAGTGATGAATTTTTAGCAACAAAAACTGAGTTTGCTCTTAATAACAATATGCGTGTTGTATTTTGCATTGGAGAAACTTTAGAAGAGCGTGAAGCTGGTAAACTTGAAGAAGTTTTATATACACAACTTAAAAATGGTTTAGCAAAACTTCCAGCTGATTATAAAGCTGAAGATTTAGCTATTGCTTATGAACCAGTTTGGGCAATTGGCACAGGCAAAGTTGCAAGCGCACAAGATATTCTTGAAGCTCATGCATTGGTTCGTAAAATTTTAGCTGAAATTTTAGTTGAAAAAGCTCAAGAAACACGCATTTTATACGGTGGCAGTGTGAAACCTGAAAATGCACAAGAAATTATGGCTACAGAAAACGTTGACGGCGTTTTAGTTGGTGGCGCATCATTAAAAGCAGATAGTTTTAGCGAAATCGTTCGCGCTTAATATAAGGAGATTTTTGTGGATACCGCAATTTTATCAGTTCATATTTTAGTTTGTGTTGTTTTAGTTATTCTTGTTTTATTACAAGCAGGTAAAGATGGCATGGGCGTTATTTTTGGTGGTGGCAGTTCAAATACTTTTGGTTCAGGTGGTGCTGGCGGTCTTTTGACTAAATTAACAGCAACTTTAGCAGTTGTTTTTATTTGCACTTCACTTGGTTATAACCTAGTTACTGCAACTGATAACGAAGCATCAACTCTTCTTGATGTTCAGTTTGAAGAAGTAGCACCAGCTACAGCAACAGAAGCTCCTGTTAGCAACACAACAGCTGAATAATTAGTTTTATATTTCAACAAAAAGGCAAGCTTTGGTTTGCCTTTTTTTATGCCCAAGAATTATAAATCATCTATGTTTTGAATAGTTTGCTATTTTTTTAGTTATTTCTAGTCATAAATTATCATAAAATATTTACCAATAAAAAAGCCAAGAAATACAATATTCTTGGCTTTT
>CAYJIN010000181.1:0-3147 GCA_964370245.1 uncultured Desulfovibrionaceae bacterium
AATTTGTGCTTCAACAAAATGACCAATTCTTACTTTAGCCATAACAGGAATTGAAACTGCTTTTTGAATTTCTTTTATCATTGCAGGGTCGCTCATTCTTGAAACGCCGCCTGCAGCGCGGATATCAGCAGGAATTCTTTCAAGAGCCATAACTGCGCAAGCACCAGCTGTTTCAGCAATTTTTGCTTGTTCAGCAGTCATAACATCCATAATAACGCCACCTTTAAGCATTTGTGCAAGTTGACGATTTAATTGTATTCTTTCTGTATTCATGATCAATAACTCCTCATAGGGCAAAATAATTTTATGTAGTAAAGAAAAGCTATGCTTCTTTTGATATTATTGAAATATTCAAACTCAATATATTTTATAGTACCAAAAATATATCTAACCTTAAAATTATACTAAAAAATGCTTTACTTTTTATCATATTAATTGGATTAAAGATTATCTGATGTTATAAATATAACCAAATTTGTAAAAAATAATAACACCAAAATGGACAATCTATGCTCACTTATAATCTTGATAAAAAATCAAAAACTCCTCTTTATATTCAATTATACGATAAAATTAAAAATGATATAGAGCAGGGGGAAATTGAATCAAACGAAAAGTTGCCCTCTAAACGAGCTTTGGCAGAGCATCACATGCTGAGCATTATCACTGTGCAAAATGCTTATGCACAGCTTTTTGCTGAGGGGTATATCTATTCAAGAGAGCGTAGTGGCTATTTTGCAAGTGAAATTTTGCAATTAAATGATGAAAGCAAGAGCAAAAAAAAGAAGAGATTTTTTGAGCCCGTAGAGGTAAATCCTGAAAAAGATACGCATTATCTTATTGATATTTCAGCAAATTCAATGAATAAAGCTCATTTCCCTTTTGCTTTTTGGTCAAAACAAATGCGCCAAGTAATGAATACAAATCAAGATGCATTACTCGAACAAGTTCCTTCTTTTGGTTTGTTTTCGCTACGCTTTGCAATTAGTGAATATCTTTTACGATATCGTGGTATGACGGTTGACCCTAACTGTATTTTAATTGGCGCAGGCACGGAGCATTTGTATACTGTGCTTGTAAAATTGCTCGGGCGTAAAAATATTTTTGCTGTTGAAAATCCATGCTATAATAAAATTATTTCAACCTATACTTCTGAAAATGTTGAAATAGAGCATATAAGTCTTGATGATAATGGAATTAATATTGACGAACTGAATAGAAGTAAAGCAAATATTATTCATATTTCACCAGCGCATAATTTTCCAACTGGTATTGTTATGCCAATTAAAAGACGCATGGAAGTTTTAGAATGGGCGCATAAAGAAGAAAATAGGTTTATTATAGAAGATGATTATGACAGTGAATTTCGCTTTGCAAGCAAACCTTTGCCAACTTTGCAAAGCATTGATATGCAAGGAAAAACTATATATATGAACACCTTTTCAAAAACAATAACTCCAAGTTTGAGAATTAGTTATATGATTCTTCCCCCAAAACTTGCTGCAAAATATCAAGAAAATCTTTCCTTTATTTCATGCCCAGTATGTTCTTTCGAACAACATATTTTAGAGCATTTTATTTCGCAAGGCTATTATGAAAGGCATATTAGTAGAATGCGTAAATATTATAAGCAACACCGTGATTCTATTATGAAAATTATTGACGAAAGCCCTTTACGTGAAAAATCAGAAATCAAAGAAGAACTTTCTGGTTTGCACTTTATTTTGAGGATGAAAACACGGAAAAATGATCAAGAAATAAAAGAACTTGCAAAAGAATATGGCTTGAAAACATCATTTCTGTCAGAATTTTATGTAAAAAATCTTACTTCAAAAAATAGCGAAGAAAAGAAAAGAACAAAAGATTCTTATGCAGAATTAATTGTAAACTATTCAGGAATTAATAGTGAAGCTATGAAGAAAGCTATAAAAATTCTTTCAAAAATAATATAAAATCAATGGATTATGTTGATAAAATAAATAATCTATAGACAAAAGATTTTTATTCCTATATCTTCTTATTCTTGATGAAGGAATAAAGTCTAACTTTATAAGAATAAAAGACTTATATATAAAATACTACAACCTGTAGAGGAGAAAATATGGACGATAAATTAGAATATAGAACCTTTTTGCTCATGCTTTTACTTGTGAGCGTGGTTTTTATTATGCTCATGTTACCGTTTTTTACTTCAATTTTTTGGGCAATAGCCTTATCAATCGTTTTTATGCCTGCATATCAAAAAATTATGCAAAAAATTAGAAGTGAAAATTTTTCAGCTCTTCTTACAATTTTACTAGCAATTGCAGTTGTTGTTCTCCCTTTGATATGGGTAGGAATTATGATTGTGCAAGAATTTTTGTCTTTCTATAATTCTTTAGTTGCTGAAGAAATTAATTTTGCAGAATATTTTGATCAAATTCAACAATCTATGCCATTTATTACAGAAGCCATTCAAAAAATAGGCATTGATCCACAAGAATTGAGAAATCAGATTAAAGATTTTATTATTTCATTTAGCACTTCATTTGCGCAATATTCAGCTGCTATTGGGCAAAATATGATTGATGCTTTTGCAACCCTTGGGCTTTTACTTTATATTTCATTCTTTATTTTGAAAGATAATAAAAAACTCATTCATTATTTGCACTTAGCTTTACCACTTGGTGACACAAGAGAAGCAATTTTCTTTGATAAATTTGCCACAGTAACACGTGCAACAATCAAGGGAAGTTTAGTTGTTGCTATTGCGCAAGGCGCTTTAGGTGGGCTTATTTTTGCCTTTTTAGACATTAGAGGCGCTGTGTTATGGGGAACAGTGATGATTTTATTCTCGCTCATTCCTTTAGTTGGTTCTGCCTTAATTTGGCTTCCTGTAGCAATTTATCTTATTGCAAGTGGCGATATTACATCAGGCATTATTTTAATCGCATTTGGTGTTGTTGTTATCGGCTTAGTTGATAATATTCTTCGCCCTGTACTCGTTGGTAAAGACACAAAATTACCTGACTATTTAGTGCTTTTATCAACATTAGGTGGATTTGGCATGTTTGGAATGAATGGCTTTGTTATTGGGCCATTAGTGGCAACTCTCTTCGTAACAACTTGGGATATGTTTATTCGTGAATTTAATTTTGAGAAAGATTG
>CAYJIN010000182.1:0-3145 GCA_964370245.1 uncultured Desulfovibrionaceae bacterium
AAGTATAGGCTCTGCAAGTTGTAATAAACTACAGAGCCTATTTTTTATTGGGACATTTTTAATTGTTTATTGGTGGAGGCGGCGGGAATCGAACCCGCGTCCGCAAACAGTCCACGCAAAAGATCTACAGGTTTAGTTCGTGTATGATACCCTTCCTATTAGCCCACGAACAGGCATAAAAAGGGGCATATCCAAAGTCTTAGCTAGCTTGCCGGATATAAACAAGATAGAGCGTCCCTCTAAGTTTTACACCACATATTCGTAGAGGAAGTCAGAATATATGATGCGAAGGGCGAACCCTTCTGTGCTCTTACTGCAATTAAGCAGCTAAAGCGTAGTCGTAATTATCGTTTGCAATTACATTTGTGCCGCTTTTTACGAGGCCAGCGGCGCCTCGACCTGCCATTTTGGCTTCTTTATCCACGTCGAAACCTGTGCGCCCCCAATTTAAATTCAGCAAAGTCTTGCTGTTGTGAAGTAACAAAGTAAACACTTCTTTGATAAATGTCAAATGTCTAATTAAAAATTCTTATTAGGAATAATTCCTATTGACAGCCAACCTTTAAATTGCTATATAAAAGGTGAAAGCAAATTTCAGCTTTAATGAAGAGAGTAGCGCTCAGCATTAAAGAACACCTCCCCCCCCTCATAAAAAAGAAAGTATACCCTCAGCCTCGAGGGTATACTTTTTTAATTTAAACACTAATTTGAAAAAAAATTATGATTTTTCCGGAACAATAACAGAGCGTTGAAGATTACGTACTTTTTTGTATTGATACATTCTTTCATCAGCGAGCTTGATAATTTCGTCAGGAGTAATGTTAGATGTTTCTTCACTTCCATCAATTAATGCTATTCCATAGCTGATAGATGTTTCATATTTTTTATGATGAATTTTTGCAATTTGATCAACCTCATAAAGAAGTTTTTCTATTTTTGTTCTTGGTGAAGCTCCATCAAAAAGTTTACCAATAACAAAAAACTCGTCTCCACCAAGGCGTGTAACAGTTTCTCTGTTGAATATATTTTTCAATATTTCAACGGTTTGAAGAATATAAAAATCACCCTCGGCGTGACCAAATTGATCATTCACTGTTTTTAACCCGTTCATATCAAGAAAGATTGCATAAAAAGGTTCATTATCAGATAAGAAGTGTTCAAGACGAGTATAGGCAACATCACGAACCTTTAATCCTGTAAATGCATCTACGCTTGCTTCATAGCTAAGCTGTTCTAGGTCTTTCTCGCCCTGTTCTAGTGCTTCAGATAATGCTTGGTACTTGTTCTGATGCCAGCGCAAATTTGTAAAAACATATTCATAGGTAAAGCAAAGGAAAAAGCCAACTAGCGAACAAGCACCAGTTTTTATTACAACATAGATAAGCTTCACTTCAGGGAATGTTGCAGGATAGAGTGAACCGACTGTATAAACGCAATAAAGGAAGATAGCAGTAAGCACATAAATTGAAAAAGCGATAGACTTTCCATCTTTTAATACACTTACAAAATTAATTTTTATGAAAATGGCTCTTACTATAAAGACGTAAGGAAAAGCAATAAAGAAGAAAACCGTTGAAGTAAGAATTCTTAATTCTTGATTGCGTGCTAATTCATAAATAGGCATATCATACATTAAAGCAAAAGAACCAATAACAATCATGCGCATAGCAATAACATGCAAAGTAAGAGTAAGTGCTCTAAATAATATAGTAAGGTAGTTTTGCTTAAAGATAAGCTTAACTTGAATGATATAAATTAGAAATAGTGCTACAATTGCAATATATTCATATTCAAAACTAACGTAGAAGATATAATAAATGTATAAAAAAGCATTAAAAAGTGAAGCAATTCCGTATTGAATTTTTGTGCTACGTCCGAATAGTTTGGTTGCATAGAAATAGAACGCTAATGAGTAAAGCGTAAAACTTAGGATAAAGAAAAACAATAACATTAGCTAACCTCCGCAGTATTTGTTCTGTTTGCGTAGAATTTAGCTTTGTTTACACGCATGTTTTTGTCAGCTAGTTCAATAATCTCGTCCATTGAAAGGTGCCTAATTTCATCAGTAATAAATATATAGCCTAAACTTGCAGATATTTTAAAGTCTCCAATTGTAGGTTGTTGGTCAATGTGTGCTGAAATTCTTTCAGTTATATAAGTAACACGTTCCTCAGAGTCTAAATCTGGTAGAATGACTAAGAATTCATCACCACTAATACGAGCAGGAAGATCACAGTCACGAGTTGATGATTTTAATGAACTCGCAATTGCTTTAAGATATTCATCGCCAACTTCATGTCCGTATGTGTCATTGACATATTTTAATGCATTAACATCCAAGAAAGCTAAACCGAAAGAAGAATTTGGCGTGCTAAGATACTCTTGAAGTTGTTCAAATATAAATTTTTTATTATAAAGTTTAGTGAGGTGATCAGTAATTAGTTTATCACTTGCTTCTTTTTTCTTAATAAGAAGCTGGTTGTAAGAAGTTTGAGCGATATCAGACTGTCTTTTATACATAGAAAGATTTATAAAATTAATAGTATAAAATAATAAATAGTAAAAAATACCAAGAGATAGAGCTGTAACAATAAAAATTTGAAACGCTTGCTGTATATAAAGGTTTTCAGTTACAAGGCAATAAGTATCAAAAGAGAGGTATGATAAAATAAATGCAGTTGTTGCAGTGTGAGTTTCAGAATAGGGGGTTCCTGTTGAAATTCTGATAATATCGATATGTGGTATTATTTTTTTAACAACAACTAATGCAGCAAGTAGTATAACAATACTTGTTGATAAAATCATATAATGAATAGTTTTATCTTCTAATAAAGTGAGGGGGGCTTTATTCATAACTAAAGAAAAAATCATTAATATTGGAAGTATAATAGATGCAATATGGAATGAAAAAGTGATTGAACCAAATAATGCTTGACGCAATGTTGCACTAGAAAACAACTTAAATTGTAAAGTGAGTAATGTTGCAACAGCGAAGAAAGAAAGGTAAAAGTATTCTGGAGTGTTTACAGCATGCCATGTAAGAGTAGTGTTTATTATTGAAAATAAAATATAAACGGAATATTTTTTTGTGGCATTAGAAAGTATATTTGAGGCGTAACTAAACAAAGCAATATTATAAATAAAT
>CAYJIN010000183.1:0-3055 GCA_964370245.1 uncultured Desulfovibrionaceae bacterium
ATGGTTCAAGCTTTATAGCAAATGGAATAACTTTCACTGGCTTTGAAAATGCAACGGTCGTAAATCTTATTGTGAATAGTAATAATATTTCTGTAACTGCCTCAGCTTCTTCTTACAGTGAAAACAATATAAATTATACTTATACAAATATTTCCTCAAACGGAACATCTAATGCTCTAACAAATTCAGGCAACACAATATTAAACGCCGATGGCTCTCTAACAGCACATAGCAAAAACTTTAAAGGCTTTGATGAGATAGATGCAGGCGCAGGCACCAATGACAGACTTGAAGGTTTAACAAATTTAGATTTAACAGGAATTGCAAATCCAACAACTTCACTTACAATTGACAGTGTAGATTATAAAAACTTTGAAAACTTTGTCGGTAATGGCACAGGCACACTAAGCTTTGATGCAAGCAGTGCGGATAACTATGACATTGCAAATTCAATTTATTCTGGTTTTGCAACTGTTGATGCAGGAACAGGAGCAGGTATTACAGATACATTAAAAGTCAACAATAATGTAAACTATGATGGAAACACCATTACAGTTGATGGTAATAGCTCTGTATACAAAAACTTTGAAAGCATTGATCTAAATTCAAACACGCTAACAACATCTACTGATATTACAGTTAATGCAACTACAAGCACAGCAACAGCTGGAACTATAAACTTTACTAATGTAGATTCTATCAATGCAAATGGCGATAATGATAAGCTTATCACAAAGGATTATGATTTAACCAATACAAATTTGCTTGGTTTTGAAGAAGTTACAGGCAGTGGACACCTCATAGTTACAGGTTCTTTAAGTTATGATTCAGCGGAGAGTGGTTATAAAGATGGCACTACTCTTTTCAAAAATTTTACTACATTTGAAACAAAAGATTTGAATGCAACAATCACTTTAGATGCTACTACTAATGACACTGTAACTGCTGGAAGTAGCACTTACACTGGCTTTGCAATTATTGATGCAGGCGCTAGCGTTGGTGATACGCTAGACTTTAACAATAAAGACTTTTCTATGAGTGGCAGTGATTATCTTATTGATGGTGTTCTTTATAAAGATTTTGAAAATAAACAAAACCTTGGAAATAATCTTGGACGCGCTGTAACAAATTCTGTAACTCTTAATGGAAATAATATCACAATAGATGGCACAGCTTCTACTGTTGTTGCCTCAGATGCGTTAAATGCAGTTATAGCAAATAATACAAGTGCTACCGTTGATACAAATATCACTCTTGATGATAAAACCCCACAGCAATTTACAACTACTGCAAACGGACACACCCTAACCTTCAAAGACTTTGATACCGTTACAGGGACAAGTGCAAACACGCTTACACTAAAAACAACTGAGAACGACGATTACCTTATTGGCAATGCTTATGATGGCACTACCTATACAGGTTTTGGCACTGTAGATGCAGGTGGGCACATTGGTGGTGACTCTCTTGGTTTTGGCACTTCTGTAACACAAACAAATTTCTATACAAATGGTACTAGTTTTAGCTATGCAGATAGCAGCGGAACTGCTTTTGGCACAAACTATACTAATTTTGAGCAAGTAACTTTATCTCTAAATACTGGTTCAACACTTCATACAAATCAAAATGTTACAGCTAACGGAAGTGGAGCTGAAATTGGTAATATTGATTTTATACTTGATAGCAATGACACTGTAAAAGGAACAAGCGGAAACACTTTAACTTTATTAGATAGTTCAGACACTTTTAATATATCAACTGGAAAACTTAATGGCACTACAGCATATTCAGGTTTTACAACCATTGATGCTGGCGAAGCAGTTGCGGGCGGTGATATTGACACGCTCGAGGCAACAGGCACAGTGAAATACATTTCAGCTGATAGCATTGAAAGTAATGGCATAACCTATAAAAACTTTGAAACTGTTGTTGGTAATGGCAGTAATGATATTCTTGACCTTAATGGCAAAGCTGCAAATAAAGTTGGTAATGATTATGTTATTGATGGCGTAACATATCAAGACTTTGAGTCTGTTAGTAATGCGGCTATACCTCCAACTATTATTGACACAATCCGCTTAGATGAAGCAGGAACTTCCTCTGGAACAAATCCAAACCCTGGGACGTCTAGATTTGATTGGAGTGAACCTGGTTTTATAATTACAGGTGGCCTTCCAACAGAATTACTAGCAGAAGACGGCATCACAGTAATTGGCACAATAAGAGCAATAACCGACCTTACTGAACCTACAAAAGTAATAGGCTTTACAGTAGAATTAACTGCAGGTTCTGACCACACGTCAGATTTCCATAATATTATACTTAATCTTGAATTAACAGATACCACTAACGGCAATGTTTTTACTAACCAAGAAGTAACTATTACTATACTTGACGACATTCCAATAATTAACGCACCACAACCTATTACTCTACAAGAAGGTGGAAGTATATTGGGTGCAATTACTGGTTCTAGCGGTGCAGATGGTGGAACATTTGAACTTACAGATGGTTCTCTTACAGGCTCGGTTGGTGATATAGATACATACACCTATAACTGGGGCACAGTTGCTCTTAACAAGATAACAGGTAATTACACTGTTACTGCTAATGCGAGTTTTGCAAATACAAAACAAGAATTTACTGTCAGCATTACAGATGGTGATGGTGATAGTGACTTTAGCAAAGTAGAAGTAAATATTACACCTGTTACTACTATCACGACAGACAATGCCTTTCTTACCGGTGGTAAGGTTAATGGTACAACAATCACTAACGGCACAATAAGCAGAGGTGGTGGTGGCCATGCTGAAGCTACAATAGCTGATGAAGATATCACTCTTGAAAATGTGGTTACATTTAAAACTTCAACTTCAAATAACACCTTTAGTAATTTTGACATGGTGTACGGCACTGCCGCTCACACAATCACACTTTCAGAGGGTAATGATGGATATTATGGTGGACGTATAACTCAATTTGATGGACATCAAGTTGTCGGTGTCGTTGGTGGCTACAGTGGTTTTGGCACTGTTGACGCTGGTGGAGGCACGGA
>CAYJIN010000184.1:0-3029 GCA_964370245.1 uncultured Desulfovibrionaceae bacterium
TCTTCGTAACAACTTGGGATATGTTTATTCGTGAATTTAATTTTGAGAAAGATTGTCTTGTTAAGAAAATTCATGAAATAGACTAATTAGTTAAATTTCTTTGAGAGAGTAGACGTAATAAACTTGAGAATAAAAAATTAAATAAAGAAAGAGTTAGAAGATATACCTTCTAGCTCTTTTTATTTGTGTAAGAGTACGATTTATTTTTCTTCTTTAAGTAATTTGAGAAAGTCGTCTTTTGGCATTGGTCTAGCCATATAATAGCCTTGAACAGTGTTGCAACCAAGTTCTTTTACAATTTTCATTTGTTCTAGGGTTTCAATGCCTTCAACTGTGACATGTAAATTTAATTTTTTACTCATTTGAACAATCATTTCAAGAATAAAGAGTGATTTTTCATCGCCGTGAACAAAATCAACAAAGGAGGCATCAATCTTCAATTCATTCACATTCACGTTTTTTAGCATGCTGAGTGAAGAATAACCTGTTCCAAAATCATCCATTGAAATTATAAGTCCACTATCTTGTAGTTGTTTTAGAATTTTTTGGATAGTTGAAATATCGTTGTAGTAGGCACTTTCTGTAAATTCTAAGCAAATTTGCTCAGGTTTTACATTATATTTTTCAAGCACTTGCATAACTTTTCCGCGTAAGTCGCTTGAATAGATGTTAGCACGCGAAATGTTTACTGAAAGAGGAATTTTTATATTGTGTTCTTTTATAAATGCGCATGTTTGTTCTAAAATGTTAAAATCTAAATGCCTTATGAATCCATTCTGTTCAAATAATGGAATAAAGATTGCGGGGCTTAAAATGCTTTGATGTTTATGATTCCAACGCACTAAAGCTTCCGCACCACTTATTTTTAGCGTTTGTGCATCATATTTTGGTTGAAAATAAATAAGAAATTCATTGTTTTGAATAGCTTTTTGCATGTCTTGAGAAAGTGTGCGATTGAGTTTTACTTCTTCATCCATTTTTTCTGTGTATTGCGCAATATGTGTACCATAATGATCTTTACAAGTTTTTGTAGCTAGAATTGCTTTATCATGAATAATTGTTATCTCTTCGCTATGATCGAGAATAATATATTCACCAAAAAGTAATTTTATTGTAATATCTGGTGAGTAGTTATTGAGCGCTTGAATAAAATTATTTTCAAATTTTAATAATGCTTCAGGATTATATTCAGTAATAATTGCAAAAGATGCACCATTATGACGAGTGTAAAGTGTGTTTGGCAAGTTTTTTAGTTTTTCATCAAGATAAGAAGCCATAAACTTAATTACTTCATCACCTTTTGGCGTGCCAGCAATTGAATTGTATGATTTAAAATCATCAACATTAACTGCAATAAAAACAAATTCTTTTGATGGATTTTCTTGAATGAGATAGCCAGCTTGTTCATTGAAATAGCCTTTTGAGAAAAGGCCTGTTAGTTTATCATAAATAACGTGTGAAAGAGTTGTTTGAGCTGTTTGAAGGCTTTCGCTTGTTTCTTTAATAATTCTTTGTTGTTGGCGTTCTTTTTCAATAACATCATGCACATCTTTTGCAACTAATAAAGCACGCACAACTTCACCATCTTCAAATTGAATAGGGTAAAACTTCATTTCAGTAAATCTATAGGCATTGTCAACAAGCTTTGAAACTACAAGAGTTTTTTCTTTTATTGTTTTAAATTCTTCTTGTAATTTTTCAACATCAAAAAAGGCAGCAAATGCTTCTCGATCTTGTTCTGCAATAAGGTTATTTATAAAATAGTTATACATCACTTTATAATGAGTTGATGTGGTAATTTTATGTTCATACAAGATAGAATCTGTGCTTTGTTCAAGTTGAAAAGTTCCACTTTTGAAGTTGAATGAATAGATAGAGTAGTAGTTTTCCTTGAGAATATAAGGCAAATTTTCAAAATTAAGTTGTTGGATTTTAGAAAGTTTTGTTTTGGTTACATCGTTTTGATAGCCGTGAACAATAATAGAATCAGGCGTGTTTTCAAGAACAAAACCGCCACATTGTGCATATCTTTCACAGCCTTTGCTATCATTCCATGCAAAAATAATTTCAGATGGAGTACCAGATAAAATTTGCCCTAATGCAGTTTGAATAAGCTTTTTATATTCATCAGAAATTGTACTATCCCAATGGACATAAAACTCTTCAGCAGTAAGATCTTCACTTGCTTCAAACATTTTATGCATAGCTTTATCGCCAAAAAGGCGTGGAGGCATATTTTTTTGAATTTCTAAACGCCAAAGTGCAGATTGTGAATCTAGCAAAATCTGTTCTACTTTGTCGTATGAACTAATATTTAAGCTATTCATTATTTAATGTCCTTTTACATGATACTATGCAAAAAATTATAAAATGCAATAATTATTATAATAAAACTTGTATCCCTGACTGTCAAGTTTTGTCAATAAAAAATATATTTATTATTATAGTAAGTTATACAGCATCGCTAAACAAAATTGATTGTGATTTTTAAAACAAGACAAATATAAAGATTTTTATGTTTGGCGTTATACTTTTTATGTCTTATAAAAAACACAAAATGGAATAAACAGTTACATAATAAATTATAAATAATTATTATTTGGTTTTGTTTGCTTTTGTATTGAAAAGATTGAAGAAAGCAAACTTGAACTTCATTTGCAAATGTTATATGCTGATTATTAAAGTTGATAAAATTTTAGAAATTGTTTTCAAATTATAGAGAAGGATAAAAAATGGAAAATATGAATAATGAAATTATTGTTGGTGGCAAATATCAACACTATAAAGGAAATTACTACGTAGTTGTTGCAAAGGCTGTTTTAGAAAATACTATGGAAGAAGCTGTTGTGTATTTTCCACTTGAAAAAAAAGAATGCTACTGGATAAGAACCGTGGAAAATTTTTTAGAACCTGTTGAAAAAGCAAACAATCAACCACGATTTAAATATATTGAAATGGCAAAAGAAGAAGATAAAATTTTCTAATAAAATTAATAAATGTAATTTATTTGAAAAAAATATAAAGTCTAT
>CAYJIN010000185.1:0-3008 GCA_964370245.1 uncultured Desulfovibrionaceae bacterium
AAAAGTGTAAATCATTAAAATATCCTTAGAGTTGTAAACTCAAAATTGTAATAAAAAAAGGGAAAACTCACAAAAGCAAGCTTTCCCTTTATTATACTATTATTGACTTTCTATCAAATCAATTCTTATGCAAGAATTTGAAGAAGTAAGATAGCAACAATGTTGATAATTTTAATCATTGGGTTGATAGCAGGACCAGCAGTATCTTTGTAAGGATCACCAACAGTATCACCTGTTACAGCAGCTTTGTGAGCTTCTGAACCTTTACCGCCAAAATAACCATCTTCAATGTATTTTTTCGCGTTATCCCATGCACCACCGCCGCTTGTCATTGAAAGAGCAACGAAGATACCTGTTACGATTGTACCCATAAGCATAGCACCAACAGAAGCAAAAGCAGCTGATTGGCCACCAATTGCATTAACAACAAAGTATAATACAACTGGAGCTAAAACTGGTAATAATGAAGGAACAATCATTTCTTTGATAGCAGCTTTTGTAAGCATATCAACAGCAGCTGAATAATCAGGTTTTGCTGTGCCTTCCATGATTCCTGGAATTTCTTTGAATTGACGACGAACTTCAACAACAACAGCACCACCAGCACGGCCAACAGCCATCATACCCATAGCACCGAAGAGGTAAGGAAGTAAACCACCAACAAATAAACCGATAAGAACATAAGGATCTTGAAGAGTAAAGTTTACGTCAAGGTCAGGGAATAAGCGGTTCAAGTCTTCTGTGTAAGAAGCGAAAAGAACTAATGCAGCTAAACCAGCTGAACCAATAGCATAACCTTTTGTTACAGCTTTAGTTGTGTTACCAACAGCATCAAGAGCGTCAGTTACAACACGAACTTCTTCTGGTAAACCTGACATTTCAGCAATACCACCAGCGTTATCAGTAACTGGGCCGTAAGCATCAAGAGCAACAACCATACCAGCTAAAGCAAGCATTGTTGTAGCTGCAATTGCAATACCGAATAAACCAGCGTTGATGTAAGTTACCAAGATACCACCACAGATGATGAATACTGGTAATACTGTTGCTTCCATAGAAACAGCCAAACCTTGAATTACGTTTGTGCCGTGACCTGTTTGTGAAGCAGATGCGATTGATTTTACCGGACGGTAGTTAGTTGCTGTGTAGTATTCAGTAACCCAAACAAGTAAACCTGTTACGATTAAGCCTGTATATACGCAAACTAAAAGGTTCCAAGAAGTAAATTCTTGACCTTGAATTGACATTGTTTCAAAACCAGAGAAAAGCATGAAAGTAAGGATTGTGATAAGAACAGCAGAAATTACTGATGTTGCAATCAAACCTTTGTAAAGAGCTTTCATGATTTTTTTAGAAGAATCTAATTTTACGAAACGAACGCTAGCTACTGATGCTAAAATACAAATACCTGAAATAAGAAGTGGATAGAGCATCATTGTGCTTTGTAAAGCATCTGTAAAGAAGATAGATGCTAAAAGCATTGTAGCAACAACTGTTACTGCATAAGTTTCGAAAAGGTCAGCCGCCATACCAGCACAGTCACCAACGTTATCACCTACGTTATCAGCGATAACAGCAGGGTTTCTTGGATCATCTTCAGGAATACCAGCTTCAACTTTACCAACTAAGTCAGCACCAACGTCAGCACCTTTTGTGAAGATACCGCCGCCTAAACGAGCGAAGATAGAAATAAGTGATGCACCAAAAGATAAAGCAATTAAAGCTTCAATAAGGTGTTGTTGTTCTACAGCAAACATTGTAAGAATTGCATAATAACCTGCAACGCCTAAAAGGCCTAAACCAACAACTAATAAGCCAGTGATAGCACCAGATTGGAAAGCGATATTTAAAGCAGGAGCAAGGCCATGACGAGCAGCTTCAGCTGTACGAACGTTAGCACGAACAGAAACGTGCATGCCGATAAAGCCTGCAACGCCTGATAAAACTGCACCGATAACGAAACCAAATGCAACTAAAAAGCCAAGGGTAAGAAGTAAAAGCACAGTAATACCAATACCAACAATAGCAATTGTTTTATATTGACGTTCTAAATATGCTTGAGCGCCTTCTTGAATAGCGCCAGCAATACGTTGCATTTCTTCATTTCCTGCAGGGCTTGAGAAAACTACTTTTGATGCTCTGTAAGCATAAACAATAGCTACAGCAGCACAAGCAAAAACCACTAGTAAGGAAAACATAAGACCTCACGGAGATGTTTAGGGGTTGACCCGTTGAACGGAAAATAGAGCACATACCCACATGTACTCGTAACTCGAAGAGGTTATTTAACTCATTTTTAAGAAATTTGCAAGCTTTTTAATCTTCAATTAAAAAAATTGCTTCTAAAAAAATAAAAAAATAAATCCTTTTATATCAATATCTAAGGAGATTGTTTAAAATATAAAAGGATTATGTTTTTCTCATCGTATTTTTTGTAAAATTTAACCTAAAGCACGAAGAGCATCATTTTTTTCATTTACTAATCTATTTTGAACAGCATTTCTCACGTGTTCACTTGAAGAAGCAAACTGGCGTGAGCGTATGTCGTACACAGTTGTGATGAATTGCTTTTCAATATCTTTTGGCAGTTCTTCGCCTTCTTTTATTTTATCAAGACCAAGCGAGCTGATGGCTCTATCCAAAATTCTTTCAGCGCCTTTTGCGCCATGATGAACAGAGGTTGACCACACAACTTGCTGTATTATTTCAGAGTTTGTGTCAAGTTTTGAATCTTCCACGGCTTTGAAGGCAGGGTCATAATGTGTTTTTTTGATGAAACCTTCTTGTAAATCATGGAAACGAGCTGGTTCATTCGCAGCTATTTCTTTCCAAATTTCTGGCATTGCACCTTTGCGTGAACCAGTGTTTGCCTTTCCGCCTTTTTCTAATTGGCTTGCAATGTCAGGCGCTTCATCTTGTAAGTAAGCAACAAATCTATCAAAAGTTCCCACATTTGAAGCTATTTGATATTTACCATAGGAAGTGCCGCCAACTCTATCATAACCTAT
>CAYJIN010000186.1:0-3005 GCA_964370245.1 uncultured Desulfovibrionaceae bacterium
TAAAGGATGTGAAGGGTTGTAATCTTCCAATAATTTTGAATCAAATGTTTCATTGTTTTTTAGATGAGAATAAAAGGCTTGATAATCAGTGTAGAAATCCAAGTGTTTAGGAATAAAGATTTGGGGTGGATTTACTGCTTTTAAACTATTTGGCGTTGCAATTAGCTTTTTTTCTTTGATGCACATTGAAGTGTATTTAAAAGAGTCTTCGTATTTTCGCTTGGTTTGAGAATCATAACCGTCCTCTTGTAATGCATCAATTATTGAATAAAAAATATCTATAAACTCATCAATCTTTGCTTTTTTACCTATTGCAGCAAGAGCCAACTTAAAATCATAATGAAGAAGTCCAATTAAACGTTGTTTTATATATTCTCTTTGCTCGCTATCTTCTTCGTCCGCCTTTTGCTTTTTTGCAGATCTTGTTGAATAAAAAGTATTACTTATTTCTTTATTTATTTTCTTAAATTCATCATCGCTAAGGTCATTACCGTTTGAACACTTTATACTAGTCTCTAGTAAAGCTATATTTTTTTCACCGTTCCCCTGAATAGCTCGCTCAAGTTCAAGATGTAATAAATATCCCTCTCTATCGGAAAGTGAATAACCACGGTATTCAGTGTTACAATAGGAGAAAACTGCTGAGAGAAAATAGTTTCTTGTGAAGTCAGCTTTATTTACATATTCTGGTATAAATGGCTTGAATTTATAGGTTTTGTTTTTTAATTGCAGCAAAACTTCAACCATATTCAGAGGTCTCATAAGAACATAGAGAGGGATTGAGTAATATTTTCTAGCAATATAATTACAAAGAATTTCTCTTTTAGGTATAGCTGTGTTCAAGCTCAATAGTGATTCGTCATAAATTTTCGATAAATCACTATCTTTGCTATTAGGAAAATTATCCTGAATTATAAATTTAAACCTCCGTGTGTAGTCATCGAGGTTCAATCTGTAGTCATCATCAGGGTTATTTGTAATGTTTTCACATAAAGAATTAAATATTCCTTCTGCTTTTGTAATATCATTGGTTATAAGAAAGTTTCTTTTTTTATATTCTTGATCAAAGAAAAACTGTAACATAAGTTTATCGCGTTTTTTAAAAAATTCTTCTTTGCCTGATAAAACTTTTTTTTTGTGCATATTAAAAATCCTTAATTATGTATTAATCTAATAAAATAATAATTTTTTATATTGAGTCAATAGTGTTTGTATTGATTATTTTTAACGAATAAGAGTTTATGTTTATTCGTTAAAAATAATCAATAAAATCAGGTATTTACACTTGACCTGTTTTAGAATTAATCTTATAAGTTTTTTAGCGCAAATGAATTTGTGTAATTTTTTTGGGAGGTGACTTATGAAAGTCACAGATAAAGAAGAACAAGCTTTCATTGAACTTTGCATGCAATCTTTGCAAGTTTCTTTGCCAGCGATATTTACTCGTCGCTCAGTTGATACTTTATTGGGCGGCGTAATCAAAAGTGGCACCTTAGCGAATATGAAAAGTCAAGGGGTTTCTGCTCCTTGCATTTGCAAGGGACGTAACACAGTTTATGAAAAATCTACTTTCTTATTATGGTTAAGAAGATATTTAGAAGGTGGCATAAAAAACTTGGACTACGATGAAACTAAGGATCAAGTAAAAAACTTTAACCTGGAAAATACTTCCAGATAACGGAGTTAAAATTATGATAATTCAATCTACAACTAAAGACGTTCTTTTGAATGGTGAGGCAGTGAGTGCTGATGCACACACTTTAAATAAAGAGAAAGAGCATCGTGCGTTGCTTGCAAGTAAGGCAGAAGAGCTTATTGAAAAGGTGATGACACCCATACCATCTATGGAAAAAGTAACTGTTGCTAAAGAAAACCCGTTAGGGCTTGAAGAAGAATTGGCCTTGTGTAACAGATATATGGAATTTACGCTCCAGCGTCATGAAACCTTGCTTGAACCGATTGAGCTTGAGATGGGTGATATTACAATAAGTATTCGACCACGTTTAATTATTAGCCCTATGGAAAGAATCGGACTTGTACGCACAATAGCGCATCAATATTCTGATTTGCTTAGTGCTATAGAAAACCATGACTATTATGAGGACTTTAGAAATGCAAAAGCTATTGACATGTCAGTAGATTTATATTTTTGCCATGGCTTTGCACAGATCGACAAGTTTACTCGTCATAAAAACTAGGCACTTCCCATAGGTGCATTAAGCACCTATGGGGTGTAAAATAACTTTTAAATTATAGGAGCTTTTAATATGTCAAAGAAACTTCAAGCTGAAGAAAGAAAAATGTATGTTGAAGAGATTAAAGCAATGCTTTTGGAAGGAAAACCTTATTTAGCAGTTGCAATTGAACTCAATCTTAAACTTGAATTCGTGCAAAAAATTACAACTGAGCTACTTGTTAATGGAGAGCTTACTGGATACAGTGGTCCAAACTTTGAAATTGTATCAGCTGGTATTCCTGCAAAGCGTCTTCCATTTCTTAGCTTAGAAGGATGTGCACACATTATTGTTGAAAAACATGCCAATGGCATTTTGATTAAACCATATAAAAAGAACGGAGTATAAACATGAAAGCACCAATTTTACCGCTAGCAACAAACTCGAGTGTTTTAGCTACAAACACTAGTGATGATAAGGGGACAAAGTTTGAGCTTCTTCCTGCAGAAGAAGTGAAAACAGCTTCAATTGATATGCCACAAAGTGTTGGAGTCGTAAAGATTCCATTTGATACTGATGCTGTGGATGCCGCAATACGTGGTGTTCTTGACGATATTGCCACAACGAACCCTGAAAAATTAAAATATATCAAGCGAATTACATGGCAACAGCCTTACCAAATCGTAATACTGCCGCCGAAGATTGATTTTGAATTAAATTAATAAATAGTGTGCCCATCAATAGATGGGCACACTGAAGGATAAATTATGAGTTTTGATGATGCAATAGATAAAATAATAGCAAATCGTGATATTCAACAAAATCTTTCAA
>CAYJIN010000187.1:0-2962 GCA_964370245.1 uncultured Desulfovibrionaceae bacterium
TATACGGCCGCAGTCCACTGCTGGAGAAGCTTATGAAAAGATTATGTTGCACTCTTTCTATTCTCATTTTATTATCCCTATGCTTTATAATGCAAAATCAAGCATTTGCGAATAGTACGCAAAAAGCTTCTTCTAAAATTGAGCAAGAACAAGCTGAAACATCAAAAAATCAAACTTCCGCTGATTCTCTAACCTTTTTGGGCTATAATGCGACTTTTGTTCCACCAAATATACCTTTGAAAGACTTTTTTGATTTCCAAAGAAATAAATGGCAGGAAATACAAGAAAAATATACGCCAGATTGGTATGCAATAGAAACAACTCCAATGGAAATGAAAAATACGCAAAAATGGAGAGCGCTACTCAACCATTTAAAAAAAGTTCCTAAAATTGAAATCTTAAAAGGAATAAATGATTTCATGAATAAAATTCCTGCGGGCGTGGATCAAAAGCTCTATGGAGAAGAAGAATATTGGGCAAGACCTGATGAATTTTTTAGAAAATGGGCAGGAGATTGTGAAGATTATGCTTTTGCAAAATATTATGCCCTACAATATTTAGATTGGCCTACCGAAACATTATGGATTCTTTTAATCTACCATAAAGAACATAAAAATTTCCATGTAGTTTTGGCTGTGGACTTTCAAGGAAAACGATATATTTTAGATAATTTAACTAAGCCTACACACATTCTTATTGAAGAAGATAAATATAAAGCTCAAGCTTTACCCTTGGCAGTTTTATCTTCACAAGGTTATTGGATTTTTAAAGAGGGTGTAGGTGAATTTGTTGAAAAGTATGCGCCTCAAGTAGAAGCAAACTAATTGCTTTTTAAATATTTAAGATAAATACAGTCTTTTTTTACCCCTTCCATAAAAAATAATTTGCTTTGGCATATTTTTTGCTATAAACATTGTTAGAATGTCAAAACAACTATTTTATTTAGATGTTTGTATACTATTTATACAAAACAATAGCTAGCTGTATATTTTTTATACAGTTATAGAAGGAAAGAGGTAATGTCTGTTCAAACTTGTTTTAAGCGTTTTGAGTTAAAATATAAGCTTAGCCATGCTCAATATCACGCTTTATATGAACACATGGCAAAATATATGAAGATTGATGAATACTGTAGGCATAAAATCTCAAACATCTATTTTGACACAGAAGATTATCGCATAATACGTCATTCTTTAGAAAAACCTAAGTATAAAGAAAAATTAAGAATTCGCATCTATGGCGAACCAGAAAACAATAGTAATGCTTTTATTGAACTGAAAAAAAAGTTTGACGGCGTTGTTTATAAAAGAAGAATTTCTATTCCACAAGAAAAAGCATTAGACTGCTTGCGGAATAATTGTCTTACAAATAATGATATTGATGACATTGCTGCAAACTCAGTGCAAATCAAAAAAGAAATAGATTATTTTGCTCAGAGCTATAATAATCTTAAGGCTAAGGTTTATTTAGCCTATGAAAGAGAAGCATATTTTTCTTTAGAAGACAGCAATTTTAGAATGACTTTTGATTTCAACATTAAAATGCGAAATAATCATGTTTCCTTTTATGCAAGTGATGAAGATATTTCTGTTATAGAAAATGATATTGTATTACTTGAGGTAAAGACGCTGTATGGCTTACCTTTTTGGTTTATTGATTTTCTCAATCAAAATAAAATATATGCTACATCATTTTCTAAATATGGCACAGCATATACTTCACATATTTTGCCATCAAATTTATCACTTCAAGCTATATAGTAAAAGGAGAAATATATGCCTGAACAATTTCTTACAGGAATACTAAACCCAGAAACTTCAATGAGCATTACATTTACACAAATTTTTAGCTGCATTTCAGCAGCAGTGATCTTGGGCGTGTTCATGGCAAAAATGTTTTCTTACAAAACAAAATGCACAAAAGGTTTTATTAGCACTTTAGCGCTGTTACCTTTAGTTGTTTCAATCGTTATTATGGTTGTTAATGGCAATGTTGGTGTTGGTGTTGCAGTTGTGGGTGCATTTAGTTTAGTTCGTTTCCGCTCTATTCCTGGTAGTGCAAAAGAGATTGGTGCAATTTTTACTGCTATGGGCACAGGGCTAACTATTGGTATGGGTTATATAGGGCTTGCAACATTATTTGCAATTATTGCTTGCTCTTTTTCCTTTATACTTACATTAATAAACTTTGGCGAAAAGAAATCAACACGTCGCATTTTACATATCACAATTCCAGAAAACCTCAATTATACGAATGTTTTTGATGATATTTTTACAGCATACACAACACAAGCTGAACTTATTACCGCTAAAACAACAAGCATGGGAAGCTTATTTAAATTAAGCTATGAAATTGAATTAAAAGATCTTTTCATGGAAAAATCCTTTATTGACGAATTAAGGACGCGAAATGGAAACCTTGAAATAATTATAACAAAACAAGAACTTATCACAAACGGACTCTAGGAGAGCACAAACATGAAAAAACTACACTTTAAAGTTTTACCTTTAGCATTACTTTCTTTTATTATAGGCACTAATTCACTCTATGCGCAAAGTATTGACGAAAGCGCAAAAATTATAAGCGAAAAAGAATTGCTTATTACTAAAAGCGGAACATACAAATTCACTGGCGATTATACAAATGTTGTTGTAAATGTTGATAAAAATACTGATAAAGACGTTGTTTACTTAGTTTTAGAAAATGCAAATATTAGCGCTGAAAATTCAACACCAATACACATTATTGAAGCAAAAGATGTTGAGATTGTGCTTCGTGGTAGCAACAAAATAATTCAGGGCAAACTTGCAAGTTCAGGTAATGATGCTCCTTCTGGTGCAATTTATTCAAAAGCAGATACTGCTATTTCAGGCGACGGTTCTCTTTCTCTAGTTACTGAATATCAAGACGGTATAAATAGCCGTGATGATCTTATTATCAAGGGTGGAAACATTGATATCGT
>CAYJIN010000188.1:0-2912 GCA_964370245.1 uncultured Desulfovibrionaceae bacterium
AGTTATTGACTGCATACGGCTGACAGCAAGAAGAGCTTTCTTTGCTGTGTAGGTTTTATCAGAAGCTAGAATTTTGCAATCAGTTTTCAATTTTGTTTCATGGCGTTGCAGACTTTCTTTGAATTTTCCAAGTGCGCCTGCATCAATTTTTTCTGAAAGCTTTGTATTACCTTTATGTCGTAGAATTTCAAGGGCTTCCTCATTTCCTGCTGTAGCTTTATTTTGCAGAAAATTCAACCAATTATCAGATTTTACTGAATGCACTTGTCTTAATTGATTTATTTCTAAACGCTCTTTCAACGAACTTTTTCGTAACAGCTCTTTTTGCTTTCTTCTTGTTATTGCTAGGCCTGTGATTTTGATTTTCTCTTTCCTCCATTTAGCTTTGATTTCAACAATTTCTTCATCTCTGCTTGACTTTACAAATTCTTTCCACAAGTCGCTTCTATAATCAAGCAATAAAGGTTTTCTTTTATACCAATCTTTTGCTTTTACACTCTGCTTTGCTTGCTGAAAAACGCCAAACTTTTCAGTCATCTTCTTATAAGAAATTGTTCTGTCAAACTTGCTTGCTTTCATAGCTTGTCTGCCTTTTCTATTCTTGATAGAAAGGCCATTTGCTCTTTGCTTTACTTCTAAACCATACAGCGCAAAAGCTTTATGAACACACTCCCAAGACTGGGCTTCTTCAATGCCTTGCATGATTGATTTATGATTTTTCATGACAAAGCGCTCAAAGCTCTCCTCCCCTGTAAGGCTTTCTTTTGTGGCTGAATTTTGCGAAAGCTTATAGGATTTATCATCAGGATCAATTCCATTATCAATGGACAGTCCATACTCTTTTTCGAGTTCACGACATAAGTTGTCACGCAACTTATAGTCTTGAAAAGGTTCATGTCGTGTGAGCTTATCAATGTGAATCATATTGTAAGCAATATGCATGTGGATATTTTCAGTATTGATATGCACTCCACAATGTCTTTGATGCTCTTGAAAGCCAAGTGTTTCTGCAAAGCGTTTTTCAATTTCTTTGAAATTTTCTTCAGATAATTTCTGCTCATCTTCCATACGAAAAGATATAAGCAAGTGATATGTTTTTTCTTTTTGACTACGTGTATTTAGATTTTGAGTAGCCTCTACTTCCATAATTGCCAAGTCATAATTATCCTTATTCCACGCACCTTCACACCATGAAAACAAGCATTTTTCGCCAGAATGGCTCACATCTGCAATGTAATGTGCCAGTCTTCGATAGCTATCATTCTCAACCTTACATGCAATATGTTTACTAATCATAGTTTTTGTATAGCTCTTTGAAGTTCAAACTGTCTTTTCTCAATTTCTTTAAGTAAAGGGCGAAAATCTTGTGCTTGGCCACACTCAACAATTCCAAGTTTGAGAAGCCCACCTAACCTACCTAAGTCGGCATTGATTTTTAGCAATTCTCGAATCGCCTTACTATCTTCCCTGCTTTCAACTTTTGCTCCAAGGCAAACACTCCTTGCAAAAGTAGAAATTGATAAGCCAGCGTAAACGCTTGAATCTATAATTTGTTTATATTCAATATCGTCTAAATAGACATTCATTACGTTTTTTCTTTTTCTATTTTCTTTCTTCATTTTCTTCCCGTTGAGCAAATTGCGAATAAGGCAAAACCCGATTAGGGCAGGACGTAATGCACGATGTACCAGTACATTACCTGTCCTGCCTTTTCCGTCTTTGCAAATGTTATCAAATTCTTTCAAATAAAACTGAAAAAAGTAAAATAAAGCAATATTTGAAGGTATTTATCCAAATTTTATATTATTTGATGATTTATTGCCATTTTTGACTTTATTTGAGAGTATTTGATGTGTTTTGTGCCTCTTTTATGATATTAGAGATTATCTAGACAATTTTCTTGACTCCATAAAGGGCTTGTGTTATTTGGTATTAAGGTAATTGCATTTGAACCTTGGTCGGGTGCTAAGTGAGCGTACCTTTTAGTCATTTCCAAACTCTTATGTCCTAAAAGTTCACTTACAGTATAAAGCGGTGTTCCGCCTTGAACTAACCAAGAAGCAAATGTATGTCTTAATGTATGAAATACAACCTTATTTCTTCTGTCGGCATTAGTTGCGTTTAGCTCGCATCTTTCAACGGCTTTACGAAATACTTTTGAAACTTCATATATCTCGCTATTTGAAAAAAAGAATGTAAGCTTTTTCTCGCTATACTTTTGTAGAATTGTCAAAGCTACCTTTGATAGAGGGACTGTTCGTATCAATCCATTTTTTGATTCAAAGATGATAACTCTTCTTTGTTCAAAGTTAATTGCTTGATTACGAATGCTAAAGATTTCCCCTGCTCTCATTCCTGTATGCAATGCAAATAAGGTAATATCATGCCATAAAGTGCTTGTAAGATAGAGTGCAGTCAGAAGTTTTTGCGCCTCACTCAAGGTTAAGTAACGCACACTGGCATTATTGATTTTTGGCATTTCAAAAAAAGGTAGTTCACCATTGTATAAGTCTAAGTATAAGGCTCGTCGCATTATACCACGCAAAAGAGTTAAACAATGTTTGATAGATTGTGGCTTCAAGTTATCCGCAGTGAGGTATTTGCGATAAGCAATAATATCTCTTGTCTTGATGTCGCCAAGCTCTATGTTATGCCAATAGTTCTTGATACGGAAATTATATCGATTAATTTCTTTTCTCAAGTTTGTGGGTGTAAAGGACTTTGTACTAACATAGGCTTCAAAAGCTTCTTCTAACTTACACATATCGATACCTCCATCATTTATTGGTTTGTCTATGGAGTATCGTCATATTTGTAATATAATATTATATTTGCTGTGTAGTATTCAAAACTACATAGCGGACTCAAAATCCGCCGGCTTCACGGCCTTGCGAGTTCGAGTCTCGCCCCCG
>CAYJIN010000189.1:0-2892 GCA_964370245.1 uncultured Desulfovibrionaceae bacterium
GCTGAACTAATAGCTCCGCAGTGTGTATGTCCTAAAACTAAAATCAATGGAACACTCAGAGCTGTAATTGAATAGTCAATACTTCCAAGCACTTGATGGCCTACAATATTCCCTGCAACACGAATAACAAAAATATCACCATTGCCCTGATCAAGCAAAGTTTCAACAGGCATTCTTGCATCAGAACATGCAAGCACAGAGGCAATTGGGAATTGACCGTGCAAAGCTGTGTGTTCTCTACGAATAGCATTCTCTTCAAGGTGAATGCTTGAATCAGTCATATATCGTGCATTACCAGCAACAAGCTCTTCTAAAGCTTCTTGAGGTGTAACATTTTTAGGGTAATAGGTGTTTTGTTCCATATTTATTATCCTTTACAAAATCCACAATAGAAAATAAAAATACCTTACTTAGAAAGTAGATTGAAATTTATTGAGCGCTCTTTTTACAGCGCCATCAATAACTTCTTTGATTGCATCGTCTTCACGAGGGTTTTCAAAGTTTTCAGAATAATGTATTATGCCAGAATTTATTACTTCATTACCTGTTTTTGCATCAATAAGTGAAAGCTCAAGGCGAACACTTGCTGTGGAAATTGCAGATGTAATGATAGTATTATCCTCAAACGAACTTATATCAAATGAAAAAAGTCTTGCATTAATAATGTAATCACTTTCACCAATACTTTTCCATTTTGCTAAGCCACGCACGGCAATTTCATCACGTAAAGTAGTTGTGATAAAATAAGGCACGTTAGGATACATACTGCTTTGTTCGATTGATCCGATATTCACAGTTGCATCGGGGCTACTAAAAGCACTTGTGCTTGTTTTTGCAAAACCTTCTGTGCCACGTGTTTGATATCCACAAGCAGAAAGCGTCATGCAAAGCAAAAGAAAAAGGAAAAGTATTGATTTTTTCATAGTTTTTTCCGTATTATTTCGGTTTTGCTACAATGTTAATAAGCTTTTTAGGCACTACAATAACTTTTGCAATTGCCATATTTTCTAAATGTTTGCTTACATTTTCATCTTCTAAAGCAAGTTTTTCTGCTTCTTTAGCGTCAATATTTGCAGGAACATCAAGCTTACCACGCAATTTACCATTGATTTGAACAACTAAAGTTACGCTGTCTTTTTCAAGAGCAGATGGATCAAAGCTTGGGAAAGGCATATCGCAAAGAACAGTAGTATTACCAATTGCTTCCCAAATTTCTTCACAGATATGCGGAGTGATTGGAGAAAGCAAAGTTACTAAAGTTGAAATTGCAGAAGAAAGAGCCATTTTACCTTCATCAGATTTAATAAGCTCATCTTTCATTGTGTAAAGAGTATTCACATATTCCATAACAGCAGCAATTGCAGTATTGAATTGGAATCTATTGTTAATATCTTCTGTTACTTTTTTAATTGTACTGTGTTCTTTGAAGCGCAATTCTTTTGTGAGAGGAGTTGTTGCCTCTGTAAAAGATGTTGGAAGAACAGGTGAAAGGCTTTCTTGCACTTCAGCGCAAAGTCGCCATACACGGCTAAGGAAGCGGAATGCGCCTTCAATACCAGTTTCGCTCCAGTCAAAATCTCTTTCAGGTGGTGCAGCAAAAAGACAGAATAAGCGAACAGTATCAGCACCAAAAAGTTTTATCATTTCAGTTGGGTCAACTACATTGCCTTTTGATTTTGACATTTTTGAACCATCTTTCAAAACCATACCTTGTGTAAGGAGGCGTGCAAAAGGTTCTGCTAAATCAGCAGGGTAGAAGCCTGTATCTCTTAATACTTTTGTAAAGAAACGTGCATAAAGAAGGTGAAGAATAGCATGTTCAACACCGCCAATATATTGATCAACTGGCATCCAATAAGAAGCAAGATCTTTGTTGATTGCTTCATCATTGTTTCTAGGGTCGATATAACGTGTAAAATACCATGATGATTCAACAAATGTATCCATAGTATCAGTTTCACGCTGCGCTTGTTCGCCACAAGTTGGGCAAGTTACGTGGAAGAAAGAATCGCTTTGTGGAAGCGGTGATTTTCCATCAGCATTTACTTGCACATCTAAAGGCAAGAGAACAGGTAAATCTTTTTCAGGAACAGGAACAATTCCGCATTTATCACAATAGATTACAGGAATTGGTGAACCCCAATAACGCTGACGTGAAATATTCCAATCACGCAAACGGAAGTTTACAGTTTTTTTGCCAAGACCTAATTTTTCAAGCTCAGCAACAACTTGTTCTTTTCCTTCAACATTAGCAATGCCATCAAATTGAGGGAAACCTGTTGAATTTGTCATCACGCCTTCGCCTGTCATTGCTTCTTGCATTGTTGCAAGTTCAAGAACTTCATTTTCAGGATTGATAACAATTTTAATATCAAGATTAAATTTCTTTGCAAAAAGGAAATCTCTTTGATCATGCGCAGGAACGCCCATTACAGCGCCTGTGCCGTATTCAGCTAAAACGAAATTACCAAGCCAAAGCTGAACTTTTTCTTTTGTGAGTGGATGGATAACATAAGCGCCTGTAAAGATACCGTCTTTTTCAAGGCTATCTGATTGACGATCGTTCTTATCCATAGAAGCAACTTTTTCAATAAATGCTTCAATTTCAGCTTTATTTGGTGCATCTTTAATAATATCAGCTACTAATGCGTGTTCTGGTGCAATAGTAAGGAAGGTTACGCCAAAAAGAGTGTCAGGGCGAGTTGTAAAAACAGGAATTTTTACATCTGAATTTTCTAAAGCAAATTCGATTTCAGCACCTGTTGATTTACCAATCCAGTTGCGTTGCATTGAAATAACGCGTTCTGGCCAACCATTTTCTAATAAATCTAAATCTTTAAGAAGTTCTTCAGCATAATCAGTAATACGCAAGAACCATTGAGTCATTGCTTT
>CAYJIN010000190.1:0-2889 GCA_964370245.1 uncultured Desulfovibrionaceae bacterium
GCCACCTGGAATGATTTTATTTGCACGTTCAAAAAGTTCTGCTGATGTTTTCATATTCTTAGTGTCCTTTATGGAAAAATTTGTAATTTAACGGTATCATTAAAGAGCGTACTTGCGCTTTTACCCGTACTAAAGTATATTTTAGTGAAAGTAGAGTCTTTATTGATAGAGTAACTCTGCTTTTAATGGCTTTTTAGAAATATGTCAAATAAACTCTTCTTTATTTTTATAGCTTTTGAGTAATTTGACAAATAATTATTGAGAAGTTATATTGATAAAGGTTATAAAATCAATAACAAGGTAAAAACTATGGCGTATCAAAAAGATCAAACTATTCACAGGCTAAATAAAGAAGCTTTACAAGTAAGTAAGGAAATTACTGTAAAATTTATCGAAGCACAAAGAGTTTCACCAAGTAATTTTGCAGAAATTTTTCCTGCCATTCATAAAGTTGTTCTAGAAACAGTGAAAGAAGGGCAAAGCCAAGTGAATGAAAATAAAGTAGAAAATAAAAATATTCAAGAAAACAAGTGATATACAAAACTTGACAAAAACATTATTTTGCGGTAATCTGTTCGATATCAAACTATTTTCAATGTAGGGAATATCAAATTATATTCTTTTTAATGAAATTGATAATAATTGATAAAAAACAGAAAGGCGGAAAATATGTTATTGCCAGAACACATTGTAAAATTAGTTTTTAAGCTCCGTGCACGTATTGACGGTTTTTTAGTAAATAAAATCGAAAAAGCAGGGGCTAAGGGGCTAATGGTTTCACATGGTAATATATTAGTTCAGCTTTATCGTGAAGATAAGCAGCCAATGGCAAAAATTGCTGCTGAAATTGGTAAATGTAAAAGCACTGTTACAGCCTTGGTTGATAAGCTTGAAAAAGCTGATTTTGTTAAAAGAGAAATAAACTCTGATGATATTAGAGTAAAAAATCTCTGCCTTACAGAAAAAGGGAAAACATTTCAAAAGGAATTTTGGAATATTTCCTCTGATTTAAATTCGATTTTATGGGAAGGTTTTGATGCAAAAGAGCAAGAGCTTTTCCTATCCTATCTTGATAGAATGGATAAAAATGTATTAAATGCGTTAGAGGCCTCTTCAGGAGTTACGAACTGCAAATAAGGTTGGTTTCATGTCATCATTGATGGAAGAACTCTCTCACAACCAGCAAGGCGAAGAAAAGTTGAATAAAGTGTTTTCTCGCATTGAGGGCGACTTTAAAAAGCCTTCAACTTTAGAAAAGATAAAAGAAATGCGTGCAAATTTATTTCCTTTTATGTTTTCAGCATCTTTTTTTGTTTTATTGATTTTGCTTATTAGTTATATAGCTCAAAGTTATAATTGGCAATTTGATAAAGTTTTACCGCACATTATATCCTATACTGAAAATGGCTTAGTTGCTGGAATATTATTAAAATCTTTAGTAGTAACAGTTCAGCTTGTTATTGTAAGCCTAATCATTGCTTTATTTCTAGGTTTGTTGCTTGCGGGGATGAATTTGTCAGCTTCACCTGTTGCTAATTTAATTGCAAAAACATTTATTGGCATTGTGCGAAATACACCTTTATTGATGCAGCTTTATTTAGTTTATTTCGTTTTTGCGCCTATATTTTCTCTCACGCCTTTCTTAGCAGCAAGCCTTGCCTTAGCTTGCTTTGAAGGAGCGTATATGGCTGAAATCTTCCGTGCAGGATTTAAATCTGTTCCACATACGCAATGGGAATCGGGCTTCTCGCTTGGTTTTAATACTTTACAAGTGGGCAGAATTATTGTTCTTCCACAGGCTATTACAAATATTTTTCCAAGTTTAATTGGGCAAGCAGTATCCTTAATTAAAGATACGTCTTTAGTTTCTGCAATTGCTGTTGCAGAGCTTACATTAAGAGCTTCTGAACTTATTTCAGAAACATTTTTATCCTTTGAAATTTGGATTATCGTAGCACTATTTTATCTTATTTTGACTTCTTGTGTCAGCATTCCTGCGTATATCTATGCAAAACACAAAAAGAAATTAAAAGGTAAATTGCAATAAATTACTGGAGTTACTTATGAAGAAGATTTTGTTTTTATTGTTGACTTTTTGCCTTATGAGTACAAGTTCTTTTGCTGCTGAATCAACCATTGCAAAAGCGCAAGATCGTGGTGTTTTGCGTGTTGGTTTCTCTTCTTTTGTGCCTTGGGCTATGCAAAATAAAGCAGGCGAATTTATTGGCTTTGAAATTGATGTTGCAACAAGATTGGCTGAAGATTTAGGCCTTAGATTACAGCTTGCTCCAACTGCATGGGCTGGCATTATTCCAGCATTATTAGCAGGAAAATTTGATGTTATTATTGGTGGAATGGGTGTAACTCCTGAAAGACAAGAGCAAGTTGCATTTTCAGATCCATACGATTTTACACGTTTGGAGCTTCTTGCAAACAGCGAAAAAGCAGGAAGTTTTAAAACAATCGAAGATTTTAATAAACCTGAAATCGTGATAGCTGTTCGTACTGGCGCAACTCCAGCTCTTATTGCTAAAAAAGTTTTTCCTAATGCTACTTTAAGACAATTTGCTGATGAAGCACCTTGTGTTGAAGAAGTGACTGCTGGCAGAGCACACGCATTTTTAACTTCTGCACCTCTTCCATCTTTTGCAGCTGCTGATAATCCTGAAAAATTATTTGTTGCATTTGAACTTGAAGATTGGAAAGAACCTATCGGAATGGGCATTAAGAAAAATGATCCTGAAACTTTAGAAGTTTTCAATAAATGGGTTGCTGAAAGAACCGCAGACGGGTGGCTTCAAGAGCGTGCAAACTATTGGTTCAAAACAAAAGATTGGGAACAAGATTTATAATCGTGACTCTTGTGAACAAATCTTTAGCGAATAAGCA
>CAYJIN010000191.1:0-2863 GCA_964370245.1 uncultured Desulfovibrionaceae bacterium
CATCAAAGCAAATAAAACACCATCAGATATACTATTAGTAAATGGCATAGTAATAATTGCTATAAACGATGGAAAACTATAAAGATAATCATGAAAATCTATTTCTGTAATTGGTGCAATCATAAAAATACCAACCATAATAAGAGCTGCTGAGCTTGCTTCAACAGGAATAAACAATAAAATTGGTGCTATAAATAAGGAAAGAATAAATAAAATTCCAACAGTGAGAGCAGTTAAACCTGTTTTACCACCTTCGGTTATTCCTGTTGCGCTTTCAATATAAGATGTTATAGCTGAAGTGCCAAATAGTGCTCCTATCACAGTTCCAAAAGCATCAGAAAAATAAGCATTTTTAAGTTTTGGACTGCTCTCTTCTTTATCAAACCACTTACCCTTTGTTGCAAGAGCAAAAAAAGTTCCTGTTGTTCCAAAAATATCAACACATAAAATAAGCAAGACAATTTTTAGCATATCAAAAGTTAATATTTGTTCCCATTCAAAAGCCATAAAAGTTGATTCAATTGAAGGAATAACAAACAAAGGTGGAGTCATAACTCTTTCAAACGAAGTTACACCTAAAGGAATTCCTAAAAAAGTGCTTAATAATATTCCAGCTAATAAAGCTCCTTTCACTTTAAACATTATCAAAATAGCTATCATAAACACTCCAAAAAGAGTAACAATAACTTTAGCTGAAGATAAATCGCCTAGTGAAACTAATGTGGTGGGACCATCAACAACAATACCACCTGAACGCAAACCAATAAAAGCAATAAACAAACCCGCACCAACAGTAATTGCGCGGCTTATTTGCTTAGGAAAAGAATTTATAAGAATAACTGGAAGATTTGATAATGCTAAAAGCATATATATAATGCCAGCGATAAAAAAAGCTGTTATTGCAAAGTTCCAAGAATATCCCATATTTGCAACTATAATAAATGCAAAAAGTGCATTTAAATCCATCCCAGGAGCAAGTGCAATAGGTAAATTAGCAGAAAATGCCATCATAATTGTGGCAATTGCTGCGCATAACGCTGTTGCAGTAAAAACAGCATAAATATCCATGCCAGTTGTTGAAAGAATAATAGGATTTACGAGTAGGATATAAGACATTGTAATAAATGTTGTTATTCCAGATGTAACCTCAGTTTTAATATCTGTATTGTTCCTAGATAAAGCAAAAAACTTCTCAAACATATGAACTCCCAGATTGCAATCGCTATACTAACTAAAATAGCATAAATTTCTAAACATGTGAAGAAGTTTAATGCATAATTTAATTTTATATTTTTTATAGTTGACTCAAAACTCTAAACCATTGAATTTTTAATTTAAATAAAAATATTACTAACAAATACAATTTATATATTTCTTGACATTTTATATCTATTTAGTAACATAAATATAGTTTAGAATGTTTGTTAAATAAGTTTATATGTTTTTCTTTATAGAATAGAATATTTTTCAACTTGTTATACTTAGGTGGCGATACATTTATGAGTAGAAATATCAAAATTTTTTTCACACAAAACTTTACTTTTGTAGGTTTTCTTCTCATTATTTATATTGTTATAAGCCTAATTTATTGGTATTCTTCAGTTGTTGAAAAAGAAGTAATCAATGCAAGTCGTAACGAAATACACGAAACAGTTGTTCAAGTAGAGCGTAGCATCGAAAGCCCACTCAAAGAAAAAATTCAAGATTTACAAATACTTGCTGAATATATCGCACGTGAAAACATTGATAAAAACAATGCAGCACAATACCTAGAATCACAATCACAAACAGATAAATTTATTAAATTATTCTATATATCTACAGATGGTTATGGCGTTTCAAGAAATAATGAGAAAGAAGATTTTTCTTTAGATAATGTTTTTTTAGAAGCCTTAGAAGCACCTTATACGCTTTCAAAGCCATATTCAAATATCAGTAAAAGTAAATTTTACTTTGAAATTGCTGTTCCAATTATTAAAAATGATGCTGTTACAGGTGTTCTTCTTGCAGAAACCTTGATGGACATAAACAAAGATGATATTGAAAAAATAACTAAAGATACTGGTTTATTTTTTCTTTTAGATAAAGATTTAGATATTATTTATACAAATAGTCATCAATATCATCAACAAGGCACAATCACAGAAAGCGAATTCAAGCTCATTGGCACTAGCAACTCAGATGAAGCAATGGCCAATATTGATAAAAATATTGATGGAAGCTTTATTTTTGATTTAGACGGTGTAAAGAAATTTGTTGTCTATCAACCAATTGCTCTTCCAAAATGGATTCTTGCTTTAAGCATTGAAGCTAATTCAACCAATGCAGCATTACAGACTGCAGTTGGTCATATTAGCTCTGTTGCTGCAATTATTTTATTAATTTTATTATCACTTATTGTTTATATTTGGTTCACAAAAAGCACGTTACTTCACTCTTTAGAAAAAACAGCATATTACGATTCTTTAACAGGTTTGCCAAATCTTCTAAAATTAAAAAAAGATATAAAAGAAGTTTTGAAAGATAATATTGACCAAGAATATGGTGTGCTTAAATTTGATATACAAAATTTTAAAGTTATCAATGAACTTTTTGGTTTTGATGTTGGTAATTCTGTTTTATCAGCCACAAAAAATGCTTACAGTAAACTCAAAGAGCCTTCACTGATGTTTGGAAGAATTGGCTCAGATGAATTTTTAGTTTTTGCTAAAAGTAATTTTTTAGAAAATATTGAAGATCGTTTACCTTTTTATGAAAAACATTATAAAAAACTTTTGCCAGAAA
The DNA here is from genome assembly GCA_964370245.1 of uncultured Desulfovibrionaceae bacterium. GTDB lineage: Bacteria > Desulfobacterota > Desulfovibrionia > Desulfovibrionales > Desulfovibrionaceae > CAYJAZ01. The sequence goes on from CAYJIN010000191.1 coordinate 2,785, forward strand.
TTAAAAATCACAAACTTAGCTTTAACTATGGCGTATATAAAATAGAATTAGGTGAAACAGATGTTGATAGCATTGTAAA
>CAYJIN010000192.1:0-2840 GCA_964370245.1 uncultured Desulfovibrionaceae bacterium
CAAAAGATTATAAAAATGCAGCAGTTTATTATGAAAAAGCTCTTGCCCTTCAAGAGGATAATGCTGACTGGCTAAACATGCTTGCAATGCTTTTAAGAAAAACAAAAAACTTTGAAAAATCAGAAGAATATTATTTTAAATTAGCAAAAATTGCAGGTAAAAGCCCCTCATTATTCTTCAATTTTGCTCGCCTTTATCTTGATTGGAATCAACTTGATAAAGCTCTAAAAGCAGGTCAAGCAGCTGTAAAGTTCAGTCCTGACTTTGAAGAAGCTAAAAAACTTGTTAAATATATTGAAAAACAACAAAGCACAAAAGCTTAAACTAAAAGAGTGAAAGATGAAAGAAAAAAGTACACATCTTACTTTCGATAACAGCGAATATGCCACACAGCTTTTTGGCCCACTCAACAGCCACTTAGACTATATGGCTGATCTTAGTGGCACATCAATTTCTTCACTTGGAAACGAACTTTTCATAAAAACAAATGATAAAAACGTTTCAAAAAAAGATTTAGATGCAGTTGCAAATGTGTTCATGCAATGCTATGCTCTCGTAAAAGAGGGTTATACGTTAAAGCCTGAAATGTTTGAACAAGCTTATGGAATTTTAACAGAAAAACCAAACGAAAACATTAATGCTGTTTTCAATAACTATACCGTTATTAAAGCGCCTAAAAAAACAATTATTGCAAGAAATGCATCACAAAAAGAATATATCGACTTGATGCAAAAAAATGAAGTTGTTTTTGGTATTGGCCCAGCTGGAACAGGCAAAACTTATCTTGCTGTTGCTATGGCTTTACATTATTTAATGACAAAAAAAGTAAAGAAAATCATTCTGTCACGCCCAGCTGTTGAAGCTGGCGAAAAACTTGGTTTTCTTCCTGGCACTATGACAGATAAGGTTGATCCATATCTTCGTCCTTTATTTGATGCTCTTGATGAAATGCTTGGCCACAGTCAATTTGTTGCTCGTCAAGAAGCTGGAATGATTGAAATTGCACCTCTTGCATTTATGCGTGGTAGAACCCTCACCGATGCTTTCCTCATCCTTGATGAAGCGCAAAACACTACTCCTGAACAAATGAAAATGTTTTTAACCCGTATGGGTTTTGGCTCACGTATGGTTATTACAGGCGATATTACACAAATTGACTTACCGCCAACTCCAGTGTATGATCCAAATCCTCAAAACCAAAATAACAGATGGGCGCCACGTGTTGTGCGTTCTGGTTTGGTTGAAAGCCTTAACGTTCTCAAAAACACTCAAGGTATTGGGATATATAATTTTAAAAATACAGATGTAGTTCGCCACCCAATGGTAAGCCGCATTGTAACTGCTTATGACAAACACCAAAACAAATAAATTTAGCTTAAGAGGCTTCTATTCCCTCTTAGCAAGTTCTCTAAAATTTCATTATGCTGGAATGGCCACATGGAGCATCTTTCTTGTGCTTTTACTCCTTTCACTTTTAACAGGTGTAAAGCATGAATCAAGAAACGAAATCTTCATGGCAGGTGAAATAGCAACAAATGATGTATATGCTGAACGCACTTTGCGCGTGGAAGACACTTATGCTACACAGCTTCGTCGTGAGCAAACCATGGCTTTGCAGCCACTTATTTTTGATCTTTCAAAAACTAAAGCGCAAGATTTTAGAAACAATATCATCACTTTACTTACAAGCATATCCTCACAAGGGCGTGATATTGAAAGCTTAACTAAAATTCAAGAAAGTTTTAATGCTCAGCACCATACTGAATTTGATAGAGGATTTTTTACTATCCTTGCATCACCAAATACGCAAGAATATCTTACAAAACGTCTTCTTCCTTATGCTGAAAAAATTCTTGATCAAGGTGTTTTTGCTGATAAAAGACAGCTTTCTTCAGGCGTAACAGCAATTCTAGTAAGGGCAACAGATACTGGTGCAGAATCATTAGTTTCACCAAGTATGCAAAATTTCCCTGATTTAAATTCATTTTATTTACTTGTGGGGCAAGAATTAAGTTCAAGCGATTTAGCAAGTGGTGAACGCGCATCTCTATTGCAATTAATTGAATCTTTGGCTGAACCAACTTTAACCTTGAATAATAGTGCAACTTTAGAAAGAGCTGCAAGCGTTGTTGCTGCAATTCCTCCCATTTATTATTATTTACAAAAAGGCGAGCAAATTGTTGCAGAGGGCGACTTAGTAACCCGTGAACAACAACTAAAAATGCAAATCCTTTATAAATTTTCTGCACGCCGACTCGATGTAAAGAAATCACTTGGTGTTTTCATTATTTCTTTATGTCTTGCTTATGGTTTATTCTTTTCACCATCAAGCTTGACGGGCAGTCGTCTCTATCCTCGTGTTCAATATTTCATGGCATTTATCATTCTGCTTTTTGCGCTTGCTACAATGCTTGTTGGCTTTATTTTACAATCAACGGTAGAGCAATCCGTCGCAGAGGTTTGGGTTTTCGCCTTTCCACTGGCTGGTGCAGCAGGTATTTCAACACTTGTTTTTGCCGCACGAAGATTTTTTAGCCTTAGCATGATTTTAGCTTTTTTTGCCACAATCTTCTTAAAGGGAAGTTTAGCGCTCTTCTTCTTTTTCTTCTTATCGGCAATGCTAAATACTCTTCTTATTATACGCTCACAAAGCAGATCTGACGTTGTTACAAGCACTATTATACTCTATTGCGGTCAATTAATATTTGCACTAGGTGCGCTTTTATTCAATCTAACCGAGCTTAGTTTATTCCCACTTGCGCTTCTTGCCGTAACAATAAATACTATGCTTTCACTTTTCTTGGTTTTTGCTATTAGTCCACTTGTAGAGATGTTTTTCA
>CAYJIN010000193.1:0-1368 GCA_964370245.1 uncultured Desulfovibrionaceae bacterium
CATTGGTTTAGCGTAAAAATAGCCTTGCACTGCGTCGCAATTCATTGATTTGAGAAGTGCAACTTGATCTGCAGTTTCAATACCTTCTGCCACAACAGACATATCAAGGTTATGAGCCATTTTGATAATACTATCAATAAGCATGTCATTACGTTCTTTGCTTTTATTGTCAACAAAGAAGCTTCTATCAAGTTTGAGTGTGTCAGCTTGAAGGTTTTTTAGCATACCCAATGATGAATATCCTGCTCCAAAATCGTCTATTGAAACTTTAAAGCCTTCTGCACGTAGTTCTTTAAACAATTCTTCAATAGTGAGCGCACTTTCAATTGTGGTTGACTCTGTGAGTTCTATTTCAATGTATTCGTGTGGAATATTATATTTATCAGCAGTTGCTACAACTGAGCTTACAAAAGTTAGGCTTTGAAGATTGAGTCTTGAGCAGTTTACTGAAATTGGAATAATATTTAGCCCCTTATCAATCCATTCTCTAAGAGTAATACAAACTTGTTCAAGTATATCTCTGTCAATATCAACAATGAAACCATTTCGCTCAAACAGTGGAATAAATTTATCGGGGTAAATCATTGTATTATCAGCTTCAATCCAACGCACAAGAGCTTCAGCGCCTATGAGCTTATCTTTCTTTATGTCAAATTTAGGTTGTAAAAAAGCTTGGAATTCTCTGTTTCTAAGAGCTAAATACATTTTATTTCTTATTTCAGCTTCTTCATGCATAGTTTTTTTAAATGTAAAGTCATAGTCACAAAGGATTTCACCCTTTGTTTCTTTTGCTTTTGTGTGTGCAAGGCTGGCTTTACTAATTATTTCGTCAGCACTAGAATCACTTTTCTCAATTTTATATCTTCCTATTTTGTAGGTGCCAGCATAGTCTTGTAATTCTGGCAAGATAGTGTCATAATATTCCATAGCATGCATGAAAAATGCTTCAAGATTTTCAAACACAAAACTTTCGGCAAAAAGGGCAAATCTATCAGCGTTAATGCGGGCTGTTACCAAAGATGGTTCATTGAGTGAATCTGTAAAGCCTTTAACTGCTTTTAGAACCTTATCACCTGTTTTATAGCCAAAAATTTCGTTTATTGATTTAAAGTTTTCAATATCAATAATAAGTATCGTATAGTCTTTATTTGCATCATTTTTGAGGGCAGATTCAATTTCAATTTTTAATTTAGCCATATTAGGCAAGCCAGTTAAAGCGTCATAATATGCAACTTTCAAGATGCGCTTTTTAGAGCGAGATTCGATAATAGATATATAAATAACAAGAGCGATAACTGTCCAATAAACAATACTGCCAACTCTATCAAAATTAGTTGATGCATTTATAATTTCAGTGCTCAATGATTC
>CAYJIN010000193.1:1468-2829 GCA_964370245.1 uncultured Desulfovibrionaceae bacterium
TATAAAGCTAGAATGTTTTGAAGTTCACTTTGCAAAAAAGTAAATTAAACGTTTATTATATCAATAATTTAAATGATATTCGATTGAATGATGAAGTTGAGTCAAGGTGTAAAATTTAGTTTGAGCTATCAAAAATACTTATAAAAAGAAACTTATAGCACAATATACTAATAATAATGACATTACTAAATTGGTTGTTTTTGCATACTTAGAGAAGAGCACTTTGAACATAGACCCAAAAGCTGACCATAATAATGTGCAAATAAAACCAATAAATGCAAGTAAAAGCGCAAAGAATAAAAGTGAAATAGGTTCATCTTTATAAAAGGGTAGTATATAGGCTTGCATGGAAACAATGCAGTAAATATAGATTTTTGGATTGATAAATTGTAAAATAAATCCGCTAAAAAAACTTGTTTTTGATTTACTTTCAATGGTATCACTCACCATGCTGCCACTTCTCAACGTGCTGTAGGCAAGATATAAAATATAAGAAGCGCCAATAAGAAGCATAAAAAATTCAATTTTAGGAATTATAGTTGAAAGTATATTACAAAAAATAGTGCATAAAATCATAACAATTGAAAACGCACACCATATTCCAAGATTAAAAGGTAAAGCTTTTATAAAGCCTAATCTGCCCGCGTTTGCCATCGACATAATATTGTTTGGCCCAGGTGTGATAGCTGTAACAGATGCATATGTGAGAAAACTTAACCAACTAAACATGAATTTGCCCTCTTCTAAAAAATGTGCTATTAATGTATTAATAGTTCGATATATTATTATAGTGTACTTTTAGTTTATTATATTGTCAATAAAATTAAGAGGTAAATCTTGTGAGTATTAATTCCGCAGTAGGGCAAAACATTAAGCAAATACGTGAACAGAAGAAGCTTACGCTTGATATGGCAGCAGAGCTTACAGGAGTTTCACGAAGTATGCTTACTCAGATCGAGAAAGGTGACGCTAATCCAACAGTTACAGTTCTTTGGAAAATTGCAAATGGCTATAAAGTTGCCTTTACTTCTTTAGTTGAAGAAAAAAAAGAGCTTACTACTTTAGTAAGAGCAGAAGCAACTGAAGCTATTATTGCAGATGATGGCAAATATCTTAATTACCCCTTGTTTCACTATGATGAACAGCATGCTTTTGAAATATATAGAATTAAAATTTTAGCTGGCGGAAATTTGCAAGCAAAGCCTCATCTTTTAGGAACAGAAGAATATATTACTGTTTTTGCAGGCTCTATTTCTCTTGAAGTTGAAGATAAAGTTTATCATTTAAATACGGGTGATTCGATAAGATTTTTAGCAGATGTCCCGCATTCTTATGCAAATAAAGGGCAAGAAGATGCTTTG
>CAYJIN010000194.1:0-2744 GCA_964370245.1 uncultured Desulfovibrionaceae bacterium
ATGGCTTTTGATAATGGTCAATATCGCTCAAAAAACAAAGAAAACTATCTTCAAAATCGTGATAACTTTTCTCGTGGTGTGCGTTATCGAATTAATACAGAAAAAATGGAAATTGAACAAGTTTGGCAATATGGTAAAGAATTTGGCCAAAGTTTCTTCTCGCCATATATCTGCAATGTAGAACACTATGGCGGTGAACATTATCTTATTCACTCTGGTGGTGTTGGCTCCCTTGATGGTTATGCAACTGATAAACTTCCACAATTTGTATTTAGAACAAGAGATCCTAAAGACCCGCAATACTTTCTTATGTCATCAAAAACAGTTGAGCAAAAAGATGGTGTTGTAATGTATTATATGGAAACAGAAGGAAACTTTTATCGTGCAGAAAGATTAAATGCTTACCATAATGGTGATAATCTTTGCTTAAAAGAAGGTAAAATTCTTGGTGAACTTGATATCACAGAAACTTTTGATACTATTCCAGATGTTGAAGAAGTTATGCAACTCGTTCCACTTCAAGTAGAGTTAAAAGTATTGGAAGAAGTTGATAAAATTATGATGACAGCGTCCTTTGAACGTGGTTCAATGGTTATGTATGTTTTAGAGTCGAAAGATGAAGCTCGTGCTTATTATATCAATACTGCTGCTGTAAAATATAATGCAATGTGTTCAGGAGTATTTTTAGAAAAGAAAGCTGAAACACAAAAGTTTAATATCAGTAAATTAGGCTTATCTGGTGCTTACACATTAAAAGTAATTATTGATGATAAAAAATATCAAACAGGTATTACTATTTATTGCTAATCCCTTCCTTCTTTACCTGCAACGCCCCCCCTAAAGCATTTTGCAGGTAAAGAAATTTACTTAATACCGTCGGAGATTTTACGATGAGTGATAATTCATATCAATTTAATATTGTAAAAACAATACATATCTGTATAGGGCTTGCAATTATGTTTTTTGGGCCTTTTTTTGCATCACCTGAATTTATGTTTGAGCTAACTCCAAGGCTTAAAGAATTAGCTTTACCAATGGTTGAGAATAAAGCAATTATCCAGCTTTCACCACTTGGCTGGACAGCCTCAATTATATTTTTAGGAACTGTCTATCTATGGATTTTTGTTGATACTTTCTGGCCAAGTCTTGTTGCTATGGCCTGCATAGGCCTAAGTCCTCTAGTGCCTTTACCCCAACTTCTTGCACAATACTTAGGAAATCCATCAACATTTATATTCTTATTTCTTTTCTTCTTTATTTCAGCATTAATGCGTTGCCAAGCAGTTAACTATATTTCAAACTATCTACTTACAAGAGAGATTTTACAAGGAAGACCTTGGCTTTTACTCTCAACTCTTTTTCTTATTGCATTTGTAGGAACTTTTGTTAGTGGGGCGGCAACTCTCTTTATGCTTTGGTCAGTCTGCTATCTTATCTTAGAAGATACAGGGTATAAACCTGGCGATAATATGTCAACTTTTATGCTTGGTAATATTGTTACGGCGGTTGTTCTTTGTGCAAGCACTGATATTATTAAAGGCGCTGCATTTATGATGACAAGAGGCTATGCAAACTTTGTAAGCACTAATCCTAATTTAGGCTTAGCAGAAATTAATATTGTAAATTATATGATTTTAATGCTTATTCTTGCAGTATGCATTTATGCTTGTATTCTCTTTACTATGCGTTTTATTCTGCGAATTGATATGGAGCCTTTAAGAAATTTTAATACCGAAAAACTAAAACAAAATCCACTTCCACCTATGAATTGGAAGCAAAAAACGATTTTATGGCTCTTTGCTTTTTATGCTGTTTGGATGTTTTTACCAGCTTTTCTTCCAAGTGATTGGGCTGTTACTACATATCTCAAATCAAAAATGGCTTACGGTTCGTTTCTTCTTGTAGTTGTTCTTTGTAGTGTGCGCTATAAGGGAGAACCATTAGCAAAAGTTGGCGAACTGGCACAAGGTCTTCAGTGGCCACTCTTTTTCCTTATCGCAACAGTCTTCTATTTTAGTGGAATTATGACACGACCAGAAACAAGCATTCCAATGCTTCTTGAAGCTTCATTCTCAGCCGTATTAGAAGGGACTGGCTATATTGTTTTTGTTCTTATCGCTCTTGCTTTTGGTTTTATAGTAACAAACTTTATGAATTCAGTTGCTGCAAGTATTGTTCTTGCACCAGTAATTGCAACAATTTCAATTGCATACGGCTTTGAAGCTATGCCAATAGTTGTAATTTTTATTATGCTTGTTTCTATGGGTATGCTTACACCTGCCGCATCACTTCCAGCAACATTCCTTTACGGTAATAAAGATTGGTTCCCTGGTAAAAGTGCAGCTATCTATGCAACAACAATATCACTAATTATGTTTATTGTTTGCTTTGTAGTTGGCTTACCATTAGCACAAATACTTTTCTAAATTTTTTTCCTTATCTCGTAAATATTCTAAAAAAGAATCAGTAGATATTTATTTTAAAAATAAAATCGCCAGCGTTTTTGTATTGATTTTACAGTGTAAACATCGATACAAAGACGTTCTGGCGAAATCGCAAAGCGAAATGCATTTTTTTGAGAGGATATACTTTTTAACCTATTTACATCATTAAGTGAAAAATGATGTAGATAAATTTTAGATGAGGCAGATAAATTAAACTTATAATAACAGTTTTTGTGATTTCTGTTATTATAAAAAAACTTAGTAACAGTTTTGGGCTTTTTCGTTATTATAAATTTTGAT
>CAYJIN010000195.1:0-2731 GCA_964370245.1 uncultured Desulfovibrionaceae bacterium
GCGATGACTAGTTAAGAGCGTATCTATAATTAGTTTCTAATAAAAACATCCGTAAGCATTCCCTATAATGTTGCGGATGTTTTTTTATTTGAGAATAAATCTTTTAATATAATAGTGTTACCACTAAAAAGCTTCTTTTGAGTCAAAAAAATAAAAATAGACAATATCTAGAAAATTATGCTAGAAAAAAATATAAATAATTTTTTATAAAACATTATACTTTCTATCTTTAGGAGAATTTAGTATGAGTAAATATGATGTAATAATAGTAGGTGGCGGACCTGCTGGTTTAACAGCTGCAATTTATGCTGTACGTGCAAATATGAAAACATTAGTTCTTGATCAATTAGCTCCTGGTGGCCAAATTATTAATACAAATGAAATTGAAAACTATCCTGGTGTTGGCCTTATCAATGGTGCAGAATTAGCTATCAATATGTTTGAGCATGTTTCTGAACTTGGTGCTGAATTTGACTATAGAACTGTTCTTGAAATTCAAGATGCTGATAAAGACGTAAAAAAAATTATCTGTGAAGAAGATAATATGGTTTACGAAGCTGAAGCTGTTATTATTGCAACAGGAACTCGCCCACGTCGTTTAAACATTCCAGGTGAAGACGATTTTGCTGGTGCTGGTCTTAGCTGGTGTGCTATTTGTGATGGTGCACAATATAAAGGTAAAGATGTTGTTGTTATTGGTGGTGGTAACTCAGCTGTTGAAGAATCAATTTACTTAGCTGGCATTGTAAATAAACTTACAGTTGTTACTATGTTTGATCTTACTGCTGATCCTAAAGCATGCGATAAACTACGCTCTATGGAAAATGTTACTGTGTATCCTTATCAAGATATTATTGAATTTTTTGGTGATGGTAAACTTGAAGGAATCAAATTCAAATCAACTAAAGAAGATGCAACTGAACGCACTGTAAACTGTGATGGTATTTTTGAATATATAGGTTTAGAGCCAACAGCAGCTTTCTGTGAACCTTTAGGCATTTTGAATGCGCATGGTTTTATTGAAACAAGCCCAAGCATGGAAACAACAATTCCTGGTGTGTATGCAGCTGGTGACATTACAAGCAAATTACTTCGTCAAGTAATTACCGCATGTTCTGATGGTGCTATTGCGGCTAATGCTGCAGCAAAATATGTTGAAAGTAAAAAAGCTTAGTTTGCTTATCTACAGCTTGAAGCTTCAACAAAAAATCAAATCATAATAGAAACAAACATTTGTTTGAAAATTTTATAAACACTTAGGAGATTAATCATGATTAAAGAATTAACAACTGCTGAATTTGACGCAATGGATAAAAGTGGCCCAATGCTTTTAGAATTTTATTCAAAAACATGTGGTCCATGCAAAATGCTAAGCTTTGTATTAAAAGATATTGATAAAGCAAATCCTGATTATCCAATCTATACTGTTGATTTCAATGAAAATGAAGAATTGAAAGATAGATGCGGTGTGAAAGGTTTCCCAACAATGGTATTTATGAAAGACGGCGTAGAAGTGAGCCGTTTAGAAGGTTTGAAACAAAAACCTGCTATTGTTGCTGAAATTGCAAAAACACAAGCATAATTCCATAATAACTTATAACAAGATTTACTTTTCGGAGGTTTAAAATGGCTAATTTTGTAACTTATCATTACGAACAACATCTTATCACTAAACAAAACCAAGCAGAAGCTACATTTATGGCAGCTTTTGAAGAAGCAGCACCGAAATTATCAGAAGCGCATGTTATTGTTAATCCTTACCTTATCAACCCACTTGCAGCTGTTATTCTTTTCAAAACTGATAGTGCATGTGCGCCAACTTTAACAATTCATGGTAAACGTAACAGCCGTGAAGATATTGTTAAAACATTTGAAAGCGCAACAAGCCACGTGCTTCCTGTTGTTGGACTTTATGAAGGTATTGTAACTAAAGTAACTGTTACAGCTGGTAATGATAGCAAAACTTTTGAAATTCAAGGCCAAAAACTTCCTGAAGATATCTGCCGTTGCGCAAACATTATGACAAGCATGGATTATTTTGGAACTGACTTTATGCTTCTTACACCAGCAGGTAAAAATATTCCAACTGGTTATGACTATAAAGGTGATATCCGTTGGTTATTAACTGTAAACACAATGTTTGACATAAAACGCCTTAAAAATGGTAATATCCTCACAGGTTCTTACCGTTATAGCCGTATGCCATATTGCTCAACAGGCATGGTTGAACTTGCTCTTACAGGTAAAATTGTAAAAGAATATCGCATGCCTGGCAACTATCACCATGATCATTGGGAAATGAGAGACGGTAACCTCTTATCATTAACTCAAGATTATTCTGAAGGTAAAACAACTGTTGAAGACATGATTGCTTTACTTGACCGTGAAACAGGCACTGTTCTTCGCACTTGGGATTTCAAAGATTTCCTTCCACAAGCTGAAGGTGGCTCTGGCACACAAGATGCACACGATTGGTTCCACAACAACGCTTTATGGGTTGATGAAGACAAAAAAGAAATCGTATTATCAGGTCGTCACCAAGATGCAACTGTTTGCTTCAATTATGAAGGAAATGGCGGTAAAGGTGAGTTGAAATGGATCATCGGTAACCCAGATGGTTGGTCAGCTGAAATGCAAAAGTATTTCTTCAAACCAGTGGGCGATGTTGCTAACTTTGATTGGCAATATGAACAACACGCTTGTGTAATTTGCCCAGATGGCGACATCATGG
>CAYJIN010000196.1:0-2729 GCA_964370245.1 uncultured Desulfovibrionaceae bacterium
GAGTTCCCTGAAATAGAAGTTGTATACACTCGTGAGCGTAGTGAATAAATCTTTAGTGAACAAGTGAAAACGACGTTTTTCACGCAGTGAATACTTCTTTATTTCGACTCCAACTTACTTATAGAAACAGTGTGTAAATAATCTCACAACAATAACAAACTTTTAGAGAGGTAGCAACACCTCTCTTTTTTTGTTTATCGATTATTTAAGTTTGTTACTTGAAATTGATATTTTTTCGCTAAATTCTTTATCTTGTGAATATATTTATTAGCAATTCACTATTATGCACTATTTAAAAAAATTATTACAATTATCTCTAGTCAATATTTTCTGTCGAACTTGAATAAAGTTTTCTTCTAAATTCTTTTATCTTATATTGCGCATTTTCTTCACTGTTTGATTTAAATTAAAAAGTTCACACTATAAAACATCATCTTGTGAAAAAAATTAAAAGCTCAATAGAAAAATTTATGATTTTTAATAGATTTTTTAAAAAGTTAGCCAATGCTAACACCCTAGAAATCCGCCATACATCAATATCAAAAAATTTCACAAAAAAAATATAATTATTACTTGTCTTTTTTAAGATTTCAGTGTATATTTGACTACATCAAATTGCATTCAGTAAAAAAATGGTTTTATTTTTTTATTTTTTATCATGATGCAAAGAGGCACATTTGCCATTCTGTGGCATTATATTGAACATTACAAAAAACCTGTGGAGGTAAAGCAATGGCGAAACATCAAACGCCCATGCTCGATCAGCTAGAGTCTGGACCATGGCCTAGCTTCGTGTCCGACATCAAGCAAGAAGCAGCAAACCGTGCAGCGAACCCAAATGGAATTGACTTTCAAGTTCCAGCGGACGCTCCTGACGATCTTCTTGGTATTCTTGAACTTTCTTACAATGACGGTGAAACACACTGGAAACACGGCGGTATCGTAGGCGTATTCGGCTACGGCGGTGGTGTTATTGGTCGTTACTGCGATCAACCAGAAATGTTCCCTGGTGTAGCTCACTTCCATACAGTTCGTGTAGCTCAACCAGCTGCTAAATACTACAGCACAAAATTCTTACGTGACATTTGTGACATCTGGGAACTTCGTGGTTCTGGTCTTACAAATATGCATGGTACAACTGGTGATATCGTTCTTTTAGGTACACAAACACCACAATTAGAAGAAATCTTCTATGAATTAACACACAATGTTGGTGTTGACCTTGGTGGTTCTGGTTCTAACTTACGTACACCTGAATCATGCTTAGGCCAATCACGTTGTGAATATGCTTGTTATAACTCACAATTAATGTGTTACCAACTCACAATGGATTACCAAGATGAGTTACACCGTCCTGCATTCCCATACAAATTTAAATTCAAATTTGATGCTTGCCCTAACGGTTGTGTAGCTGCTATTGCTCGTTCTGACCTTTCTGTTATCGGTACATGGAAAGACGACATCAAAGTAGACCAAGAAATGGTAAAAGCATATGTTGCTGGCGAAATTGCTCCTAACGCAGGCGCACACTCAGGCAGAGACTGGGGTGCATTTGATATTGAAGCTGAAGTTGTTAACCTTTGCCCAACAAAATGTATGTCATACAATGACGGCAAATTAGCAATTGATAACGCTGAATGTGTACGTTGTATGCACTGTATCAACACAATGCCTAGAGCTTTACGCATTGGTGATGACCGTGGTGCTTCAATCCTCGTAGGTGCTAAAGCTCCTATCTTGGATGGTGCGCAAATGGGTTCACTCCTTGTTCCTTTCATTCAAGCTGACGAACCATTCGATGAAGTTAAAGAAGTAATCGAAAAAATTTGGGACTGGTGGATGGAAGAAGGTAAAAACCGTGAACGTCTTGGTGAAACAATCAAACGTTTATCATTCCAAAAAATACTTGAAGTTACCGAAATTCCGGCAGTACCGCAACATATCTTAGAACCACGTTCTAACCCATACATCTTCTTCAAAGAAGACGAAGTACCTGGTGGTTGGGATCGTGACATTGTTGCTTACCGTAAACGTCACCAACGCTAATAAGGGGAGGAAAATCATATGGCTTTTATTTCTTCCGGTTACAATCCAGAAAAACCGATGGAAAACCGTATTTCAGACATTGGTCCTAAGAAATACGACACTTACTTCCCTGAAGTAATTAAAAACAACTTTGGCAAATGGCTTTATCACGAAATTTTAGAACCAGGCGTACTTGTACACGTTGCTGAATCAGGCGACAAAGTTTACACAGTTCGTTGTGGTGGTACAAGAACTATGTCTGTTACCAACATTCGTGAAATCTGTGATATCGCTGATAAATACTGTAAAGGTTCAGTGCGTTTTACAACACGTAGTAACATTGAATTCATGGTTGACAATGAAGCTGACTTAGCTGCATTGAAAGCTGATTTACCAACACGTAAATTCCCTGGTGGTTCTTTCAAGTTCCCTATCGGTGGTACTGGTGCTGGCGTATCTAACATGATTCATACACAAGGTTGGATCCACTGTCATACACCTGCAACTGACGCTTCAGGCCCAGTTAAAGCTGTTATGGATGAACTCTTCTCTGACTTCCAAGCACACCGCTTACCAGCTCCAGTTCGTATTTCACTTGCATGTTGCTTAAACATGTGTGGTGCTGTGCACTGTTCTGATATCGGTATTGTTGGTATTCACCGTAAACCACCTATGATCGACCACGAATGGACAGATCAACTTTG
>CAYJIN010000197.1:0-2727 GCA_964370245.1 uncultured Desulfovibrionaceae bacterium
GTTTTTACCATAAAAGCAACTTGATCTTTTTCTGCGCGTCCAGTGCCAACAATTGCTTGCTTCACCTTTGTTGGCTCATAATCATACACGAGCATATTATACTGCAAACAGCAAGCCAAAGCTATCCCTCTTGCTTGTCCAAGCTTCAAAGCAGACATGGCATTTTTCGCCACAAAAACTTGCTCGATAGCCGCTTCTTGCGGTGTAAATTCTTTGCAAATTTCTAAAAGTGCATGGAAAATTTCTGAAAGTCTTGCATTAAACTCTTTTGCTTTGGGCTTAATTGCTCCGCAATCAACTAAAGTTAAAACGCCAGATTTCTCTTCAATAATTCCCCAGCCAGTCACAGTTGAGCCAGGGTCAATTCCTAATATTCTTACATTATTTGATGAATTTTTAATCATATTTACTCTATAAAAAAGGGAAGTCTTGCTTCCCCATAATGATATTATTTGAAATGTTTATTCTTTCGACCAAAGCTCGAATTTATTCTTGATAAATTCAACACATTTAGCATGTTCATTTTTACCAGCACCTTCTATATACATAGCTTCGCCAAAGTGGAAGTAAACAGTATTCTTTACATTTATTGTGCCGAAATCTTTTATTATTTTACCAGTTTTCCAGAAATCAGTTTTTAATGCAATTGGAACAACAGGAACATTTGCTTTTTTCGCTAATTTTACACCTAATGAATTGAAATCTTGCTCATTAAATTCATTCTTCCTTGTACCTTGTGGGAAGATAATAAGTGAGCGACCTTGCGAAAGAATTTCAACACCTTCTGTCATTGACTTTGCAAAATCTTCACGCGGATTCACTCTATCAAGCAATATTGGGCTTCTGCTTCGCATGACAGGGCCAAAGAAAGGATAATTTGCAAGGCTTGTTTTTACAATATATGTAACATCTTTATATGGTTGAATAAAAATAGGCAAGGCAAAGGTTTCTAATGTGCTCATGTGGTTTGCAACAAAAACGCAAGGACCTTCAACTTGTGTAAAAGATTCCATGCCATCAACATCAACTTTACCTCCCACACTTTCAACTGCTTTGATAATATCAAATGAATCTTGCACCCATCTTTCTACTGGATATTCGCCTCTTCTTGCAGCTCTATCAGCAGCGTAAACGGTTTTAAACATATCAAAATAGAAGTGAGCACCCGGTAAAATATTTGCAAAAGTTGAAATTTGTTTCGCCGGACTTTTATAATTGAGTGGTAAGCTTGGCATTTTCATATATTTCTCGTCTATTTATTGAATTTATTATTTCTAACTTTATCAAGTAATGCTTGATGTTTTTCAAAAAGTTCCGCTTCTTTCCCTTCTGTTTTTGGGTAATAGAATGTTCTATTTTTGAGATTCTCTGGTAGATAATCTTGTTCAACATAAGCATGCGGAAAGTTGTGAGGATATTTATATTCTCTACCATAGCCCCAATCCTTTTGCAAGCGCGTAACTGGGTTTCTTAAATGTATGGGAATTGGTTGAATGCCGTGCTCTTTAATTTCTTGTGCTGCAAATTTATAGGCTGCATACGTGCTATTGCTTTTTGGGGCAAGTGCAAGATATACAGCAGTTTCAGCCATAGGAATAAAACCTTCTGGCATTCCAATAAATTCAACAGCTTGTTGGCAAGAAACAGCAAGAGGAAGCGCATGAGGATCAGCCAAACCAACATCTTCAGAAGCTGAAAGAATAAGGCGACGGCAAATAAAACGAGGATCTTCACCTGCTTCAATAAGGCTTGCTAAATAATAAAGAGCTGCATCAGGGTCAGAACCTCTAATAGACTTGATAAGCGCTGAAATTCTTTCGTAATGATTATCGCCTTTTTTATCGTGTTTTGCCACAATTTCAGGCAATGCTTTTTGCACTGCTTCAAAAGAACGCCTTTCTTCAGGAAGTTCTATAACAAATTCAATAAGATTAAGAAGAGCACGCGCATCGCCATAAGAGATTCGTATAAGCATGTGTATCACGTCATCAGCAAGTGCAATATCTAATTTTTCTAGCGCATTATGTGCTAATTTATAGAGGTCATCTTCTTCAAGAGCTTGCAAGCGTAAAAGATGCAAGCGTGAAAGCAGTTGTCTTGTTATGCAAAAAGAAGGGTTTTCAGTTGTGGTTGCAATAAGCGTGATATTACCTTCTTCTAAAATTGGTAAGAAGAAATCTTGTTGTGCTTTTGAAAAACGGTGTAATTCATCTAAAATAAGGCAATGCCCATCTTTTAATGATTTGCGCAAAGTTGCTATGCCAGCTTCAGGCGCTGAAATTCTTGTGAATGGCAGCTTATGGCTTTTTGCTAGAAGTAAAGCAAGTGTAGATTTACCACACCCTGGAGGGCCAAAAAGCAAGAGTGATGGCAAGCGTTTTGCATGTATAAGCGCTGAAATTTTATCTTTTAAATGCTCTTGCCCAAAGTAATTTTCTTCTTTGTGTGGGCGCATTTTTTCAGCAAGAGGTGATTGATATAAAAGGCTATTTAACATTTTATTTTGTTCTTTTTTAGATATTTTAAATGGCTATACTAAGTATGAGAAGAAAACTAATTTCCTTTCACACCTGTTTTATACCAAAAATGTAAGCCAAGCGCAAGAATAGCCGCAGTTTCATATCTTAAAATTCTGTCGCCCATAGTAAAGAAGAGTGCATTATTTTCTTCAAATATTTCAATTTCTTTTGGTGAAAATCCACCTTCAGGGCCAATAGTAAGAACAGT
>CAYJIN010000198.1:0-2713 GCA_964370245.1 uncultured Desulfovibrionaceae bacterium
ATGAAACGGACGATACCCATAGGCTTAATACCTTCATTATTAAGCTCGGATTATTGACATAATAGCGAGTGAATATAAAAATGTCAAGCCTGTTAAAATTTGTGAAGATAAAATAAAAAAATTTCTTTATGCCCCCATAGTGAGATTATTTACTAAGAAAATCTTATAAAATTCATTATAGTCATCTTCATTCCCTGATAAATACATATAACATCTATCAATTGGTTGAGCAAGGACGCTTCTTTCAGTTTCTAGTGCTCTTACTTCATTTTTATTCCTATGTGCTTCAAGCGAAATTTTAGCGGATTTATAAGAATAAACATGTTCACCTTCTTGTTTCACATGTTCAATTTTACAAAGAAAACTCATAATTTCATCTATGGAATAGGCTAAATCTTTTTTTATCATAATGGCTCGCTTTTTTATAGAAATAGGATACTTTTAAAATGAAGCATAAGCGTATCTTAAATAAAAAACTCTCTAAAAGCAAGATGAATGAGCTTTTAAAGAGTTTTTAATCTTTGTTATTGTGTGAATTAGTGTTCGTTTGCGATAATATCAGCCATAGCGTCGTAATCAATTTCTTGTTTTACTTCAGGTGTGTTTTCAACTGCGGTAGTATTTTGTTTATTGATTTCTTTTGAAGTTACAAGCGCTATAAATTTAGGGCTATCACTCGAAAGTTTTACCTTTGCTTGATCAAAAACCATAACAGAACAAAGGCCAAGAAAAACAAGAAATGAAATATAAGTAAATATTTTTTGCATAATAGCCTACCTTTTATTTGCTTTGATTTTTTGAAGGAATAAGCCATGAACGCCAAAAATAGATATAGTCAAATAATGGAGTCATTGGGCAGAAAAGTCTGCACCAAGGCTTGTTGATAAAAAGTGATAAAATAATAACGCTTGAGCTGAGCATGAAGAGAAGTAATGGCCCAACAAAGTTGAATGTTTTACCAAAAGGTTCATACGTAGCCACTGATGGACTTGAAAAATAGAGGGCAAAACAAATAAGAGCAAGAGCAAAGAAACGTGAAACCCATTTAATAACAGGGCTGTGCACAGGGTTTTTGCAAGATGTAATTAATGAAACACCTTCTTGCAATGCACCAAATGGGCAAATAAACATGCAATAGTAGTTTTTCTTTGTAATGATAAGGCATACAACTGCAAGCACTAAGCAAATGAGCGGTGCATAAGATGCTAAGCCAGCAAGCCAAGCGCCTGATACAAAAACAACTATTGTTGAAAGCGAGAATTGTGTACCATACATAAAACCAAGTAGCACAACTGACGAGAGCAATAATGCATAACGAGTATATTTTTTGTTAAAAGTATAACGCTTTGAGGAAATAAAGATAGTTACTGCAAAAAAGAGTAAGACAATAACTATTTTTATTATTTCTGTTGTGCTAAGTTTTGTTGCATTTACTTCTGCAAAAACAACTTTAGCTTTATCTAAACTTTCAGGTGAAATAGCAAAATCAGCTTTAACTCCATCGACGCCATTTTTAACAGCTTCTGATGTCATAAGTTTTATGCTTGCTTTTTCAATGCCAAGCTTTATTGCGTCAGAGGATAAGGTTGCGCCTGAAACAGCATCAGGGTTGGGCAAAGAATCAATTTTATTATCAAGATAGGCATCAGGAATTTTAGCATCTAAAACTTGTGCAATATATGGTGCAGTGTCAGGCGTGCTTAGAATTGCAACTTGTAAAATAGTGCCGATTGGATCAACGATAATTCCCATATTCATAGCTCCAGCATAGCCTGGGTGAGTTGCAGTTGCCATATACAGATGGTTGCCATCTTTTGTATTTACTTGATAAAGGTCAGTATCAAGTTCAGAATACGATTCATAATTAGGCACAATACTTTCAATTTGCCCGCCAATAAGCGATTGATTTCTCATGTTGCCTAATGCAAAACAAGCAATCATAATAAATAGTGAAAGGATAGCTAAAATTTTGTCTGATGTTTTTTTCACAACTTTTCTCTTTTTTATTTTATTTTGGAGTATTTTACAACAACTGTAAAATACTCCAATTTTTCCAAATTAGCTTTGTTTTTTGAAAACAAATAATTTTAATGCAATAGCAAAAGATAAGATTACTGGCACGCCTAAAATACCAATAAAATACCAACCTGCTTGGCTTTCATATTCACCCGCTAAAGTGAAGCCACCGCCAACAGTAAGGCAGAAAATAGCAAATAAGCCATAAATAATAGCAATTTGCCAAGATTTTATATTTTTATTATAGCCTTTTGCCCAAACATATAAGCCAGCTATAATGAGAATTTGCATTGCACCAAAAACCATCCAAAAGAGGCTGTTGAGCATATTTACACCAGGAAACATATATTTCTCCTTTGTTAGTGTTGTTCAATATATAATTCTATATAACTATAATATTATATAAAAATATGTTTACCATCTAAAAAAATTCTAAATTCTACACTATAAAATTTAAAATCTTTGCTTCTTAATAGAATTTATAAATTTTTCCATTTTGAGAAGGAACAATAATTTTTTTGCGAGTGCCGTGTATCCAAAAAACATACATAAACGAGCAAAAAATTATTTGACGCACTCAAAATGCAAAAGAATAAATTTTATTCCATGCCGTGATATTCCCAAGTTTTTTCAACATTACTAAAGAAATCTTCAGCACGTTCCCACCAAGGTGGATTATGGTAAACAGCTTCTGTTC
>CAYJIN010000199.1:0-2598 GCA_964370245.1 uncultured Desulfovibrionaceae bacterium
TTTAAATGAAATATCTTCTTTAGTTATAGGCAAACCATAATACTGATTTGCTAAAGTGCCCAATATCCAAAAAGAAACAGAAAGGCTAAACCAAAATTCAAGAAAACCCTCAACAAAGATGAGATACCAAGAAATTAATGCAAAGGCATAGAGCATTATAAAAATGAAAAAATCTTTTATTTTATTGTCTTTACGAATTGCTTTTCTTGGAACTTCATGAATAGTTTTCATTATGATTTCCCTTTCTTTTTCTTATAAGAGACCTGTTTTCTTGAGATGAATTTCAACACAATCAAGAGCGGCAGGCGTAATGCCTGAAATTCTTGAAGCTTGCCCAAGTGTGCTTGGATTAAATTTTACAAATTTTTCAATAACTTCACGAGTAAGCCCTGAAATTTGAGTATAATCTAAATCATTCGGCAGTTTCACATTTTCACGTGATGCTGATTTTTGCACTTGCTCTTGTTGACGCACAAGATAGCCTTCGTATTTAATAATAGTGCACACTTCACTCACAACTTCTTGCGAATAATTTGCAATACTTGGATGGCGTTCATACAAATATTCAAGCTGGAAATTCGGGCGTTTCAACACTTCAGCAAGCGTAAGAGCCTTTGTTGGAATTGGCTCATTTAAGCTTTCAAGCCAGACACGAGTTTCCGCATTAGGCGTAATTTTATTATTTTTTAGATATTTATGAAGTTTATGAATATCTTTTTGTTTTTGTTGATAAAGTTGATATTGCTCTTCGCCAACTAATCCACGCTTGTAACCTTCTTCAGTCAAACGATAATCAGCATTGCTTTCACGCAATAATAAGCGATATTCAGCACGAGAAGTAAACATTCTGAAAGGTTCTTTTGTGCCTTTTGTTACTAAATCATCAACTAAAACAGCGATATATGATTCAGAACGTTGCGGAAGAAAAGCATCTTTACCATTTAATAATGCATCAATATTAAGCGCTGCCCAAAGCCCTTGAGCCGCCGCTTCTTCATAGCCAGAAGTACCGTTGATTTGCCCAGCACACCAAAGACCAGCAACTTTTCTGCTTTGCAATGTGTGGAAAAGCTGAATAGGATCAGCATAATCATATTCAATAGCATAGCCAGGGCGAAGAATATGTGCATTTTCAAGGCCTTTTATGCTTTTGATAAGTGAAATTTGAATATCGAGCGGAAGTGATGTTGAAATACCATTTACATAATATTCATGGCAGTCAGCGCCTTCAGGCTCAATGAAAATTTGGTGACGAATTTTTTCAGGGAAGCGATGAACTTTATCTTCGATTGATGGGCAATAGCGCGCGCCTGTGCCTTCAATTTTTCCTGTAAACATCGGCGATCTATCAGTTCCAGAGCGGATAATATCGTGTGTTGTTTCATTCGTCCAAGTAATATGGCAAGCAACTTGTGGCATGTTTTGCATACTTGTATCATAAGAAAATGAAGGAAGGGGATACATACTATCTTGTCGTTCTAAAGCATCAAAATCAATGCTTGATTTCAAAAGACGTGGTGTAGTACCAGTTTTCAATCTGCCAAGTTCAATATCAAGGCTTTCTAAACATTCTGAAAGTTTATTAGACGCATTGTCGCCAAGTCTGCCACCTTCTTGATGTTCTAAACCAATATGGATAAGCCCACGCAAGAAAGTGCCTGTAGTTAACAGCACGTGAGGAGCGTAAAATTCACGGCCAAGCCCAGTGCGAATACCACAAACTTCTTTTTTGTTGTCGTCCTTAGTAAGGATTTCATCAACAGTATCTTGCCATACAGTAAGGTTTTCTTGCGCAAATAAAGTGTTTTGAACTACTTGAAGATATTTTCTTCTGTCAATTTGCGCGCGTGTGCCTTGAACAGCAGCACCCTTACTTTGATTAAGAATACGGAATTGAATACCCGCTTCATTCGCCCATTTCCCCATTGAGCCGCCAAGTGCATCAATCTCACGCACGAGATGACCCTTCGCAAGACCACCAATAGCAGGATTGCACGAAAGATGACCTAGCCTATCAAGGTTAGAGCTAATCAATAATGTGTTATGACCAAGTTTAGCAAGAGCCATTGCAGCTTCACAGCCAGCATGACCACCACCAACAACAATACTATCAAAATTTTCCATGGTAAACTCTTTGAGTTTTGGGGAGGGAAAACCATACTTTTATAAAAGTAAGGTTTTCCCTCCCCAAGCCCCACCCTTTCCTTACAAAATTTCAAAGGGTGAAAAAATAGTTAAAATAAATTATTGGTTTTTCAGGAAGGGGGGAGTTTGAGGGGGGAAACCTCATTTTTGACTCAAAAATGGGGTTTCCTCTCTCAATAAAATCCTCATCTACCCAAATAAATCCTAGTTATCGTGATATGATTTTAGTGCCTGACTACGCACAGGGTGACGTAATTTCCTTAGAGCTTTTGCTTCGATTTGACGAATACGTTCACGAGTAACGTTGAAGAGTTTACCAACTTCTTCAAGGGTGTGATCTGATTTTTCGCCAATACCAAAACGTTTACGCAATACTTGCTCTTCACGTGGGGTAAGGTCAGCTAATACAGAAGCGATTTGCTCAGAAAGTTTAGAGTTAATCATTTCTTCTGC
>CAYJIN010000200.1:0-2589 GCA_964370245.1 uncultured Desulfovibrionaceae bacterium
CAAACTTACGATGCAAGGATGTGGCAGACGGTAAAGGTATCATAAAAACCCTAAAAATATGATATATTCTATAATAATAAATAGTTATAACTTTATTAGCTTGCCATAAAGTTCGCTGAGGTGCGCTTGCATTTATCATTTTTGTGGGTATAATTGAGGGTACTTATACAGACTAGCAAAGAATTGTGGGTATTTTATGTAAAGGTGAACCAATCACACCATTATATAACATGCTGAAATAATATAGAATATTATCCACAAATCTTATAAGAAAAATATAATACCCACGAGGAGTTAAATATGCTGAGCGATACCCACATTAGAAATATCAAATCACTAGAAAAACCGAAGAAGTATTCTGACGGAGGAGGATTATTCCTTTATGTTCCAACAACAGGCAGTAAGCTTTGGCGAATGAGTTACCGTTTTGAGGGTAAAAGCAAACTTTTGAGTTTTGGTGAATACCCTACCATATCACTTAAACTTGCACGAACTAAGCGTGATGAAGCGAAAAAGCTACTTGCTGAGGGTATCGACCCAAGTGAACAGAAAAAGAAAATAAAAGCAGAGAAAGAAAAACTTATACTCAACTCTTTTGAAAATATCGCCCGTGAATGGCATGAAAATCTTACAGTAAACAACTCTTATGCCGTTCGACACCGTAAACTTGACACTTTGCAAAAGCATGTGTTTCCGCATATAGGGCATATTCCAATCACACAGATTGAAGCTTCTGAAATTCTTGCAATCGTAAAACCTTTAGAAAGTAAATCAATAGATTATGCACATAGAGTTTTACAATATTGCGCAATGGTTTTCCGCTATGCAATCGCCACAAACAAGGCGAAGTATAATGTTGTGATAAACCTAAAAGGAGCTTTACTGCCTAAAAGACCAGTTCATCGTTCTGCAATTACAGAACCTATAAAAGTAGGTAAACTACTTAATGAGATTGATAATTATGGCGGATATTTTCAAGTGCAATGCGCTTTGAAAATTATGCCGTATGTCTTTGTGCGCTCATCTGAATTGCGTTATGCACGTTGGGAAGACATCGACTTTGAAGAAAAGCTATGGCGTATCCCTGCGGAATACATGAAAATGAACACACCGCATATAGTACCGCTTGCTGACCAAGTTATAGATATTTTGAAGAGTTTGAAAGAATATACAGGGGACGGAAATTTCGTATTTCCATCAGTAAAATCAAATAATAAGCCAATCAGTAAATCTGTTATGCTTCATGCTTTACGTTGCATGGGCTATCGAAAAGATGAACTTTGCGTTCATGGCTTTCGTTCAATCGCTTCTACCTTACTCAATGAGTTAGGCTTTAACCGTGATTGGATTGAAAGACAGCTTGCCCATCATGAAAGAAATGCCGTTAGAGCATCATATAACTATGCTCAATATCTACCGAGTAGAAAGAAAATGATGCAAGAATGGGCAAATTATCTTGAAAGCTTAAAAGTAAAAAGCCTTAAATAAACAGATAATTGATTGTGCTATAACCTAAAAAGGAAATAGTATAATGTATAGTTCAAATGAAACACTACCTAAAGAGGGTTTTGCAAGACTTCCACAAGTTTTAGCAGTAATCCCAGTAAGCAAAACACAATTTTTACAAGGAATAAAAGAAGGTAGATACCCTGCTCCAATAAAACTTGGTGCTAGAACCGTTGCTTGGAAAGTTGAAGAAATTAGAGAACTTATTCAGAAGTTAGGAAACCCTGACAAAGAATAATTTTAGACTGTATACATGCCTGACTACACGTGCAACTACACATGCACACAGACATGTATGCAGTTTTGTTTTTAAGCTCACCAAGAAAAATTTTTTCAGACCGCTTTTGCCTTTTTTAGTGCTTGTTTTGCTTACATGTCAAGGTACGTTCGCAAGCTCTCTTTGCTCCTTGACATCACAAAACTTTGCACTTTTTTAAGGCAAGCGGCTCCGAGAAAAATTTCTCTCTCTCGATAAAGTCAATTTTTTGATTTTTCGCTGAAGAAATGCAATTAGCTGTAATTTATATAGAAATTAAAAACAGAAGAAAATATTTGCACTTTTTTGGAAATCCAAGAAAAAAACAGAAAATATTTGCAAAAGCAAGAAAATATAAGGAAATATCAGAAAATCCAAGAAAAATTATGGAAAATTGTGCAACAAAATGAAAATATAAGGAAATTTTTGCAATAAAATGTTATTGTGGTACTAGATTTCAAATAATTGCAAATAATTTCATTTTTTATCAACTTTTTCCTTATTTCTTCAAAAAATATCAAAATTTCCCTTATTTTTACAAATAATTGCAAATATTTTCTTCTATTCTCAATCAATGCATCTCGCTTACAAGCAAGTACAAGCAGATGGCATTACAAACAAGCGAATAGCAGTATAATCAAGCAGTTATCAGCACCTAAAAGCATGTGTCAGCGGAAGGCATTCGATACAATAATAAGCCATAATCCGATTATTTCATAATGCTTTATAATTGTATTTTATCACAAGATTTGAAGGCAGGATAGGTAAAGTAGTCCCACTTTTCTCAAGAGAAAACCTGCTACTTCACGAGCTTGATTTATTCGCTA
>CAYJIN010000201.1:0-2571 GCA_964370245.1 uncultured Desulfovibrionaceae bacterium
AGTTTTCCTTTACAAAATTGAAAAAACAATGTAGTTTTAACAAAAAGATTAAAAAGACTATATGGGTGGAACAGTTATGAGTTTAATTTACAAAAATCGTTCTTCACGTTCACTTATTCTTGAAAATAGAGATGAACCTGAGCTTTACCGTGACCTATTTCCGTATACAAAAATCGGGCGTATAGAATTTAATGGCGCATTGCAAGCACCATTACCGCCTGAAAGAATGTATATCACCGATACAACTTTCCGTGACGGCCAACAAGCTCGACCACCCTATACAGTAAAACAAATTGCTAGAATGTTTGATTTATTGCATAAATTAGGTGGCAAATCTGGTCTTATCAATGCAAGCGAATTCTTTATGTATTCTGATAAAGATAAAAAAGCTATTGATGTTTGCCGTTCACGCGGTTACCGCTTTCCACGCGTAACTGGCTGGATTCGTGCAACAAAAGACGATTTAAAACTCGCTCATGATATGGAATTTGACGAAGTTGGCATGCTTACTTCTGTTTCAGATTATCACATCTATCTCAAATTAAAAAAAGATCGCACAAAAGCAATGGAAGATTATCTTGCTTTGGTTGCTCAAGCTTTAGAATGGGGTATTGTTCCTCGTTGTCACTTTGAAGACATTACAAGAGCTGATATTTTTGGCTTCTGTCTTCCATTTGCAAAAAGATTAATGGAATTATCAAAACAAGCTTCAATGCCTGTAAAAATTCGTCTTTGCGATACTATGGGCTTTGCTGTGCCTTACCCTGGCGCATCTCTCCCACGTTCTGTGCAAGGCATTGTTCGTGCATTTATTGATGAAGCGGGCGTACCTGGTGAATGGCTTGAATGGCATGGCCACAATGATTTCCACAAAAGCTTTATCAATGGCGTAACTGCTTGGCTTTATGGTTGTGGAAGTGTGAATGGCGCTTTGCTTGGCTTTGGCGAAAGAACAGGCAACACTCCTGTTGAAGCGCTTGTTATGGAATATATTTCGCTCACTGGCGATGATGAAATTGCTGATACTACTGTTATCACTGAAATTGCAAATTTCTTTGCAAATGATTTAGAATATAACATTCCGCCAAACTATCCTTTTGTTGGGCAAGATTTCAACGCAACATCAGCTGGTGTTCACGTTGATGGCCTTGCAAAAAATGAAGAAATTTATAATATCTTTGATACAACTGCTATCTTAGGTAAATCTGTGCCTATTATCATTACTGATAAATCTGGCCGTGCTGGCGTTGCGTATTGGATTAATCAACACCTTGAACAAAAAGGTGAAAATGAAATCAGCAAAAAGCACCCTGCTGTTGGGCATATTTATGATGATATTATGAAAGCTTACGAAAGCGGCCGTAATACTTCTTTCTCAAATAAAGAGATGGAACTTCTCACACGCCGTTACCTTCCTGAACTATTCCCATCAGAATTGCAAAGAATTCAAAATCTTGCTGGTAAACTTGCTTCTGAACTTGTTACAACCCTTGCAAATAATATTTCTATGCAAAGCATGGAAAATGCTGCAAGCTTGCTTACAAAATCAATAGATGATTATCCTTTTGTTCAATATCTCTATATCACTGATAATAAAGGTATTTTACAAAATTCTGCCTACACAAGCACAGAGCCTTACAATGCGCAATATGCTGCAATCCCATCTGATTACAACTATTCTGACAGAATTTGGTTTAAAAAGCCAATGTCATCAGGTGCTTTACACATTACAGCGGTGTATCAATCAAACTTTACCAGTGAATTGATTCTTACTGTTTCTTGTGCAATTACTGATGAAAAAGATAATATTGTTGGCGTGTTAGGTGCTGATATTCAGCTTGATCAAATCTTGCGCAGAGCAAGTGTGCTAGAAGAAAATCAGGATATTGACGACTAAGTTTTTCCCTTGATTTTTAGCTAAAATACATATAAAAAGAATAAACCTTGTAAACAAATCTGAATAAACATAGTTTTGTTTGCAAGGTTTAAATAAATTAAATAACAAAAAGAATTATACATGCTTTGTTTAGGAATTGAAACTTCATGCGATGAAACTGGGCTTGCTCTTATCAATGATGAGGGAATTATAGCTCGTGTTTTAGCAACGCAAATTGATTTACACGCACTCTTTGGCG
Source organism: uncultured Desulfovibrionaceae bacterium (assembly GCA_964370245.1). Lineage (GTDB taxonomy): Bacteria > Desulfobacterota > Desulfovibrionia > Desulfovibrionales > Desulfovibrionaceae > CAYJAZ01. The sequence goes on from CAYJIN010000201.1 coordinate 2,136, forward strand.
GTGTTGTGCCTGAGCTTGCTTCACGTGAGCATGCTAAATTATTGCCTCTTTTATTTGATGAATTGCTTGCAAAAGCAAATATTCAAGCAAAAGATATTGAAGGCATTGCCGTTGCAAATGGCCCTGGTTTATTGGGGGCTTTACTTGTGGGCGTTGGCTTTGCAAAATCGCTCGCTCTTGCTTTAGACATTCCAATTGTTGGAATTAATCATTTGCAAGCACATTTAGCAGCAGTTGGCTTGGAAAAAGAAGTGAAATTTCCTGCACTTGGCGTTTTGGTTTCAGGCGGACATACTCATCTTTATGAAATTGAAAATTTCCATACTTATAAAGTGCTTGGCAAAACTTTAGACGATGCCGCTGGTGAAGCTTGTGATAAATTTGCAAAAATGCTCACTCTTCCTTACCCTGGTGGTGCGCTTGTTGATATGCTTGG
>CAYJIN010000202.1:0-2548 GCA_964370245.1 uncultured Desulfovibrionaceae bacterium
ATAAAAAATGGAGTAAAGTATGAGCGTTGAATTTAAAAAAATCGAACACACAATTACTAGCCAACATTTTGCTGAACAAGCAATGCAAAAAGAATGGAATGAAAACAATTTTACTTTTGAAAATCCATTTGTAAAAGTAAATCCATATATTATTGCACCACTTACAGCATTGATATATTTCAAAACTTCTGAAGCGCAAAGCGTAAAAATCTTAGTAAAAGGAAAAGAGCAAGCTGCTGATTTTACATTTGAATTTCCTAAAGCGACAGAACACGCTTTACCAGTTCTTGGTTTATATTCTGCTGCAACAACAGAAGTTATACTAACTTTAGAAAATGGCGAATCAAAAACGCTTTCACTCACAACTGAAGCATGCCCTGATAAATTGAAAAAGCCTACTAAAATCGAGACAACTCCTGAATATATGGGCGAAAACATTGTTTTTGTTTCCCCATCAAGCCCTGCTTTATTAGCAGCTTATGACTATGCAGGCGATGTGCGCTGGTATTGCACACTCAACACTTCTTTCGATGTAAAACGCGCAAAAAATGGTCGTCTTTTAGTGGGTGGTAACCGTTTAGTGCTTCCACCTTACCACACAAGTGGCGTGTTTGAAATGGGTATGATTGGTAAAATTTACAAAGAATATCGCTTACCTGGTGGTTATCACCACGATCAATTTGAAATGGAAGATGGCAATCTTCTTATTCTTACACAAAATCCACCTCGTGGCACTGTTGAAGATATGTGCGTGCTTGTGGATAGAAATACAGGCGCAATTCTTAAAGAATGGGATTATCAAAAAGTTCTTCCACAAAATGTTGGTGGTTCAGGTTCGCAAGATACGCACGACTGGTTCCACAACAATGCTGTGTGGTATGATAAAAAAACAAATTCACTCACACTTTCAGGCCGTCACCAAGACGCAATGATTAACCTTGATTATGATACAGGCACACTCAATTGGATTATTGGCGATCCTGAAGGCTGGCCACAAGAAATGGTTGATAAATATTTCTTCACACCAGTTGGCGATGTTGAAAATTTCGACTGGCAGTATGAACAACACGCAAACGTTGTATTACCTGATGGCGATATTATGTGCTTTGATAACGGCCACTGGCGCGCAAAAGTAAAAGAAAAATACGTGCCTGCAAAAGACAATTTCTCTCGTGGTGTACGTTATCGCATTGATACAGACAAAATGGAAATTGAACAAGTTTGGCAGTTTGGTAAAGAACGTGGTGAAAACTTCTTTTCGACTTACATTTGTAATGTAGAATACTACGCTGAAGGGCATTACATGGTGCACTCAGGCGGTATTGGTAAATATAAAGGCGAAACTTTAGACACTCCTCCTGCTCGTTTTGTGGGTGAAGAAGCTAAATTTGTTGAGCTAAACTCAGTAACGGTAGAAATTAAAGATGATGAAATCATGTATGAAATGCACTTACCTGCAAACTTCTATCGTGCAGAAAAAATGCCTCTCTATCACACCGGGGACGTACTCACTTTTGGTAAAGGCCAATTGTTGGGTACTCTCGGTGTAACCGAAACCTTTGATACTATTCCTGAAATGGAAGTAGAAAAAGAAATTCCAGCACAGTATAAAGTGCGTATAGCAGAAGAAGAAGATAGGCTCGTTCTTAGCGCAAGCTTTGAAAAAGGGCAAATGGTTATGTTTATTCTTGAAGGCGAAGATAGTAAAGCATATTTTGTGCCTACAACGAAAAGACCTTTCCTTGCAATGTGCGTAGGAACTTTCTTAGATTCTGATGAAAGAGCTGTTGAATTCCCTGTAAGTTTAGAAGGAATTAAAGGCACTTACAAAATTGCACTTATTATTGATGACAAAAAATATGAAACTGGCATTGAAATTAATGCATAAGCAAAACTAATTATAATAATGAAGCCTCTTTCTTGAATTTCTCAGGAAAGAGGCTTTTTTATGCAAGAAAACATCAGTAAAAATACTAAATTATCAAGCTTACTTAAAAAGATTATTCTTATATTGGCGCACTGTGTTTGGATGAAGTTTCAAAATGCTCGCTGCTCCATCTTTTCCAGTTATTTTTCCTTTTGTATGCTCTAAAATTTTTTTCACATATCTTGAACTATATTCTTCCAAAGATAGAAATTCTTCTTCCTCTTGATAAAAATTCTGCACATTTTCTTTATAATTAATATGAAATTCAAGAGGCTTACAAAATTCACCATTTTTCGCTCGAATAATTGACCTTTCAACAAGATTTTTTAATTCTCTAATATTTCCTGGCCAAGAATGTTCGTATAATTTATTCATCTCATGTTCAGGTATTTTTGGTGTATTTGCAATTCCAAGCGAAAGCCTTGTATTTTCAGTGAAATAATGCACCAAGCTTGGAATGTCTTCCCTATGAATCCTTAGAGCTGGAACTTTTAGAGGGAAAACTGTAAGCCTATACCACAAATCAAGCCTGAAATTGCCCTCATTCGCTTCTTTTTCTAAATCTTTATTTGTTGCAACAATTATTCTTACATCAATTGGAATTTCTTGATTTGAACCAAT
>CAYJIN010000203.1:0-2471 GCA_964370245.1 uncultured Desulfovibrionaceae bacterium
CAAATAGAATTTGTGTTGTGAGTAGTTAGTTTTTCTAACAGGATAATAATTTATTTTTTAAGGGTCATAAAATGATAAAAAAACCATTAAGATTTATGTTTTTAGCAATTGTTGCTCAGCTTGCCTATGGTGAAATAGCAAAAGCATCAGATGTTACAGAAATGGAAACAGGCACTGTTGTTATTTCAGCAACAAGAACAGAACAGTTTCTTGAAGACGTTCCTCAAACAATGGAAGTTGTAACAGCTGAAGAAATTGAGCAAATGGGCGCTACAAATATTGAGCAAGTTTTCTCAAAAGTTCCTGGTGTTCTTGTAACAAACGGTAGAGATCCACTTGTTATTCGTGGTTCAGGTTTAGCTGATGTTTCATCACCACTTTTATTGATTGATGGACGTCAACCTCCATATTATGAAACAAAGATGGATGGTTTAGGCACTTACCTTGATTCAATTAACATTGCAAACATTGAAAGAATTGAAATTATTAAAGGGCAAGCAGGTGCAATTTATGGTGCTGATGCACTTAATGGTGTTATTAACATCATTACAAAAAAAGGTGGTAGAGAAGCCGGTGGCCTTGTAAATCTGTCTGTTGGTAATAGTGAAAGTTCACTTTCAGCTTTTTATGATTTTGGGCAAGTAGGTAGATGGGACGGTACTTTAAGTGCAGCTGTTAAAAAAAGAATGGGCTTAAAAGAAGATTATAACGAAAACTCGACTTATTATGATCGTGGTTACTCAACGAATGGTATTGGCGCAACTTATAACATTGCTGGTAATTTAGGTTTTAGTATTAATGAAGATCATCGTCTTTCTTTGAATGCTGCTTATACACAAGAAGCTCCTGTTTCTATGTATGAAATAGATGGAACTGAAACACGTACTGCTAGTACAGTAACAGATATCTATTCAACTACTTTAGCTTATGATGGTCAAACAGAAAACCACATGTTTAAGTTAGACGCAGGTTTTACCCATAACTATAGCTCTTATGATATGGGAACATACACTGCAAATGGACAAGATACATGGTTCTTTAATGATTGGAATGCTCTTACTGTAGGTTTCCAATACAGATTAGACACACAAAACAATAATACTGATGTACTTAATGCTGGTTATATTGACAGATCAAGCTTAGGCATCTTTGTACAGGATGAAATTTCACTTCTTGATGAAAAATTATTCTTGATTCCTGCTATTCGTTACGACTATAACTCCTCCTTTGATGGAGCTCTCACTTATCAATTAGGCGGAACTTATAAACTTACTCCTAATCAACGCTTGAAAGCAAGCTTTGGTACTGCTTATTCAGCGCCTATCTTGTCTTACACAGACGGTGCAGAAAGTAGAGGTAACGATGGGTACGCTACGCATACAGAAGGTCAGCGTGTAATTGGCAGTCAAGAACTCAAGCCTTTAGAAGGTTATGCGTGGGAAATTGCTTATGAAGGTGAATTTGGCAACTTAACTGGTTCTATAGCATACTTTTATAAAATGTATGACGGTAACTATGGCTCAGAAGTGCAATTCAGTGATAATCCGGATGATTTCAATAGTCCAGAATATATTGGTCTAACAAGTGATCCAAGAAACCCATACGGTGCTGGTTACAGAGTGTCTATTAGAACATATACTCCATTAGACACAACAACTCAAGGTATTGATTTCAATCTTGCTTATGATTTCTTAGAAAACTTCAGAATAACTGCAGCTTATAACTGGCTTGATAAAAGACAAGAAGGTCGTTCAGAGCGTTTAGGTGACTATGCAGAACACACATATACATTTGGGTTAGGCTACAATAATGCAGAACTTGGCTTAAATGTTGATTTATGGGGTAAATATATGCAGAACTATGGTTCAAGCGATAACTATTTCTTATCAACATACGATACAAAGAATGGATATGGCGATCCTTATGTATTTGATTACTATGATGTAAACTTCGCAATAAGCAAAATTTGGGCAGAGAAATATACAACAACATTTGCTGTATATAACCTTCTTACAAGTAGCAGAAGTACAACAAATGATAGCTATGTAAACCCATTAACATTTACTCTAGGGCTTAGCGTTAAATTCTAATCAAACTAATTCCCTCTAAATTAGTGAAATAAAACTCTTGATAGTTTCGGCTATCAAGAGTTTTTTTTCTTGTGTAATAATCTTGTTTTGTTTTATGTATTAATTCACTGTTTATTTATTTTGTTCGAATTATCAAATTTAGATTAACAATGCATAAAATATTTTTAAACATGAAATAAAAAACTTTGTAATTTTAGATAATTATCATTTTATTCGACTCTTTGTTAGTAATATATTCTCTTGACAAGAAAAAAAAGAAAAGGTATAACCTTTCTTCAGAGTTTGAATTATAGAACTTTGTTTGTGTTTAATGTTTATGGGGATTAAATAAATAATAACAGCAAAGGGGTTTGTTTGCTGTTGAATGTTAGGGATAGAGTT
>CAYJIN010000204.1:0-2446 GCA_964370245.1 uncultured Desulfovibrionaceae bacterium
CAGTTTTCTGCTAGTCTTTAAAAGTATAGTGAATTGGAACATTAACTTTTAAAGCTTTGTTAGGCGCTGATAACCTTAGTGATGTCAATTTTTCAGCAAGCTTTTTACTAGCATTATCAAGAGTTGTATTGCCCATTCCTTTTCCAAGACTTGCGCTTGTAATTTTACCGTTAGGATCAATATTTACTGTAATATAGTTAATACCTTGAACACCACGTTTTTGCGCTGCTCGTGGGTAAACTTTATGCTTATTTACATAAGAAATAAGTTCTGCCATGAGTTGATCGCCAGAAGCGCCTCCTGAACCTGGTTCGCCCTCTGGTTTGCCAACTGGAGCTTCTACAGGTGCAACTACGGGTGCAACCTTTGGTTGTGCAACTGGTGGCAGAGGTTTTGGCTTAGGTTTTGGGGGTTCAGGCTTTGGTGGTGGTTCCTTTTTAGGTGGTTCAATAACAGGTTTTTTAACTTCAAGCATGTAAATAAATTCGCTATTATTTGTAAAAAGAATTTCGAATTTCTTCTTTTTAGGCGGTTCGTGAATAATTATCTCTTCCGGAAGTTTGAATAATTTCGCAACTTGTGGAAGTTCAATAATAATTTCAACACCAGCAAACAATATCAACGATAAAGTAGCAACAATTGTTGCCCAACTAAGCGCTTTACTGCTATGGAGCGTTTTCCCCCCAAAGGAGTGATACCTACTCACTTTCTGTGCTGATAACAAAACTGCCTCCTTCTCTTGCTTTAGCTTTATCAATAACTTGAATAAAGGAGTCAAAAGGAGCTTTTTTATCTACGTGAAGATTTATTCTAGTTGTTGGGTGGTCAGCTAAAAGCGCATTAAATTGCCCTTCGCTCAAGCTTACATCTTTATAGAAGATACCGCCTGTTTCTGTGATAGCAATAACAATTTCTTCTTGTTTTTCTAATTCTTCAGTTTCTAACGCAGTTGGAAGAATAACATCAACAACTGGCTTTGAGAAAGTTGTTGTCATAATAAAGAAAACCAAAAGCATAAAAACAACGTCAATAAGTGGTGTAATATCAACACCTGCATCGTCATCTAACAAATCGTTCATCGCAAACTCCTAGATTTTCTCATATTCGCTGCATTCTTCGTTTAAGCGAATACTATATGTTACTGCTCTATTTTGATATCTTTTGAATTTGAGTAAAAGGTAATAGTAAACAATCAAAGTTGGTACTGCAACTGACAAACCTAAAATTGTTGTGAGAAGTGCTGACCAGATACCTGCAGCTAAATCTGCTGGATCAGGTGAAGATGATTCTGCAATCGCTTGGAAAACGTCAACCATACCAAGAACTGTTCCAAGCAAGCCAAGCAATGGTGAAATTACACTGATAAGACGAATATAAGATAAATCTTGCACAACCATTTCAAGGTTTCTTTGGAAAATGAATGCAACCTCAATTCTAAGAGCTGTAGGATCTTTAATTTTTAGTGAAGTAATCTCTTTAATCAATTGAATAAGTGGATTTTTTGATTCTTTTTCTTCATCAAGCATTGTGCATTCATTATCATATTTCTTGAATTTTCTTTTGAACTGTAACCAAACGAAAGTAAGGTAGTAGAAGTTTTTCAAAGCAAGATAAGTTGCAACAAAAACAAGAAGAACAATTGCAGCACCAGCAGGCCCAATCATTGCGTAGATGAGCTCAAAATTTTCTTTTGATAAAAATTCAGGGCTTTTTTCAATTTCTTTTGTTTCGTTTTTGATTTGGCTTAATTTTTTAACATTAGCTTTATCAGCAATATTGCTTGTTACTGTTAATGTTGTAGCATCTTTTTGTATCGTTTCATTGAAATTGGTAACAATTGAAATAGGTGCAAAAAGGTAATTTTCAATAATTTCAATTGGTGCATTCAAAGTAATAGCTTTATCTTTAAATGATTTAGCTTCGTCAACTGCAGTGAAAGTTGGTTCTACAACATCTTTTGCTAGTTCTGGTTTTTCTTGAATAACAACAGGAGTATATACTGTATGAGTAAGAAGACCCGCGCTTTCATCATCGTCCATATCTACAGTAAAAACAAACACTTCTTTATTAAAAGTAAGTTCTGTCATAGGAATAGGCGCTATTTCTTCTTTTTCAGCTTCTGGATTTGCTGGTGCAGTTGCTTCACCTTCAGCAAGCACAGCATTTACATTAGGCTCAGCAGCTACATTTTCGCTCACTGCAGGAACTGTTATTTCAGCAGTTTTCTTATTTGTGATTGTATATTGTAAAGTAAGAATTTCTTCTTTATAGGTAACTAATAAATTTGGTTCGTAAAGATCAGCAATCTCTACAACATCAAGCATTAATTCGCCATTTTCAGTGAAGTAATAAGGAGTTTTGAAAGCATAATCAAAAGAAATATCTTGTGGAACTGCAGGTGTTTGTCCCTCACCTTGCCTTCCATCTCTTCTGTCATCTCTTCTAT
>CAYJIN010000205.1:0-2441 GCA_964370245.1 uncultured Desulfovibrionaceae bacterium
TGGAAAAATAAGAATGTTACAAAAAACTTCTTTCTATCAAACAAAAAATTTAGAGGCACACCAAAATGTGCGCTCTACTTTATTGTTTTCCATTTCTTCTTTCTCTTTATTAATTTTAGCCACGCTTATTTGCGCCCTTGGCTTCACCTGACCTTTCTAATCTTGAAGGGTAGGTTTATCTTTTTTCAAAACAAATAATCTTATAGTATAGATTTACTATAGGTGTATTCTATCTATTTTATTTGTTAAAATTAATCACCCTTATACAAAAGGTTAGTCATAGGTTTTACCTATTATTATAATAAGTTAAAGGGGTGAAAAGAATGCCTTCACAAAAATCAAATCTTATTTATCTTGCGGGAATAGATGTTGGTTCTATTGCGGCAAAAGCTGTAGTTTATGAATTAACAGAAAAGAAAATTATTGCATCTGCTGTGTATCCCACTGGTTGGACTCCGAAAGAATCTGCTTATTCAGCGCTTGAATTAGCGTGCAAAGAAGGGAATATTACAATAGCAGACATTAAATATAGTATGGCAACTGGCTATGGAAGAGTTTCTCTGCCCTTTGTTGATGAAGTGAAAACTGAAATTTCATGCCATGCAAAAGCAGCAACTTATCTACATCCAAATGCTGGTTTAGTGCTTGATATAGGCGGGCAAGATAGTAAAGTTATCAGCATTGATAAAGACGGAAATGTCTCCGATTTTATGATGAATGATAAATGCGCTGCAGGAACAGGCAGATTTATGCAAGTTATTGCTGGAATTTTAGGGCTTAGCCTTGAAGAATTAGGCAATGCCGCAGCCAAAGGAACACCAGCGAACATCTCAAGCATGTGCGCTGTTTTTGCTGAAAGCGAGATTATTGGCTTACTTGCCAAAGGTGTAAATCAAGAAGATTTAGCCGCGGGCGTTTTCACTTCCATTGCAAAGCGTATGCGCTCACTTTCAGGGCGCATTTCATGGCAAGGGCAATGCATTTTCACTGGCGGGCTTGCAACGAATCCAAACTTTGCAAAGCATTTAGCAGATGTATTAGAAATTGATGTGCAAGTGCCTGAAAATCCACAATGTATGGGCGCTTTAGGTGCTGCTCTTTTTGCTGGGCAAGCTTACAGGAAAAAGCTCAAAGCAAACACATAAAATAATCAGTAAGCTTTTCTTATATACTATTTTTCTTCACATTATAACTTTAAATAAAGAATTTTAAGGACTAAACATGAAAACAACAAGTTATGAAATACTCACAACTGCTTTTGACAAAAATGCTATCAATCTTGAAAAAATAAAAAAAGAAGGCACAAAAGTTGTAGGGCAATATTGCCTTTATACGCCAACTGAAATTGCTGTTGCTGCTGGGGCAATCTCGGTTTCACTTTGCGGAACAAAAAACGATTCTGTAGCAGCTGCTGAAGAAGTTCTTCCTCGTGGGCTTTGTCCACTCATTAAAAGTAGTTTTGGCTTTTCACTGCTTGATTCATGCGCATATCTTTCTGCTTCTGACATTGTTGTTGCAGACAGCACTTGCGATGGCAAAAAGAAAATGTATGAATTTCTTCAAGAAAGAGTGCCACTTATGCTTTTACAACTTCCACAAAAGCAAGACGAAAAAGCTCTTGCTTATTGGGAAGATGAACTAAAACTCTATATAAAAAGATTAGAAAAAGATTTTAATGTTGAAATCACAGAAGAAAAACTCCGTAATGCAATAGCACTTATCAACAAAGAGCGTAAAGCAATCAAGGAAGTGATGGATTTAGCACAAATGAAACCATCGCCAATAACAGGCATGGAACTGCTAGAACTTATCTTCAAATCTGCCTTTCTAGTTGATAAAGAATTTGCAATTAACTGCTTAGAAAATATCGCAAAAGAAATTCGTGAAAAAGTTGAAGCAGGCGAAAGTTGCAATTCTATAAATGCTCCACGCATACTATTAAGTGGTGTACCTGTTGGAATGGGTTCGCACAAAGTAATAAATCTTATTGAGCAATGCGGCGGCAGTGTTGTTTGCCTTGATAACTGCTCTGGTTACAAGAAAACTCGCATAAAAATTGATGAAAATGCTGAACCTATTCACGCACTTGCAAAAGGCTATCTTGATGTTCCTTGTGCTGTTATGTCGCCAAATCCATTACGCTATAAAGCCCTTGAAGAAATGGCAAAAGATTTTTCTGTTGATGCAATTATCGACCTCACATGGCATGGCTGTCAAACCTATGAAACTGAATCAAGCCGCATAAAAAAATATGTAAAAGAAGAACTAGAACTTCCATTCTTGCATATAGAAAGTGATTATTCTGAGTCAGACACCGAACAGCTAAAAGTGCGCATTGAAGCATTTCTTGAAATGATCTAAAAAATCAAATAGATAATAAAAATAATATATACACTTACACTAAAAAAGATATTACCTAGATTCAAAAATCAATCTTGGGT
>CAYJIN010000206.1:0-2435 GCA_964370245.1 uncultured Desulfovibrionaceae bacterium
TACATGCATTTGAAGAAGAGATTGGCACCTTGCTTTTTGATAGAGTAAAACACCGCCTCATACTCAATGAAAAAGGTAAATTACTGCATGAAAAACTTCTGCCAATCACAGCACAAATAAAGGAAACTTTTGCAACGCTTACCACAAAAGAATTTTCTGGGGAAGCTTATATTGGCGCTTCAACAACGCTTGCAGACTTTATAATACCCCAAATTCTTTACGATTTCAATAAAACTCATAGAAGTGCTAATCTCTATTGTGAAGCTGATAATACCGCAGAAATTGTTGCAGGTGTTGAAGATGGGCGTTATGATATTGGCCTTGTTGAAGGTGAGGTGCACAGCTTAAATGTGCGCATAAAACCGCTTGTTGAAGATAGTTTAATCATTGTTACTACAGATAAAGATTTTGCTCATAATAAGCAATATACAATCGAAGAATTGATTGATAAAAATTGGCTCCTGCGTGAAAAAGGTTCGGCAACTCGTGAAGTTTTTATCAATAATCTTAGCGAAAAAGGCCTAAGACCAAAAAACTATATGTCATTCAACCACTACAGACCTATACTCTATCTTTTAGAAAATCCTGATACTCTTGCCTGCCTTTCCCCTTATGTTGTGCGAGCTGAATTAGAGGAAGGCGCTCTTCATACTGTTAATGTGACAAACATCCAATTTAAAAGAATTTTTTATAGTGTTGAACATAAAAATAGACCTGCTTCAAGCCTTGTAAATCTCTTTCTTCATGAGCTTATGCAATATTTATAGTAAATTTTAATCTTGAAATTATTCATTTACTTTCATTTTAGTCAAATGAACTGCAAAGAGAATTTTATCTTTTGACACAGCTTTTTACTTATGCTAAAAATCACAATGCTTTTTACAAAATTGTAGGATTCAATTTTTCAAAAACTCTTTCAACAAACAATAAAAACACATAAAACATATCAATATAAAACAATAGGATTTAAATAAATACCATGAATTATCAACAACTTGCAGATTTAGTAAAATCTGAACTTATTCCTAGCCTTGGTTGCACAGAACCTGTTGCCGTTGGCCTTGCTGTTTCAAACACTTGCGTTCATTTAGAAAATGAACCAACACATATACATTTAAAAGTAAGCTCTAACATATTTAAAAATGCTTATTTTGTAACAATTCCTGGTACGCAAGAAAACGGAATCCCCCTTGCAGCAACTCTTGGTTATCTTCTGAAAAAAGAAAATAACACAATGGAAATTTTTGCTGATGTTACCCCAGAGCTTATCAAAAAAGCACACAACTATCTTGAAAAAGATTTCATAAGCCTAGAATTCATCAAAGAATCGCATCTTCTTATTGAGGTTACAGCAACAAACGAAAGTGAAAAAGCTTATTCAATCACATATGATAGCCATGATAAAATGGTTCACCTTGAAAAAGATGGAAAAATTCTTATCAACGTAAAAACTGAATTAAAAGACAAAAAAAGCTCTGATATAATGTCTTTAAATGTTGCAGATCTCATTAGTGCAGCTGAAAATATTGATATAAATGAATTAGCCTTCCTTGAAGAACCTATAAAAATGAATAAAGCTGCTTCTGATGAAGGGCTTACGAATGATTATGGCATGAAAATTGGTAAAACTTTCAAGAAAATGATGGATAAGAATGTTGTTCCTAACGATTTATTCTATCAAGTGAAAATGCGCGTTGCAGCAGCTGTTGATATGCGTATGGGTGGTGGCCCAAGAACAGCAATGACTATGCTTGGCAGTGGTAACCAAGGCTTTGAAGCAAGCTTGCCGATTGTTACCACGTGCGAATTTCTAAACCTTGGCAAAGAAAAAATGCTTCGTGCTTTATTTATCAGCTATCTTGTTTCTATTAGAATGAAATATGCTGTAGGAATTTTATCGCCAATTTGCAGTGCTCTTTTCACTGGTGCTGGCGCTTCGGCGGGTATAACATGGCTTTTAGGTGGCAATCAGCAAGAAATTGAAGGCGCAATGCAAAATATCTTCTCTAACCTTTCAGGTATTATGTGCGATGGCGCAAAAGATTCTTGTGCTTCAAAGCTTTGCACTTGTGCTGGTGAAGCAGTTTTAGCGGCTCATCTTTCTATGCATGGCAGCACACCAACTGAAATGGACGGAATAATCAGCGCTGCTGTTGAAAACACTATTGAAAATATTGCCCGTGTTTCCCATGAAAGCATGAAAGATATTGATATCAACCTCATTGATATTATGGTGAACAAAGCCTAAAAATATAATACCACAAAGAAATAATCTTACTCAATTTAACAGCAATGTCATAGTGATGTTGCTTTTATTTTTTAAGATTTATTCAAAATTGAAAACAAATTTATCTTTTTTTGAAGCAAATGTTTATCTAGCATATTTAAAGGAAAAAGGAAGCAAGTTCTGTTCTTACTTCCTTTTTCGGTTGAGG
>CAYJIN010000207.1:0-2389 GCA_964370245.1 uncultured Desulfovibrionaceae bacterium
CTTGGTTGCATAAGAAGATTTAAACGTTTGCTTCTTTTTTCAATAAAACGTGGGTCAATTTTATAACCATCAGGAATTTTTTTAGTTTCAAATTTATCTGCAATTACAGGCTCTGAAATTACATTGCTTTCTTCTTTTTTTTCAACTGAAAATGAACTTATAAATTGCTCTGCAGGATTATCGGTAAATGATTTCTTTTTCATGATTTTCCCCTACTAAGAAAAAATTTCTTCGGCTAATTTTTCATAATCTTTTGCAACATTACTTCTTTTTGCATAATCAAAAATATTCACTTTTGAAGCTTGCGCTTCTTTTGTTGCAACACATTCACGAATTTCAGTTTCAAAAAGTTTTGTTCCAATTTGTTCAGCAGTTTGCGCTAACATTTTCTTCATGTCTTTACTGATTACAGAACGTGCATTAAAACGTGTGAGTAAAATTCCTTTTATTGAAAGCTTTTGATTGCAATATTTTTTCACCGTTTCATAGGTTTTGTAAAATTGCCCTATCCCTTGCAAGCTAAAAGCATCTGCCTGTGAAGGAATTATCACTGAATCAGCCGCTGCAAGTGCATTCACAGTTAGAATACTGAGTGCTGGCGGTGTATCAATAATAATATAATCATATTCGTTTTTTATTTCTTCAAGAGCTTCAGACAATCTAAATTCTTTGCCTGTTTCAATAAGCATAGCATCGGCACCAGACAAATTAGGCGCAGAAGAAATAAGCGCGATATCATCAAATGTTTTCACGCATTCTTTAGCGCTCATTTCTTTCAGTAAAACTTGCATGATATTTTGATTATCAATCTTTGCACCTAAAGTATAGCTCAAATTACCTTGTGCATCCATATCAATAAATAAAACTTTATTATCTTTCTTTGCTAATGCATAACCAAGAGCACCCGCTGTTGTACTCTTACCAACGCCACCTTTTTGATTAATTATCGCTACTATTTCAGCCATTTGACCCTCTATATTTTATCTGTATACTTATATCTGCATACTAAATTCAGTTTACATTTATTTACATTCACCTATTTATATACAAATAGTTGTATATGCTTATACATATATCAATATACACAAACTTAAATAATGTCAAGAAAATAAGAGGTTAGAAATGAGTGTTAGACTTTTCTAATTTCTAATTTCTCTGCCAGTCTGAATTCTTGCACTTTATTCTTAATTATGGTAAATAATATCATCTACTTCATGAGGTATGTATTATGAAAGGAATTATTCTTGCTGGTGGTTCAGGCACACGCCTTTATCCACTCACTCGCACAACATCAAAACAGCTTTTGCCTGTTTACGATAAACCTATGGTTTATTACCCTTTATCTACTTTAATGCTTTTTGGAATAAAAGACATTTTAATTATATCAACACCGCAAGACACACCAAATATTGAAAAACTTTTTGGTAATGGTGAAAGACTTGGCCTAAACATTGAGTATGCTGTTCAAGCAGAACCAAAAGGTATTGCACAAGCTTTTACAATTGGTGCTGATTTTGTTGGTGAAGACGATGTTTGCCTTATTCTTGGCGATAATATTTTCTATATGGGTGAACAGTTTGCAACTTTCCAAAATGAAGTAAACAAAAACAAAGGTGAAAAAGCAACAATTTTTGCTTATCACGTTTCTGATCCTGAACGCTTTGGTGTTGTAGAATTTGACAAAGATTATAAAGCTATTTCTATTGAAGAAAAGCCAAAAAATCCTAAATCTAACTATGCATCTGTTGGCTTATATTTCTACCCTCCTGATGTTGTTGCAAAAGCGCAATCACTCAAGCCATCAGCACGTGGAGAACTTGAAATTACTGATCTCAACAACATGTATCTTGAAGAAGGCAGAATGAATGTTGTTCCTATGCGCCGTGGTAATGCTTGGCTTGATGCTGGAACTCCTGATAGCTTGATGGAATCGGGGCAATTTGTTCAAATTATGGAAAAACGCCAAGGCCTTAAAATTGCATGTATTGAAGAAATTGCTTACCGTCGTGGCTTCATTAAAGACGAACAAATGCTTGCAATTATTGACTCTTTAAAAGATGGCGACTATAAAACATATCTACAAAAAATTTACAGGGAATTCCATGAACTTTATTAAAACTGCCATTGAAGGTCTTGTTATCATTGAACCTCAAGTTTTTGCTGATGATAGAGGCTATTTCTTTGAAAGCTATAACCATGCAAAATTCAAAGAAAATGGCATTGAAAACATCTTCTTACAAGACAATCAATCAAAATCTTGCTATGGCGTAATTCGTGGCTTGCATGCGCAAGATGGCGAATTTGCTCAGGCAAAACTCGTGCGTGTTTTAGAGGGTAAAGTTTTAGATGTAGCTGTTGATATTAGGGAAAATTCCCCTACTTTTGGTCA
>CAYJIN010000208.1:0-2386 GCA_964370245.1 uncultured Desulfovibrionaceae bacterium
AAAAAGTTGGTGAACTTGTTAGCGTTCACGTTATTCCTCGCCCACATTCAGAAGTTGAAATGATTTTACCTTCACGTGCATAAAAAATTTTTTCGAGAGATTGAAAGTAGTTTTATAATTATTTTCATCTCTCGAAAAGAAAATATCCAAATGTTGGAGCAGTAATGGATAATAAAATCTTAGTTGAATTAGTTCAAAAAATAGTGAGCGACGTTCTTACTAATAAAGAGCAAGCATGCACACAAGCGCAAACAAGCTGTTTGCAACCTTCTTCTTTTTCTTCTGCAAACAAGGCTAAATGCGTGGGCATGGAAGTTCCAGTTGAGCTTTCTGCACGCCACGTACATTTAAGTGAAGCTGATGCTATCACTTTATTTGGTGCGCCGCTTACTATGGCAAGAGAGCTTTCTCAGCCTGGGCAATTTCTTTGCAATGAAAGAGTAAGACTTATCGGCCCTAAAGGCGTTATGGATAATGTTGCAGTTCTTGGCCCTTCACGCAGTGCTTCACAAGTTGAAATTTCAAAAACTGATGCGCGTATGTTAGGTGTTGATGCTCCTGTTCGCCAATCAGGTGACACGCAATCAACCCCTGGTATTGTGCTTTCTTCACAGCTTAATATCGTTGGTCTTTCAGAGGGCGCTATTGTTGCTGCAAGACATATTCATATGTCGCCTGAAGATGCAATGCATTATGGTTTGCAAGATAATGACCTTGTTCAAGTTCGCCTAAATTCAACTCGCCCTGTTATACTAGAAGATGTTTTAGTGCGTGTTCACCCTTCTTTCAAGCTTGCTATGCATATTGATTCTGATGAAGGAAACAGCGCAGCTTGGGCATCTAAAGTTACTGGAACAATTCTAGGAAAGAAACAATTAATATGAATGATTTTGCCGCAATTGATGCTCAAATTGAAGAGCTTGAAGCTTATTTAGAAAATACAAGAGAAGTTTCAGATGATGAAGAACTTCTTACAGGGGTTGACCTTGGCACTGCTTATATAGTTGTTGTAGTATTAAATAAAGCTTTAGAGCCTGTTGCTTATGCAATGGAATTTGCGCAAGTTTTGAAAGATGGTATTGTTGTTGATTATATCGGCGCAACCACTATCGTGAAAAGACTTGTAAACCAACTTGAAGAAAGACTTGGTCGTAGCCTTGATAAAGCGGCAATTGCCGTTCCTCCTGGAACGGGTTCAAGAGATTGCGCAACACACAAACATGTTGTTGAAGCAAGCGGATTAACAGTAATCAATATTCTTGATGAGCCAACAGCTGCAAATGCTGTGCTTAACATTGAAAACGGTGTTATTGTTGATATTGGTGGCGGCACAACTGGTTTATCTATTTTGCAAGATGGCAAAGTTGTGTATGTTGCTGATGAACCAACTGGTGGAACACATCTTTCACTTGTACTTGCTGGCAGTTATGGTATACCTTTTGATGAAGCGGAAAAGATGAAAAAACAAAACAGTAAACATAAGGAAATTTTCCCTGTTGTTGCTGCTGTTGTTGAAAAAATGGGTACTATTGTAAAAAAACACATACAAAACCATGAAGTTTCAGCTATTTATCTTGTGGGTGGAACATGTTGCTTAGAAAACATGGAAAAAGTTATTGCTAAAGAAACAGGCTTGCCTGTGCATAAACCAAAAAATCCGCTTTTAGTTACCCCACTTGGCATTGCAATGAATTGCAAAGAAGGCAATCTCTAAAATTAGACTGTGAATGATAAGGATTCAAAATGATTATAGGCGAAGTGAAAGGAAATGTGTGGGCAACACGTAAAGAACAAGCTCTTAATGGGCTAAAACTTATGGTTGTTCAACGAATCGATTTAGCAAATAACTCTCAATATCTGGAAAGTTTTGTTGCTGTTGATTGCGTTGGTGCAGGCATAGGCGAACGTGTTCTTATTACTCAAGGAAGTTCTGCACGCCTTGCATTATCACAATCAGATGCGCCTGTTGATGCGGCAATTGTTGGAATTTTAGATGAATCACAGTGGGAAGAATAAGATATGGATACTTTAGGAATTGTAGAATGCAGAAGCATTGCTTTAGGTGCAAGCCTGAGCGATAGCATGCTCAAAGCCTCAGACATAGAGCTTATTAAAGCTGGCACTATCTGCCCTGGTAAGTATATGATTTATATTTCAGGTGATAGAGCTTCTGTGAGCACTGCAATTTCTTTAGCAGAATCACAAAATATAAAACTTGCTGGTTCTTTCGTGATTTCAAATATTTCACCACAAATTTTAAGAGCTATAGGCAAAGGTTCTGCTTTATCTGCTATGGAAAAAGAAGAACGTGGCCCAATTTCAGCTCTTGGTATTGTGGAAAGTAGCACTGTTAGTGCATGTGTTGAAGCGGCAGACTATGCAATAA
>CAYJIN010000209.1:0-2358 GCA_964370245.1 uncultured Desulfovibrionaceae bacterium
CGTTCTGGCGAAATCGCTTAAGCGAAATTGAGATCTATTATATTATATAGAATTAGTTACTTGTTTATGATTCAAGTTCTCTAATTTTACTCTTTAGCAATTCTTTATTTTCCTCTATATCTTTTAGAATTTTTCTCATGAGGCTTGCTTCTTCCTGTTCTTCTGTGAGGGCAAGTTTGAAAAGTCCACCTAGTCGACCTAAATCAGCAGCAAGCTTTCTAAGTTCACGCCTTAGCATTACATCTTCCATGCTTACCACTTTTGAACCCAAGCATACTTTTCTTGCAAAGGTTGAAATTGACAAAGCTGTGGACTTGCTTGATTGGGCTATTTGTTCAAATTCTTCTTGGGTAAGATAGACTTGCATTTTCATTTTTCTTTTAATCTTTTCTTTCATTTTTTTCTTCTTGTTTTAAATGTTGAGTGTAGCGAATAAATCACAATGTAATAGACGGCAAAATTTTATGACGTCGTATTACCTGTCCTGCCTTTTCGTCTACTGCAAAAATAAGAAAGATTCTGAACCGAAAGTGCAGATTTATGCTTTTTGAGTTTGTATTTATCTGATATTTTCTGGCTTTATCTGTAACTAGAATAATTACTCAAAAAATCTCTTATTTTTGCAGATTTTTTTTTACTTTTTTTCTTAATTTTGCAAAACGAAGCATGTTTTTTCTTTATTACTCAAATAAAAAGTAAATAATGAAAGCTTGGCGCTTCTCATGGAAAGGTTTCGTATTAAACAATGCATTTTCAAATAACTTCAAAGTAAAAAAGTTTAGAAAATGTAAAATTCTTAAAAGTTTGTAAGCATAATTTTGCAAAATTTATTTTTATTTAAGCGTTACTTATTTTTTCGATAAGCTCGCGAATATCGTTCACCCTCCATGCGCTTGTTCGTGCGCCCAATTTAATTGGTGAGGGGAAACGTCCTTCTTTAATTCCTAACCAGAACTGAGTTTTGCTGATTGGAATGACTTTTAAGACTTGTGGAAGTCGGACAAATCCTTCTTTGGGTAAAGTGTAACCATAATTTAAACTTTGTGACATTTCGTCTCCTTATGTGCTCCAAAGCTCCATTGAGTTTGAAGCTATTTGAATTTGAGCGTAGTTGTATCACAAGGATATTTTTTATGCAAGCACTTATCTTAATTAGTCTTTTATTTTCTTATTTTTTCTTATTTTTCCTTTTTAAATCTATTTTTGTCATAAAAAAAGGAATAACCTTTTAGGTTATCCCATCGTTATAAATTCACTTAAAAAGTCAACAATTACAAGCAACACTCAGTTTAGAAATAATCAACTGTGTTCTGTAAATCAGTTATAAATCTTGAAAGATGAAATCCATCACATACGGCATGATTTACTTGTATAGCCATAGGAAGTAGCAGCTTGTTTTCAGATGTGAAGTATTTACCTATTGTGAAAATAGGAGGAAAATAATTATACCCTTTAGGTAAGTTCAAATTAAATCCTGTAAAACTTGTCCAGGGAATAACTGAAACATTAAAATTGTTCTTGCCTTGTAATGGTTTTGATTTGAGTGTTTCATTTTGATAGTTTTTCATATCATTTTCATAGTTTTGTAAGAAATCAGGAAAATTTTCTGAATATTCTGTCCAGATGTTTGTAAAGTTTTCTGTTGTTTCATGAAATACAGTAAAACATGGATTTGAAAATTCATAATAACCAAGTTCATTGTCTTCATCTAAGTCCATGCGAAATTCTTTATGCTTATTCACTACAGAGCTAATACTATATAAAATGCTTGGAAAAAATTTTATTTTGCTTTCTTTTATTTTGTTCATAAAATTAGTTATATCTAAATTTATAGTCATACTATAGGTGCATGGAATATCATTCATATAGTGAAGGTAGGTTTCTTTTCTATTCCAAGTTGACATATCTATTTTATTGAATTTCATATATAAAACTCCATTATTTTCTTTTGTCTTCAACTGCCTTTAATTCATCTAACATATCAGCGTAATCTTGCATCATCTTTTTTCTTTCAGCTAAATATTCAGCTCTATTGTAGATAGCTCGTATTTTGTCTTCTCCAGAATGCGCAAGCGATTTTTCTATAATGTCATGCCTGTAGCCTTTTTCATTGAGTAAAGTGCTTCCCATACTTCTAAATCCGTGGATAGTGTGCTTATCTCTATAGCCTAAATTATCACGTAAAGCCTTGGAAAGACTTTCACCTCTAATATGGCCAAGCTTTGACAGGGAACTATGAAAAATAAAATCTTTATCGCCTGTAAAGAGCTTCAGTTCTTCTAAGATAGTGAGAGCTTGCTTTGATAGTGGGACGAGATGCTCTTTATCCATCTTCATTTTATCGGCAGGGATAGTCCA
>CAYJIN010000210.1:0-1195 GCA_964370245.1 uncultured Desulfovibrionaceae bacterium
ATAAATTCAAATTATTTTCCAAGACTATTTTTGAGTAATTCTCTAAATTGACAGAAAAATGAACGTGAATCTGTTGGGCCAGGAGCTGCTTCAGGGTGATGTTGAACAGCAATAATTGGCTTAGTTTTATGTTTGAAACCTTCGATTGTATTATCATTTAGGTTGATATGTGTAGTTTCAACTTCATCATTAATAACTACGAAACCGTGGTTTTGTGATGAAATTTCAATACGACCAGTTTGTAAATCTTTCACAGGGTGGTTACAACCATGGTGACCAAACTTTAATTTTTCAGTTGTGCCACCAAGTGCATGACCAAGAAGTTGATGACCTAAGCAAATACCAGCAACAGGATAGTTTTCAACTAAAACTTTGATAGTTTCAATTTCGTCTTTCAATGTTGCAGGATCACCAGGGCCGTTTGACAAGAACACAGCTTCAGCACCTGTTTTCTTTACAGCTTCTGCGCTAAATGAAGGAGGAACAACTAATAAATCAAGCCCTTGCTCTTGTAATAAGCGCAAGATATTCCATTTAATACCAAAGTCATACACAACAACTTTTGGCTCGTTATTATTATTCCAATTATAGCTACCATCAGCGTTTAATTTTGCTTCTTGTGGGGCTTTACCATTCCAAAAATATGGAGCAGTTGGCGCCACTTTTGGCACAAGGTTTTGACCTTCCATTGAAGGAATAGCTTTTGCTTTTGCAATAAGTTCTTCAATATTATCAGTTTTTGTTGAGATAATACCACGCACTGCACCAGCTGTTCTAAGGTGAACAGTAAGCGCACGAGTGTCAATTCCTTCAATTCCAGGCACATTGTGACGAATAAGAAATTCTGGAAGACTTTCTTTTGCACGCCAGTTTGAAGGTTCTTTACAGCATTCTTTCACAATAAGTGCAGTAAGGTGCACTCGGCCTGATTCCATATCTTCTTCATTAATACCATAGTTACCAATGAGAGGATAAGTCATACAAATCATTTGCCCTGTATAACTTGGATCAGTGAGAATTTCTTGATAGCCAGTCATACCTGTATTAAAGATAACTTCGCCACCTTGTTCGAATTCACCTGTGAAAGATGTTCCCTCAAGATAAAAACCATCTTCAAGCACTAAATATGCTTTCATAACTTATATCCTTTTATTACCAGCTAAATATTTTAGCAATTTTCTTTATTCAATATTGG
>CAYJIN010000210.1:1295-2353 GCA_964370245.1 uncultured Desulfovibrionaceae bacterium
TTTTCTTTAGCAACAATTGCTCTTGCAATAGCTTTTGCACCAGGAATTGTTGTTGTGTAAGGCACGCCATAGTGAAGTGTTGATTGACGGATTGATTTTGAATCGTTCACAGTTCTTTTACCTTCAGCAGTATTCACAACTAACGAAACTTCGCCGTTGATAATCATATCCACAATGTTTGGTCTGCCTTCGTAAACTTTCAATACCGGTGTTGAAATAATACCCCATGAATTCAAGAATTCAGCAGTACCTTTTGTTGCAAGGATTTCAAAACCAGCTTCAAGGAAAAGTTTACCAAGTTCAGGAAGTTCTTTTTTATCTCTATCGTTTACAGAAATAAATACTTTACCTGATTTAGGCAACACTTGACCACCAGCAATTTGGCCTTTCATGAAAGCTTCTTCAAATGTTGGTGCAATACCCATAACTTCGCCAGTTGAGCGCATTTCAGGCCCTAAGATAATATCAACACCAGGGAATTTTTTGAATGGGAATACTGATTCTTTTACAGCCACATATCCGCCACGGCGCATTGACCACGGGTCTAACTCTTTCAAAGTTTTGCCAAGCATAACTTGAGTTGCTAAACGTGGAAGCGGAACTGCTGTTGCTTTAGAAACAAATGGAGCTGTTCTTGAAGCTCTTGGATTTACTTCTAAAATATACACAACATCGTCTTTTACTGCAAATTGAATGTTCATCAAACCAACAACACGCAATTCTTTTGCTAAAGCAATTGTTTGTTCAGTAATATCGTCAACAATGCTTTGTGAAAGTGAATATGGTGGAATTGTGCAAGCAGAGTCACCAGAGTGGATACCCGCTTCTTCAATATGTTCCATAACACCAGCAACATACACGTCAGTGCCATCAGATAAAGCATCAACATCAACTTCAATTGCATTTTCTAAGAATTTATCAATAAGAATAGGATGTTCTAATTTTGTTTTCCCAACATGAATTTTGAAATATTCTTCTAATTCTTCATCAGAATAACATACCTGCATCGCACGGCCACCTAAAACATAAGAAGGACGCACAACAATAGGATATTGAAT
>CAYJIN010000211.1:0-2351 GCA_964370245.1 uncultured Desulfovibrionaceae bacterium
TATTAGGTTCATCGCTCATCATTTCAGCATGTTCTTTTGCGCCAGATTATGTTCAACCAACACTTGAAATTCCTTCAAACTGGACAGAAAGCGCAGCAACAACTGCTGAACAAAATGTTACTTCAACTTGGTGGGAAAGATTTGAAGACCCTACTCTCAATTCACTTATTCAAAAAACACTTGCACATAACTATGATTTACTGATTGCAGCTGAAAATGTAAGCCAAGCTCAATCGTATATAGGTGTGACACGTTCTGCTCTTTTCCCAAGCATTAGCCTTGGTGGAACAGCACAAAATGCGCAAAGAGGTGCAGTTTCTACCTCTGCACAAACAAGTGCACAAGCTTTTACAGCTGGTTTTCAAGCGGCTTGGGAATTAGATTTTTGGGGTAAATTCAGAAATGCCAATAATGCTGCACGTCAACAACTGTTTGCAAGTGAATATACGCAAGAATCACTTAAGCTCATTCTTACCGCACAAACTGCAATAGCTTATTTTAATTTACTTTCTTTAGATGAGCAATTAGAAGTTTCTTACAGAACACTTGCAACACGCGAAGAATCGCTAAGAATTTACACAGCACAATATAATGAAGGACTTATCAACGAGCTTGATTATCTTCGTGCTTCAACAGAAGTTGACGTAGTTCGTGCAACTATCGCGCAACTTCTCTATCAAGTGGATAATGCTGAAACTGCTTTACAAGTATTAGCTGGTGCTTCACCGAAAGAAATTTTTGAAAGTGAAATTGAACGTGCAAAATCACTTACTCAAATTCCACCAATTCCGCAACTTCCAAATGGAGTTCCTTCTGAACTTTTACTTCGTCGCCCTGATATTCTAGCTGCTGAAGCTGGTTTACGTTCTGCAAACTTCCAAGTGGGCGTTGCAAAATCTTATTGGTTTCCATCAATTTCACTTACAGGTATGCTAGGCTTTGAATCGTCTGAATTGAGCCGACTTTTCACACCAGCTTCTGATGCTTGGACTTATGGTGGATCATTACTTACACCTATCTTCCAAGCTGGTAAAATCTATAACAATGTTAAAATTTCAGAATCACAAATGCGTGCAGCTGCGCTCACCTATCAAAAAACAGTGCAAACTGCTTTCAAAGAAATGCATACTGCGCTTTCAGTGCAAAAACACATTTCAAGTGTAGTAAAATCATTTGAGCATATTGTTGAATCATTAACAAATGCTGTTGAATTAGCGCAAATTCGCTATGATAACGGCTATGCATCATATCTTGAAGTTTTAGATGCACAACGCTCACTCTTCGATGCTGAAATTCAACTAGCAAATGCAAGAGCAAGCCAATTATCAACAATTGTAAATATTTGTATGGCTCTTGGTGGTGGTTGGACTGATGAAATCAACCCTACAGTTATTACTGAAAAAGAATAATATAAGATAAACTAATTTTTATTATAAACGAAAAGCCCTGCGAAGATTTTATTCACAGGGCTTTTTATTTATGATTTTTTTGAGCTAAGCTTTACTACTGGAAGAAGCTTTATGCATTCTCAGTAGCACTTTCATCACTTACTTCTTCTTTTACAGAAGCTGTTTTTGCTTTTGTTTTAGGAGCTGCTTTTGCTTTAGAAGTAGACTTTACTTTTTTCTTTAGCAAAACAAAATCAAGCACTTCATCAATATGTGAAGCTGTGCGAACTTCAATTTTTTTGAGAAGTTCTTCAGGAATTTCTTCTAAATCTTTCTCATTTTGCTTTGGAATAATTGCATATTTTAAGTTTCTTGCTACACCGGCAAGAATTTTTTCTTTAATTCCACCTACAGGTAAAACTCGCCCACGCAAGGTTATTTCACCAGTCATACAAACATCTGCACGCACAGGTCGATTTGTAAGAGCTGAAATAAGCGCTGTCATCATAGTTACACCCGCAGATGGCCCATCTTTTGGTGTTGCGCCGTCTGGCACGTGGATATGAATATCAACTTTCTCATTAAAGTCAGGTTCAAGGTCTAATTCTTCAGCATGTGCGCGAGCATAAGTCATGGCTGCAGTTGCACTTTCTTTCATCACTGAACCTAGTTGCCCAGTTAGTGTAAGCCCACCTTTGCCTTTCATTGTGCTTGCTTCTACAAACAATACTTCACCGCCAACTCTTGTCCATGCAAGGCCTTGAGCAATTCCTGGAGGGAAGCTTGTATCTTTTTCATCAGCCAAGAATCTAGGTGCGCCAAGAAGTTCACGAACAATTTCAGGTGTAACTATGAATTTTCCTTCTACTCCCTCCGCACGTTTTCTTGCTAATTTTCTGCACACAGCGCCAATTTCTCTTTCAAGATTACGCAAACCAGCTTCACGAGTATAATCATGAATAA
>CAYJIN010000212.1:0-2318 GCA_964370245.1 uncultured Desulfovibrionaceae bacterium
AAAGCTTTAGCTGTTGGCGCAAACACTGTTATGGCAGGTTCACTATTTGCTGGAACAGAAGAAAGCCCTGGCGAAACAATGCTTTATCAAGGAAGAACTTATAAAGTTTACCGTGGTATGGGCTCAATCGACGCTATGAAAGACGGTTCATCAGATCGTTACTTCCAAGAAAAATCTAAAAAACTCGTTCCTGAAGGTATTGTTGGCCGTGTTCCTTACAAAGGCCCTGTTTCAGAAACAATCTACCAAATGATTGGTGGCCTACGTTCAGGTATGGGTTACTGTGGTGCAAAAGATTTAGAAACTCTTCACAAAACAGCTCAACTTGTTGAAATTAGTTCTGCTGGTCTTCGTGAAAGTCACGTACATGACGTTATCATCACAAAAGAAGCTCCAAACTATCGTGTAGAGTAATACAACTATTTGTGGGGGAAAGAACCAAACTTTTATAAAAGTTAGGTTCTTTCCCCCACACCCCCAATCTCCTTACAAAATTTTTAACTATTAAAACAGATTAATTTGAGTATATTATTTTTACTTAATTACTGTTTTTTAAGGAAAGGGGAGTTTGAGGGGAAAAACTCGTTTTTTTCAAAAAAACGTGGTTTTCACCTCAAGACCAACCCCATTTCATAATGAAACCTTAAAAAAGGAAGAAAAAATGTCTTCAAAAGTCATTATTATTGATTATGGCTCACAAGTAACTCAGCTTATTGCGCGTAGAGTGCGTGAAGCTGGTGTTTACTCAGAAATTCATCCATGTAATGTAAGTTCTGAAAAATTAAAAGAATTAAATGCTGATGCTATTATTTTATCAGGTGGCCCTGCTTCTGTTGGTGAAGAGGATGCTCCACAATTTGATAAAACAGTTTTAGAATTGAATGTGCCTATCTTAGCAATTTGCTATGGTATGCAACTTCTTGGCTTAAATCTTGGCGGAAAGCTAGCTCAATCACATCAAAGAGAGTATGGCCCTGCGGATTTAATTATTGAAGCAGAAAGCCCACTTTTCAAAAATGTTGAAAAAGTAACACGCGTTTGGAACAGCCATGGTGATGTTGTTGAACAAGTTCCTCCTGGTTTTGAAATCATTGGTAAAACAGCTTCATTGCCAATTGCAGCGATGGCTGATCACAAAAGAAATATTTTTGCAGTTCAATTCCACCCAGAAGTGCACCACAGCGCTGAAGGTGAAAAAATGCTTCAAAACTTCTTGTTTGAAATTTGTAAGCTAAAAGCGGATTGGGCAATGCATAGCTTTATCGACCGCGTTATTGAAGAAACACGTGAAAAAGTTGGCGATGGCCACGTTATTTGCGCGCTTTCAGGCGGTGTTGATTCAACAGTTGTTGCAGTTTTACTTCATAAAGCTATTGGTAAACAACTTCACTGTATCTATGTTGATAACGGCGTGTTACGTACTGGCGAAGGTAAAGAAGTTGTTGATTTATTACAAAATAGTTTTGAATTAAATCTTAATTTCGTTGATGCATCAAAACTTTTCTTAGATAAATTGAAAGGTGTTGATGATCCTGAAGAAAAACGTAAGATTATTGGCTATACCTTTATTGAAGTTTTTGATGAAGAAGCAAAGAAATTAAAAGCTTCTGGTATTGATGTTGCTTGGTTAGCACAAGGTACACTTTACCCTGATGTTATCGAATCAATTTCACACAAAGGCCCATCAGCAGTTATCAAATCTCACCACAATGTGGGTGGATTGCCAGAAAAAATGAATATGAAACTTATTGAGCCATTACGTGAACTTTTCAAAGATGAAGTTCGTAAAGTTGGTGCTGAAATTGGTATTCCTGATTCAATTTTATGGCGTCATCCATTCCCAGGGCCAGGTTTAGCTATTCGTATTTTAGGCGAAATCACTGAAGAACGTCTTGCAATCGTGCGTAAAGCTGATGCAATTGTTCAAGAAGAATTACGTGCAAGCGGTTATTACCGTAAAATATGGCAAGGCTTTGCAGTATTGCTTCCACTTAAAACAGTGGGCGTAATGGGCGATGGCAGAACTTACGAACACGTAATCGCAATTAGAGCTGTTGATTCAGTTGATGCAATGACAGCAGATTGGTCACGCCTTCCAGAATCACTTCTCGAAAGCATGTCAACACGTATTATTAATGAAGTTAAAGGTGTAAATAGAGTAGTTTATGACATCTCTCCAAAACCACCTTCAACAATTGAATGGGAATAATTAGAGATTTTTTTAGAGAGGGGGAAAAACCACGCTTTTATAAAAGCAATGTTCTTCCCCCTTGTTTCTCTTAAAGAGGGCTCTCCCCCATCTCCTTACAAAATTTTTA
>CAYJIN010000213.1:0-2247 GCA_964370245.1 uncultured Desulfovibrionaceae bacterium
GATTGCGCCCAATGTCAGAAAATACGATTAATGTTGCACTCCGCAGAATCGGCTATACAAAAGACGATATGACTGCCCACGGCTTCCGCTCACTTGCCTCTACCCTCTTGAATGAACAAGGCTGGAATCGTGACGCTATCGAAAGACAACTTGCCCACAGCGAAAGAAATAAAGTAAGAGCCGCTTATAACTATGCTGAATTTTTGCCTGAACGCAGAAAAATGATGCAATGGTGGAGTGATTATCTCGATAAGTTAAGGAGTAGTAAATAAAAGTTATTTTGTTAGCTCATTTTTTGTTTCGAATAAATCTTTACCTAATTGCCAAAGGTACTTATCAAGTTTTTTATAGGCAAATTCTTCTTTGTCAATTCTAAACTTATCCATAAAGCTTATAAGAATTTCTTTGTACCTTTGGTAATTTTTTTCATCTAAATCTTTACTTTTAAAGTCCGAAAAATTTTCTAATTCATTTATTTTACACAATAATGCGTGCACGTATTTATCATATAGTGGATAAGCTGATGGATTATGAAAACTGCAATACTTACTTCCGAAAGAATAAAGATTATACATTTTTTTGCTACGTCCCAATGGCACACTATTAAACACATCAAGTGCTTTTACATTTCCTTCACACATAAGAGAATCTAACTCTTGATGTTCATGGATATGTTTTGCCAGTGAAAACACATCGATGACTTGTGTACTATATAATTTGTTGAGAAGTATTGTTTTCATATATACATTTGCAAGGTCGATATTTGTTGGAGCATACCTATTAAACGCCTGATGAACAATACTTTCTGACATTGTAAGTCCCTCATCAGTTTCCCAAAACTGTAGGTAATGCGTTATACTTTTTTTTGTTGGATAAGGTATCACAATTGTCATACTTTCTTTGTCGAAATTAAGCTTAGTTCCATGGAGTGACATTAGATATTTAATCTTACTTTTCATGAATTATCTCCTATTATAAGCTTTTGCTTCACAACAAAAATAACAATATCCCTAAACAAAATCATTGTCAAAAAATATACGATTTCAAATTCAAGGTATTTTGTAATATTTTTTGGAAATATAAGAAAATAAAAGACAAATTCTGCAAATCTCTTGCCTTGTAAAAAAATATAATGTACTTTATCGGACAATTATTTACTAATTCTGCTTACAGGAGATTCTATGTCACAATATCAATATACAATTTCAGGATTTGAATATATTCCAATTTATGTGGAAAGTAATAAGCTTATAGGACTATACGATTTAATGCTCCGTTGGAATTGCGATTCTGCTCTAAAGATTGCTCATTTTATTCATAATAGAAAAGCTACCTTTTATTTTCATGGCAATCCAATAGGGAAAAACCATAACAGTTTGGAGACCATTCTCTGCTTTAAGCTTGATACCCTACGTAAAAACTATGAGAGTTACCTTCAAATCTTCAATAAATTTTTTCTGCTAAAAAGCGAAGTTTTTGAAGCAGAAAAAGAAGAATCTTGGTTCACATTTATTGATAGTGAAGCATGTATTGAAAACGATCGAATATGTACAAAAGAAAATGCTCCTCGGGTTGCACGGAATGTTATCTGTGCTTTATGCAGTTATGATAAAAGCGTTTATGATATACGACATCACATTGGAGTTTTCACATCTAATCCACAAAACAAGGGAAAGTGGCTTAGCGCAATTGAAGAAAACGCTATAAAATTACCGATAGTTAGTGTCGAGACATTAGAGGTAAATTACCTCAAAGAATATCAAGGTGAAGATTTTACTACCGTTGGCGATTTTGAAATAGCAAGAGAATATATTACTTCTCACCCACCGAAAAACACCCAAGAAACAAATATGCTTATTATAAAATTAAAGCATGAATTTCAGCTTAGCCATAAAGAAATTGGACAACTCGTCTACAGCGATTGGGATAGCATCGGGCATGAAGCTCTTACAAAAAGAATTACTAGAGCTTTACAAGGCTATTCAAAATATTTCCTTGAATAATTTAAATTATATTATTTCAAATAATTATAAACAATAGAACATCATAAAATCAATATATGTCCGAAATGGTCTCTTGACTGTCAGCGTACGGACTATGCTTCAATCGCCCTATATCAAATGGTATAGGGCTTTTTTTGTGACAGGAGGTCACAAACTTTAGCGAGTGCAGCCCCTTTATACTATAGGGCGCACAAAAATCAAACGAGGTTTGAGTGTCGCACAGGACGTGCGACCGAGAACTATA
>CAYJIN010000214.1:0-2230 GCA_964370245.1 uncultured Desulfovibrionaceae bacterium
TCGTTGTTTTGAGCAGAAGCACTATCAAGGTTTTTCGCTTCAGCTATATTAGTAAGGGATAAAGTTTAAAATTTTTTCAGCTTTTATTTAAGAAAATTCAAAGAAATTATTAAGAAAGTTTAAAGAAATTGCAAACAAAACAAAGAAACACATTAAACCAATTAGTTATTAAACAATGCCAACCTTGCTGTAATAACATTATTTTCAAAAAAAAGTTGAAAATCTATCTTCATTCTTTGAGATAATTCTTTTACTATTGATAATCCTAATCCTGAAGACATTTCATTTTTATTTTCATCAGCTCTATACATTCTTTCACTAAGAAGTTGAATTTTATTTGATAAATCTTCATCTGTGTAATTTTGAATTTCAATTACTATAGTGTTTTTTACGCAAGATGTTGTAAGAGTGATTTTTTTATCTTCAGCACTATATTTTATTGCATTATCAAGTAAATTATCGATTATTCTATGGAAATGCTCTATATCAAGGACTGTTTGAGCTTTGTTTGAATCTTCAATTAAATTGTTGAAAATAATTTTTTCTCTTTGAAGCTCAAGAATTTGATAAAGCAAAGTATTAATATTTACTTTTACAAAGTTCATTTTTATATCTTTACTTATGATTTTGCTATAAAAAAATAAATCACCAATGAGATTCCTTAGTCGATAACTCAAATTTCTCGCTGATGAGACATAGCTATATTCTTCATTTTCTAAAGATATTTTTTGTGTTGCCAAATCTAAATAGCAAATAATCGAAGTGAGGGGCGTGCGTAAGTCATGAGAAATATTAGTTATAAGCATTCTTTGTGAACGTTCGGCTTCTCTTTCTTTTTCATTTTTTTTATAAATTTCTTCTTTAATCTCATTTACACTTTTTGCTAAACGTGCAAGCTCACTACTACCTTTTACAGGAATTGTATGTTCTTTATTTTCTTTGGGTAATTCTCTGATTCCCTCTTCTATTATCTTGATATAGCTTACCAAATTTAAAATAATCACTATTGAGAGAAGAAAAAAAACAAAAAGCGCAATTAAACCCGCATAAAGGTGATGCTTTTCCGCGCTAAGAAAAAATAAATGTTCAGTGTGTTCTTTCTGCATGTACTGATGAGCTAAATCATCTAAAAAAAGATAAAGAAAAACACTTATAAGAACAGCACCAGTCATTTTAATGAACATGGAAATATATAAAGAAGAAAAAAACTTTTTAATCCACACGATAGCCTACTCCCCACACAGTTTTTATAATTTGCGGTACTGAAACATCGTCTTCAATTTTACTTCTCAAATTACTAATATGCACAGAAACCGTGCTTTCAGCATTGAGGATATTGTGTTCTCCCCACACAGCAGTATAAATTTGTTCGAGGCTATATACTCTTTTACGATTTTTTAAAAAAAGTTCTAAAATAGAAAATTCTATTTTTGTTAATTTTATTGCTTTACCTTTTTTAGAAACAGTATGTGCAGAAAAATTAATAGATAAATCGCCATATTTGAAGTCATTATCATTTTCTTCAAGGGCTTCGCTCGCTACATGCATATGGGAATAATTTCTATAACGTCTCACATGTGCTTTAATTCGTGAAATGAGATCAATCGGATTAAAGGGTTTTGTTATATAATCGTCAGCGCCCGATGAAAAACCATCAAATTTATCAATATCTTCCGCTTTAGCTGTTAAAAAAATAATGGGAAGCGCATGCTTATTTCTTATTTCTAAGCATGTTTCAATGCCATTCATTTGTGGCATCATAGAATCGAGAAGAACTAAATCAATAATCTTGTCTGTATCTTTATTTATAATTTCAATGGCTTTTTTGCC
Source organism: uncultured Desulfovibrionaceae bacterium (assembly GCA_964370245.1). GTDB lineage: Bacteria > Desulfobacterota > Desulfovibrionia > Desulfovibrionales > Desulfovibrionaceae > CAYJAZ01. The sequence goes on from CAYJIN010000214.1 coordinate 1,831, forward strand.
ATTTTCAGCTTCAAGAACTTCGTATGACTCATTTAATAAATAAAGTTTTATCGCTTTTCTGATATCACTATCATCATCAACAATTAAAATTTTCATATCTATCCTCATAATAATTAGAAGTAGAGAAACCCCTAATAAAGTTAGACTCTTTTTAATCTTTCTAGATAGTATAAATTTTTTCTCTAATACGCAATCTTTTTTATGTATCTATTCAGTGTTCAGCGCAAAAAAGAAGTAATCAACCTAGCTTTTAAAATTTCGCCGTTCGATAATGGGCAAGCGATTTAGCTGAAAAGTAAAGTCCCAAGCCGCCCTCTATATAAAGAGAACGATTTGGGACTTTGCAATTTTCTTTGGTGGTGGACCCACAAGGATTTGAACCTTGGACCGATCGGTTATG
>CAYJIN010000215.1:0-2220 GCA_964370245.1 uncultured Desulfovibrionaceae bacterium
AATGGTCAGGAAAATCCTTAGCGTTGTTATTCCGCGTTTTCCTGATGGGACCCCTTATGGCTTATACACAAACAACCTATATGCTTCAAAACTTTGATGAAGAACTTTGGGGCAATAATTTAGTTGATGGCTTCCGTTCCGTTCTTGGTTTTAGATATACCTTCTAATTAAAACTTATAAAATCCCACTGCTTGAACCTTTCCTAAAAAGATAAGGTTCAAGCAAAAAATATAGAATCAAAAGGATTTTTATAAAGCTTTATAACTCTAACCACTTGAAATAGGAAAGTAAATTTGATAGACTTTTATTATTCAAAAGGAGTTAGAATTATGTATAATAAAGTAGATAAACTCGCTTATCACTTTCCCTATATTGCAAATATTTGTTCTTCATGGCGTGAAATATTACATTTCGCAACACCCATAAAAATCAAAAAAGATTCCGAATTTATGTCTTCGCCAGATAAAAATTTGAATTTTTATCTGGTTGAATACGGTTTATTTCAAACAAAGTATCACTCTGCAAGTGGTAATATTCGCTCAATGACATGCCTTGGTGAAAACACCTTACTTTGTTTAGCGGCTGCCACAATGCAATTAACAAATATGGGAAACAGGCTTTATGCTTTGAAAGATAGTAAGGTTTGGAAATTTGATGGTGCTTTATTGAATGATAGAAACTTTCAATTAAATTATCCAGTTCAATACTCAGAAGCAATGAAGCAATTGAGCGTAAATCTACTTATTTATACAACTTATTCCACTGGAATGCTTTTAGATCCACCAAGGCAAAAAGTTATTTTATTTCTTTTAGCTCTAAAATATGAGAAGGAGCGTGATTCCTCCTTACCTAAGTTCACACAACAGCAAATGGCAGAAATGCTAAGTTTGCATCGTGTAACCTTTGTGAAAATACTACATGAACTCAAACAAGAGGGCTTGATTGATTTTCATCAAAGGCGTGAAATTGTCATTCTTGATGAAGAGAAGCTTCGAGAGCTAGCCTTTCTTATATCATAAGCATACAATCTACTATTAAATAAAACGGGGAAATTTTTTATGAATACATTTGTTTCTTATACTTTTGATGACCATCTAATAAACCTCCAAAATAGAGCGGAAGCGCAATATTTAGCAAAGCTTGAAGCGGATTCACCAGCTTTAGAGAATGCCTATATTATTGTAAACCCATATTTTATCAATCCACTTGCAGCATTAATTATGTTTAAAACAGAAAAAAAAGAAAAAGTTACTATGACAATTCATGGTAAACGTTTTGAACGTGAGAATATTGTAAAAGAATTTACGGAAAATACAAGCCACATAATTCCTGTTATTGGCTTATATGAAGATTTTGATACAAAAGTAACTATTACTCTTTCAAGTGGACAATCACATACATTTACTGTAAACGCTGAAAAACTTCCTGAAGGCACTTGTCATTGCAGAAATATTATGACAAGTCTTGATTATTTTGGAACTGATTTCATGTTTCTTACACCAGCAGGTAAAAATCTTCCAACTGCCTATGATTACGCAGGCGATATTCGTTGGATGCTTACAATCAATACTATGTTCGATATTAAGCGTCTTAAAAATGGCAACATCCTTACAGGTTCTGATAGATATAGCCGTATGCCATATATGTGTACGGGGCTTTATGAAATGACAATGCTTGGTAAAATTGTGAATGAATTTAGAATGCCTAATAATTATCACCACGACCATTGGGAAATGAAAGATGGCAATATTTTAGCTCTCACACAAGACTATTCAAATGGTAGCACAACAGTTGAAGATTGCATTGCTCTTTTAGATAGAACAACAGGTAAAGTTCTTCGCACTTGGGACTTTAAAAATTTTTTACCACAAGATGTTGCAGGTTCTGGCTCACAAGATTCACACGATTGGTTTCATTGTAACGCACTTTGGGTAAATGAAGAAAATAAAACATTCACACTTTCTGGCCGTCATCAAGATGCAATTGTAAATTTTAGCTATGATGAAAATGATGGTAAGGGTAGATTGAATTGGATTGTAGGTGACCCTGAAGGCTGGCCACAAGAGATGGTTGATAAATATTTCTTTACTCCTGTTGGGGATGTTGAAAACTTCGATTGGCAATATGAGCAACACGCTTGCCTTATCACAAATAATGGTGATGTTATGGCTTTTGATAATGGTCAATATCGCTCAAAAAACAAAGAAAACTATCTTCAAA
>CAYJIN010000216.1:0-2208 GCA_964370245.1 uncultured Desulfovibrionaceae bacterium
ATAAGCAAAAAGGATTATTTATGAAAAATCTCTATATTTCACCAACGGGTTCACAGTCCGGTAAAAGTGCGATTGCTCTTGGTTTGATGGGACTATTGCGTACTAAAATCGCAAAAGTTGCATTTTTCCGCCCAATCATTTCACAAATTAATCCGGAAACGAAAGACCATGATATCGAGCTTATTCGCTCATATTATAAATTAAATTTAGATTATGAAGAGTGTTATGCTTGCACACTTTCAGAAGCACGTGCATTAGTAAATGCTGGGCAACATGATGTGCTTATGGAAAAAATTCTTCGTAAATATAAATCTCTTTCAGAAAAATGTGACTTTGTTTTATGTGAAGGCACTGACTTTTTAGGAAAAGATATTTCCTTTGAATTTGATTTAAATGCTGATATTGCTGCAAACCTCGGTTCAGCAATTGTTCTTATTGCAAATGCTGCAAATAGATCCGTTGAAGAATTAGCAAGCGCTTATCAAACTGATATAGAATTATGCGATGCAAAGGGCGTTGATGTTCTTACTTGCATTTTCAATATGTCTACCCTTTCAAAAGAAGAAGAAAAACAACTTCTTGCTATTATAAAACAACTTGATAATGAAGAAAGCACAACGCAACATTATATTGTTCCTACAAATGAAACTTTAGGCAAACCAACTATGGATGACGTTGCTCGCTGGCTTGACGCTAAAGTTTTATATGGCAAAGAAAGAATGGATGCGCTTGTTGCTGATTTCTTAATTGCTGCAATGCAAGTAAATAATTTCTTAAGCTATATTGAAGCAGGCCATCTCATTATCACTCCTGGTGATAGAGAAGACATTCTTTTAGGTGCGCTCACATCACGCTTATCGTCTGCATATCCTGAAATTTCAGGTATTCTTCTTACAGGTGGCATTGAATTATCTGATTCCATACAAAAACTTATTCAAGGTTGGGATAGTGTTCCATTACCTATTCTTGCAATTCCACACAACACCTATAAAACAACAATGATTCTCCGCGATTTACACGGAAGAATTGAAGCGCATGACGAAAGAAAAATCAATATGGCTTTAGCTTTATTTGAAAGCAATATTGATACAGATGCGCTTTCAAATCATATTATTCAAACAAAAAGTGAAAAGAAAACTCCTATGATGTTTGAATTCCAAATTATGGAACAAGCTCGTAAAAATATGATGCGTATTGTTCTTCCAGAAGGTGAAGAAGAGCGTATTCTCCGTGCTTCAGAAGCATTGCTTCAACGCAATGTTGCTGAGCTTATTCTTCTTGGTGACACGAAGAAAATTAAAGCGAAAGCAAACGAATTCAACCTCGATATTTCTAAAGCAAGAATTATTAATCCAGTTGAAAGCGAATATTTTGATGACTTTGTTAACACTTATTACGAACTAAGAAAAGCAAAAGGCATTAATGAAGAAATTGCTCGTGACAGAATGCTTGATACTACATATTTCGGCACAATGATGGTTCATAAAAATCTTGCTGATGGTATGGTTTCTGGCGCTGTAAATACAACTGCACATACTGTTCGCCCTGCTTTAGAATTTATTAAAACAAAACCTGGTTTCTCAATTGTTTCAAGTGTATTTTTCATGTGCTTGAAAGATAGAGTGCTCACTTTTGGCGACTGTGCAATCAACCCTGCTCCTAACGCTTCACAGCTTGCTGACATTGCAATTAACGCTGCGCAAACAGCTGAAGTTTTTGGTGTTGACCCTCGTGTTGCACTTCTCTCTTATTCAACAGGAGCATCTGGAAGTGGTGCTGATGTTGAAAAAGTTATTGAAGCTACAAAATTAGCAAAAGAACGCGCACCAGAACTTCTTATTGAAGGTCCAATTCAATACGATGCGGCAATTGACCCTGATGTTGCAAAAACAAAACTTCCTAATTCAGAAGTTGCAGGTAAAGCAACAGTATTTATCTTCCCTGATTTAAATACTGGTAACAATACTTATAAAGCTGTGCAACGTGCCGCTGATGCAGTTGCTATTGGCCCTGTTTTACAAGGCTTGAATAAACCTGTGAACGATCTTTCACGTGGTTGCACAGTAGCTGATATCATCAATACAGTTGCAATAACTGCAGTTCAAGCTCAAGCAGAAAAGAATAATGCTAAATAATTAAATAAAATTAACAAAATAAACAAAAGAGTTATTTGAAAAAGTAACTCTTTTAATTTTTTAAGGCTAGTTT
>CAYJIN010000217.1:0-2196 GCA_964370245.1 uncultured Desulfovibrionaceae bacterium
CTATTGAAACAAGCGCAGAAGATGCTGAAGAAATAAATGCAATGCCAGTAATAGCAGATAGCATGGGGCTTTGGTAGTTATGAAGCATATTCAAAATAAACACATAATGCAATCAATTCCAGTACTTGCATCAGTATTAGGCAATCGTTACGGCATTGAAATTGTTATCACAGGTGATGTTGCTATGACCGATGGTAGCACCATTTACTTACCCTCGCTTCCTCTTGATTGTGATGATACTTTCCTTGGATTACTAAGGGGTTACCTCGACCATGAAGCAGCGCATATTCGCTATACTGACTTTGATTTGTTGCAAAGTGAAAATCTCACAAACTTTGAACAATTTGTGTGGAATTCAATAGAAGATTGGCGAATTGAACAGCTTATGGCAAGTCATTTTAGTGGTTGTAAGCTAAACTTTCACTGGCTTATCCATCATGTCTTTTGCGAAAAGAAAAAGAAGCGAAAAGTTATAAAGCTTGATGAAATCTTAGCTGAATGGATTTTGCTTTCAATTCGAGCATGGGACGTGCAAGAATTAGAAGTTCAAACAAAGGTCTTAGAAAAACAAATAAATATGCAATGCCCTAAGCTCTTAGATGAGCTTGGGGCTATTTTATTGGAGGTGAAAAATAAATGTAAAAGCTGTGAAGATGCGCTCAATTATACAAAGGTTATTGTGGCTTGCATTGAAAAGTATATCAATCAGTTAGAGCAAGAAAATCAAATAACAAAGCAAACACAATCTACAAATTCAAACAACACACAAGGAGAAAATAAAAATGAAAACTCAATCAGCAACAATAACGAAACTTCCGCTATCACCACCACCGAATGCACCAATGAAGGACAAGGTGATTTATCTTCAAACCTGCGCAATTTGCTTGATGGCAACAGCACTTGTCTGCCTCGTTCAACAGGAGAAATAGCTAAACAGGAAATTGAAAAAGTAAGATCAGGCTCTCACCGTGAAAGACTTCGTGTTGCACTTACAGGAATAAAGAATGTGCGCCCTCTCAGTAAAAGCGTTATAAATCATGCCTTACGTGTTTCAGCTTCACTAAAAGCAAGATTACAAGGGCTTTTGCAAGCACAAAACTTAGAAAGAAGGACTATTGCATTGCATGGAAAAATCAATAAAAACCGTTTGCATGGCTTGGCAGTGAACGACACAAAAGTATTTTTACAAAAATCTAAAATTCAAACAGAAAATACAGCTATCCATATATTACTCGACACTTCAGGTTCAATGCGAGGTAAAATTGGAATAGCAAGTGAAGCTTGCTTTGCTTTAGGAAAAAGCCTTGAAAACACAAAGAATATCAACATAGGTATTAGTGCTTTTCCTGCCATCCAGGGCTATGCCCCTGCTGGTGTAAATTCTGTGTATGTGTATGAACTTGTAAGGCATGGTGAAAAGGTTTCTGATAATTTTGAAATAACACAAGAAGGCGGAACTCCGCTTACTGAAGCTTTATGGTGGGTGTTTCCACGCTTACTTGCACAAAAAGAAGAGCGCAAGATAATCCTGCTTATTACTGATGGCGAACCAGATAACCGTGATACGGCCATGCACGCAATCGAATATGCTGAGAAAATTGGTATAGAAATCTATGGGATAGGAATTCCGCCCTGTATTATAGAGGATGTTTTACCAAATAGAAGCATTCGAATTGAAAACGTCAACGAACTTCCACAAGCGATGTTTGGCCTGTTACAAACAGCTCTCATAAAGAAAACAATGGAGCGCAAGTATGAGTAAAAAATGGATTAGCATAACAATTATCATTTTGACGGCACTTGGTGAAATTCTAAAAGAAAAATAACACTCTAAAATAAAAGGAAAAAATCATGGGTAAAATTGTATTATTTTTAGCTGGCTGCACAGTTGGCATAGCAGGCACATTGCTTGTGACAAAATTCAAAGAAACTTTAGCAGAGGTAGAAAGTTTAGATGATGTTGAAGAAATTGCCGATTTAGATAATGAAACTCAAAGTAGTAAGGAAGAAGAATCATAAAACAAATAGGCCATCGGAAGAAACCGATGGCCATTAAATTAATATCGCTTTAAATTATTTTTGATATCTAAGCCATAGCTTCAACAGCTTTTATAAGTAAAGCAGAACGTGTAAGGCCTTTCGATTTTGCAATCCTATCTATTTTTTTACGCATATAGATAGGCATAGAAATGTTTA
>CAYJIN010000218.1:0-2195 GCA_964370245.1 uncultured Desulfovibrionaceae bacterium
GTTGATGAAATAAGTTCAAGAATTCGTGGTAATGGCTCTGCATCAGTGAGTGTTACAATGGTTGAAGGTGCAGACAGGGATAGATTCTTGCAAGACATTCAAAATGAAGTCACAAGAATTCGCTCATTCCCCGATGAAGCAGACGCGCCAGTTGTTGCTATCAACAAAAGAATTACAAACGTAATGGAAATCATTATTTATGGTTCAAGCGATGTTTTATTCTTGCAAGAATGGGCTGAAATTGTAAAAGATGAACTTATTGCGCAACCAAACATCTCGCAAGTTGATATTGACAATAACTTTGATAGAGAAATTCAAGTTGAAATTAGTCAAAGCACTTTAAGAAAATATTCTTTAACTCTTGATGAAGTAAGTTCTGCAATTAGGGCTGCTTCGCTCGAACAAGGTGCTGGAACAATTGAAACTATTCATGGCGATATTTCTATTAATTTTGATACAAGAAAAGATTATGCGCAAGAATTTGGGCAAATTGCAATTCTTACTCCAAAAGATGGTTCAAGGCTTTTACTTTCAGATATTGCTGATATAAAAGAAACTTTTTCTGAATCAAAATCATGGTCAAACTATAACAATTCTGCTGCTCTTCTTATTGAAGTTTCAAGTACTGGCGGGCAAACACCAGCTGAAGTTGCAAGGGAAGCACAAGCTGTTATTGAAGATTTGAACACACGCTTGCCTGGTGGCTTACAGCTTGCTATTCAATCAAACTATGCTGATGACTTTAGTGAACGTGGGCAATTGCTTATCAACAATGCTCTTTTAGGTATTACTCTTGTTTTTGTTTGCTTAGCAATTTTCTTACAGCCAAAACTTGCAATGTGGGTTAGCCTTGGCATTCCTGCTTCAATATTAGGTTCATTCCTCTTTCTAAACCCTTATGGCGCATCAGTAAACATGATTACAATGTTTGCATTTATTCTCACACTTGGTATTGTTGTTGATGATGCTATTGTTGTTGGTGAAAATGTTCATATTTGGCGCAGAAAAGGCTATACAAGACCAGAAGCCGCAGTGCTTGGCACAAAAGAAATTGTTGCACCTGTTGTTTTTAGTGTTCTCACAAATATTGTAGCCTTTATTCCAATTCTGTTTTTACCTGGAACAATGGGTAAAACCTATCAAGCAATTGTGCCTGTTATTGTATTTGTTTTTACTTGCTCTTTAATAGAAAGTCTTTTTGTATTGCCTTGCCACTTAGCGCACGAAACTTTACCAAAGAAAAATTCATTGCTCTTCCGTATTTCAGCAAAGCAAAGACAGTTTAGCGTAAAGTTTAGTGAATTTGTTGAAAAGCATTATGGTGGAATTATCCTAAAGGTTTTTGACTATAAATATGTTGTTGTAACTTTATGTTTTTGCATGCTTGCATTTTCCTCATCTTTTGGATTTTCTGGAAAAATGCGTATGGAGCTTATGCCATCAGAAGATGAAAATTATGCCTATTTCACAGTAACTATGCAAGACGGAACTTCAAAAGATGATTTAAGAGAAATTGAATCAAGGGTTGCAGCAGCAGCACAGCAAATTATTGAAGAAAATGGCAAAGAACAACTTGCAACAGGTGTATATATCAGCGTAAGAGGAACAACTGTTTCAGGGCGTTTATATCTTACCGAAGAAGAAATTAGGCCTTTATCAACAACAGAAGTTACCCGCCTTTGGCAACAAGCAACTGGCGAAATCAGAAATGCTGAAACAATTTCTTTTGCTGCAAATAGAGGAAGAGCTGGTGGCAATAAAGATTTAACTATACGTATTGCGCATAGAGATAATGATGTTCTCAATCAAGCGGCTGTAGCACTTGCAGCTGAATTGCGTGAATATGCAATTCTTTCTGAAATTGAAACAGGCACATCAGAAAGCACAAAAGAATATACTGTTGCCATAAACCCAATGGGTGAAAAACTTGGCTTTACTGCAACGCAAGTGAGTGAGCAAGTGCGTAATGCTTTTGAAGGAAACACTGTTCTTACTCAACAAAGAGGAAGAGATGAAGTAAGCGTTGTTGTGCGTTTGCCTGAAGATGAAAGAGCAAATGAAGATGCTTTTATCAATCTTATCGTGCGTGATCAATCAAACAATGAAGTTTTCTTGCGTGATATTGTTGACATCAAAACAACACTTGTACCAACACAAATTATGCGTGTGGAAGGGCAAAGAACACTTTCAGTTTC
>CAYJIN010000219.1:0-2195 GCA_964370245.1 uncultured Desulfovibrionaceae bacterium
TCTCAAATCAATGAATTGCGACGCAGTGCAAGGCTATTTTTACGCTAAACCAATGTCTATTATGCAATTTGAAGAACAATATCACGAAGCATTTACCCAAAACCACCCAAAATAATTTATACTATCTACTTTATTTGTAGGCTATATTTCTTGGCAATAATTGTGCAAGTGCTCTTTTTTCATGCGCTTTCAACAGAGCATTTGAGGTAGCTTATTTTATCAATTTACTTGGGTAAAAGTAGATAATTCATTTTTAGAAATTTTAAATAGCATCTCTGTAGTCTAGGCTACATACAAATTTTACATATCATGTGATAAAAATTACAAGCTCTTATAAAAGTAAAAATAAGAAGTTTAGAAGGGGGAAGCTATGCCTAGCGTTAAATCATCATTTGATATGCAAAACATGAAATCTTGGATTTATTCCATTCTTATTGCATGTTTAGGAACATTTTTATTGTATAACCCAGAATCAGTCGCTATTACAAAATTCTGGTTTATTACATTCTTTGCTATTGCTTTATTTGCATTTGAACCAATTCCAAACGTAATCACTGGTGTTATGATGTGCCTTGCGCTCATCATTTTTGGTGTTGCAACTCCTGATGTTGTATTTACAGGCTGGACAACCTTTCTTCCATGGTATTGTTTTGCTGGGCTTTTCATGGCAAGAATGATTGAAAAAACAGGTTTTGCGCAAAGAATTGCACTCTATATTATTAAAACAGTTGCAAGAACGCCATTACTTTTATATCTATCTTTTCTTCTTGTTGGTTATGCATTAAATCTTGTTATTGCAGATGGTTTAACAAATACTATTGTTGTTTCTACTTTTGCATTAAGCATTTGCTATACCTTACGATTAAACCCATTCTCAAAAGCGGCAACATGTCTTATGCTTGCTTCTTATTTTTCAGGAATGAGTATTGGTTCAAACTATCTACCAAATGGCCTTGGCATTGTTGGCATTTCAATGCTAAAAGAAACAGGCTTCACTGTGACATGGCTAGAATTTTTTGTTGATAATATTAGCCTAGTTTTCTTGATAAATCTTGTATCATTTCTTATTTTATACCTTTATTCGCGCAAAGAAATTGCCGAATGTATCGAACAAACAAAAGAAGTTATTGCGAGCGAATTTGATAAACTTGGCAAAATAAGTTTTGAAGAGGTCAAATCAATTCTTTTAATGATTGTTGCGGTTACAAGCTTAATTACAGAACCTTATCATGGAATGCCTGGTGTTTTTCTTATGGCTTTTGTTATGCTTTGTGCTTTTGTTCCACCTGTATCGATTTTAGATAAAGAAGATATGCTTAAAGTTAATACTGGTCTTATTTTCTTTATTCCTGGCTGTTTAGCAATTGGATTCACCGCTGGTTCACTTGGCTTACCGCAATGGATAGCACAGCAAGTTGTGCCAATTTTAGAGCAAATTCCCTCAGAAGCAGGCGCAAGCGTCTTTGCCTATGTTTCAGGATTTCTGGCAAACTTTGTGCTGACTCCGCTTGCTGCTTCTGCTGCGCTTACTCAACCAATGGCAGATTTAGCCGTGCAAATGGGGTTCAATGTAAAAGCACTTATTTATCCATTTTTCATGGGCTTAGATCAATGGCTTTTCCCTTATGAGCTTGCACCAGTTATCTATATTTATGCACTAGGCTATCTAAAAGTGCAGCATTTCTTAAAACTTATGTTTATTCGCTTTATTGTGTGTGGCCTTATTGTTTGGTTTAACTCAGCCTTTATTTGGTCAGTAACCGGTTTATAAGATTAAATAAAACCAGCATGCTTACGCAAAGCTAAAACATCTAAAACTTGTATAGGGCTTCTTGGTGAAATATCAATAAGCCCTTCATTTTTTAAATCTTGCAATATGCGTGTAAGGGTTACACGGTGTAAGTTGAGCATATCAGCAATATCTTGCTGGGTGAAGTTAATTGATATTTTATTTAATTTTGCTTCTGCGTGTAAGCCTAATAAGAACTTAGCAACTCGATGAGTAGGTGAATCGATAAGCATATCAGTTGTATAGACAGAATGAATAAGAAGATTCATACTTACTTGATAAAATGCTTCACGAATAAGCTTTTGATGCTTTACAAAAAAAACATCGTCTTGAAAAAGATTTCCATCAAAACGCCATATTTTTGCTTCTTTTATACAATACATATTAGCAAGATACACATCGTCCT
>CAYJIN010000220.1:0-2187 GCA_964370245.1 uncultured Desulfovibrionaceae bacterium
GTGTGTTTTAAAATAGTGCTTGTGGCTTATCTATCACGTTCAAACAAAAATCTTAAAATCCCTCGGCTTCGCGGCCGTAACAGTTCAAGTCTGTTCTCGGGTACCACCTGAAAAATCAAGACCTTACGATGAAAATCATAAGGTCTTTTTTTGTGTTTAAATTTTGGTGAGAGGGTGGTTTATCCCCCTCTTAACGGCTCTTAACCAAAGACAGGGGCAAACTCATTTTGTTTTGTTCATTATTTTGCAAATTTCAGCGTGAACAATGTGAACATATACTTTAGCGAACAAGCATTTTCCGCGTAAAATGCGCAGTAAGGTCTTTGTATGGAAAACACAAAAAAACTATCTTAAATGGTCAGGGACATACCCATTTTCCATGGACAGATAAAATACTTCTTGAAATTTTTCTAAAACTCCATAATCCGGTTGACTCCTTCAAGGAAAATATATAGAAAACTCTTTATTAGCTTTATAAAGGAACTCTTTATGCTTGAATTTGTTATTTTTACAAACGGCGCTTTAATTATGATATTAGAAATGGTTGGCGCAAGAGTTATGGCACCGCATTTGGGCACTTCTGTCATTGTTTGGACTTCTCTTATCGGCATTGTGCTTGCCTGCCTTGCTTTAGGGGCATATTTAGGAGGCCGATTCGCTGATAAAAAGCTTTCATGTTGCATACTTGCAAGAATTTTACTTATGGCAGGGCTTGGCTGTGTTTTCACCGCCCTTGGGCATAGAATGGTTGGCGCTTTTGTTACAGAAAATATTTCAAATATCTACCTTGCTGCTGTTGTGGCTTCTCTTGCACTTTTTGCATTGCCCTCAATATTTTTTGGCATGGTTTCGCCCTATATAATACGCCTAAGATTGGCTGATATAAAGACGAGCGGCACAACTATAGGGAGGCTTTACGCACTTTCTACAGCAGGAAGTATTATAGGCACTTTTTTAGGTGGATTTGTGCTTATTTCTTTCTTTTCAAGTACTTATATTCTTCTTGGTACTGCAGTTGCTCTTGTTCTTTTATCTCTAATCGTTTATACCGACAGTAAAAAATTAAATATTGCTCGAGTTTTGTTACTACTATTTATCTCGTTTTCAGGCTTTGTAAATTCTTATTATAACCAGTTTTTAACAGAAAATGGAGCACCGCCTCCATTTGAAACATTATACAATAACATTAGAATATTTGAAGGCTATACTCAAGAAAAAGACCATCTTCGCTTTATGGCTACAGATCCTCTTTTTTCGCAATCTGCTATGTACGTTAATGAGCCAACAAAACTCTATTTTCCCTATACTCAATTTTACGCTATGATGGTCAAGCTGTTTTCAGAAAATCAGAAAATTCTTATGCTTGGCGGTGGTGGCTACTCCTTACCCAAATGGCTTTTATCTGAACACCACAAGTATAGTGATTCTTCTCTTCACCTCGATGTCGTTGAGCTTGATTCAGGTATGACAGATTTAGCAAAAAGTTATTTTGCTCTTAAAGAAGATGCACGTATGCGTATTTTTCACGAAGATGCAAGGCGTTATATAAATGCAAATAATAATAAATATGATCTTGTATTTGTTGATGTTTTTAATTCATACTATTCTATTCCTTTTCATATGGCAACGAAAGAAGCCGTCATGAAATTGAGGCATGCAGTACGTGATGATGGAGCGCTTGTTATGAATATTATTTCTGCATACAAAGGCGATAATTCTGCTATATTGCAAGGAATTTATGGTGCATTGTCGCAAGCGTTTCCTAAATTATATGTTTTCGCCATTTCTGAAAATACTCCTCTCACAGAGGTTCAGAACTTTATGATTCTTGCGCTCACAGAAGAAAATCAGCACATTGAAAGCATTATTGAAAATTCTAAACAAAATTCTTATCTTAGTCCCGGTGAAATAAAGATGCTTGGCATGCGTGTGACAGAAGAAATATCCCAAGATATTCCACCACTTAGTGACGAGTTTTCACCAATAGAGCGATATGCACAAATTTTATTAAAATAATTCTTTTAGCAGAAGAAATTTCAAATAGTAAGTTCAAGGAAAATCTTCAATTTCTCAATCAATTGCTTATAAAAAAGAAAGTTTCCTAAAATGGCTAAAGCAAAAACTACGCTAACCACCTAAAATACATTTTAGTATAACTTGCATTACATTCTAAGTTAGAGTATGTTT
>CAYJIN010000221.1:0-2143 GCA_964370245.1 uncultured Desulfovibrionaceae bacterium
AAACAAGAAAAGTGAAATTATTTTATATTTTTTCATAATTGTATGTTACCTGTATAAACTTTAGAGCTCAATTGAATTTCTGACTATTACACACAAGACCGACACATAAAAATACATTTAAGCGCCAAAAATTGCAAGTTAAATTTATTTTTTATAATAATAGTTTCTTTTTTTATGACTTTACCTAAATAACAAGTTTTTAAGCAGATTTAAAAGTTAAGTCAATTTTTTTGGCTATAGAAAATATTTGACATTTCTACTAAATTCTATATTTTAAGGTATGAATTCACATTTGAAGTCTAAACTTTTTCAAAAAAAAGTCGATAAAAGATTTGTGCATTTTAGAAGATAATTAATTTTTATTTAAATATAAATAATTATCAAAACGATTTTGTAAACGAGGTTCATATGAAAAAGAAAATATATTCAATAATTCTTTGTTCACTATTAGGCATTATGCTTATTACTCCAAATATTTATGCTGCATCTGATGCGAGTGTTGTTGGAAATGTTGTGCGTTTAGAAAAAACTGTAGGCAATGTAAGCCTTAAAACAGCTGAAGGCGCTTCCGTGCAAACAAAAAAAGGCATTCGTCTTTTAAATGGTTACACATTAAGCACACAAATTGAAAGTTATGCATTCTTTAATATTGATAATGAAAAGTCAGTAAAATTAGACGCTCTTTCTGAATGTAGTTTCCAAAAAAGAGAGAATGTTTATGAATTACTTCTCAAAAAAGGAAATTTATTTTTTAATGTAGCGCGTCATTTCGAAGGTGAAGAAATGCTTGAAATAAGAACTTCAACCATGATTACAAGCATTCACGGCACCGCTGGTTATGTTCATATTGAAGATTCTGATAGTTCTAGTTTTACTTTATTAACTGGTGAAGTAAAAATGCACTATAATAATTCAAAAAATAATAATGATGTAATCACATTAAAACCAGGCGATGTTGCAAAAGCATACAGCGAAAATAATATAGAAAAAATCGAAGTTAGCCGTCTAGATCCTACACATCTACCATTATATGTGCTTGACGAGTTAAAAAATAATTCTGCTTTATTAAATGAATTTGAAACTGCAACTGGTTTTATTATATCATTTCCATTAGATACTACTAAAAAATATACTGCTGATCAACTTTTAAATAGTAACGGAATTGGTTCAAACCCTCAAACTGGCTCAACAAGTTCAAGCAATCAACAAAATTCAAGTAGTGAGAATGACAACGATAATGATAACGATAGTGATAGTGACGACGATTAGAAAATAATCATGAATTAACTCTATAATTAAAAGTCTGTTTAATTTTTAAGCAGACTTTACTTTTTTTAAAAGATAAACTATCTTTCTCCTATGGATATAGATTTTCTCAAAAAACATATTACAAGTGGCTTCATCACAATTATATTAACAGCAATAGCTTTTAGTGATGCCCTTTACCCAACCGCTAACAGAATTGCTGATCTTCTTTACCAACGTCCAACAACGCCCGATGAAAGGATTGTTATTATTGGTATTGATGAAAGATCAATTAAAGAATATGGGCAATTTCCATGGGAAAGAAAAGTTATAGCTAGTGCGCTTGAATTTCTCAATGCTGATCCTAATAATAAGCCCGCTGTTATTGGTGTAGATATAATTTTAGCTTCTGAATCAAATGAAGAAGACGACACTTATTTAATTGAAACCATTAAAAACTCTAATAATATCATACTTTCTTCTTTTGCTACCTTCGGTAGTGAAATTATAAACCTACCGAATGACAAATTTTATATAAATGACTTCGCAATTTTAGATTTTACAGAACCCTTTCAAGCGTTAAAAGAAGTTTCTGTGCATGGGCATGTAAATGCTATGATGGATATAGATGGCGTTTTAAGGCATCTCATTTGGGAAATTAAGCTTCCTAGTGGTGAAATTATTCCATCTTTTCATCAAATGGTTGCAAATAAATATCAAGACGTAACTAATAATCCACCCGTAAAAAAACCGCCGACTGATGCACGTGAAAGATGGTATGTTCTACAGCAAACAAAGTCAGAAGGCTATAGTGATGGATTTTCTTTAGTAGATGTAGTTGAGAAGAATCTTGACCCTACTTTTTTTAAAGATAAAATTGTGCTTATTGGCCCTTACA
>CAYJIN010000222.1:0-2138 GCA_964370245.1 uncultured Desulfovibrionaceae bacterium
TCATATATTCAACAGTTTCAACAGGATAGTTACCCATTGCTGTTTCTTCTGAAAGCATAACACAGTCAGCACCATCTAACACAGCGTTTGCAACGTCAGTTGTTTCAGCACGTGTAGGAGCTGGGTTATTTACCATTGAAAGAAGCATTTGTGTTGCAACAATAACAGGCTTACCAGCGTCGTTACATGCTTTGATAATTCTTTTTTGCATGCCAGGAAGTTGTGGAAGTGGGCATTCAACACCAAGGTCACCACGAGCAACCATTACAATATCAGTTTCTGATAAAATTTCTTCAAGATTTAAAACAGCATTGTGGCGTTCTAATTTAGAAACGATTTGAAGATTTTTACCATATTCTTTTAATAATGCACGCATTTGGCGAACATCATTTGCTGTTTGAACAAATGAAAGAGCAACAGCATCAACACCAAGATCAATACCAATTTTTAAATCAGCAATATCTTTTTCAGTGATAGCAGGAAGTGGAATTGATTTGCCAGGAAGAGCAAGACCTTTTTTAGATGTGATTAAACCAGAACCTAAAGCTTTTAGTTCAAAACGTCTATCTTCAATTTTAGTAAGAACTTCAAATTGCAAGCCACCATCAGCAAGAACGAGCTTGTCGCCAACTTCTAAAGAGTCTAGAATAGGTAAGTTGTCAAAAGGTAAGCAAGGGCATTTATCTTCTGTGCTCGCACTTGGTGCAAGAATGAGAGTATCGTTCTCAACTATATTTAGAGTGCCTTCAGGAAGAATACCGATACGGATTTTCGGTCCTGATAAATCTTGCATAATTGTGATAGGTAAGCCAAGTTTTTTTTCAACAAAGCGAATATTATCAACTAATTCTTGGAAGAAGGCTACGTCACCGTGTGAAAAATTTAAACGGAAAACTCTTGCACCAGCAAGGGCAAGTCCTTCAATAACTTCTTTTGATTTTGAGGCTGGGCCAAGTGTTGCTACTATTTTTGTACGCATTGCACTATCCTTTTTTTTTATGTTTTGTGAAAAGAGTGTAGAACATAACTTAAATAAAAATAATTGTCTAGTTTGACTGTAAGTAAAAAGTTTAGTTATTTCAGGCAATAAAAAAAATAGAAGAAATTTATAAAATATTTTTTTCCTACAAAAAAGTAAGAAAAAAAATAATGTTGCAATTTTAGAAAATTGAGTGCATAATCAACACAATTTTCAAGAATAAAAGAAGGTAAAGGGTATCAAGAATGCTAATATTAGTAGATATTGGTAATACTGCAATTAAGTTTGGGTTTTCAAAAAGTATTGATATCATAGAAAGTTTTACTTTGCCATCTTATGTAGGACAACACACGGCCGATAGCTTAGGCTTGCAACTTCTCACCATGCTCCAATGCATTAAAGTTGAGATAAGTGAAATAGAAGCAATGTATGTTTCATCTGTTGTGCCGGTATATGATTCTTTATTTAAAGAGATTGGGAAAAAATTCCTTAATAAGGATGTTTTCGTAGTTGGTAAAGATATTTCTGTTCCTCTTGAAAATTCTTATGAAAATCCATCAGAAGTGGGCGCAGATAGACTAATGGCTGCATATGCAGCACGCTGTTTATATCCTGACCATGAATCAATTATTTCAGTTGATTTTGGAACAGCAACTACTTTTGATTGCGTGTTAGAAAATAAATATCTTGGCGGACTTATCTGCCCTGGCATTTTATCTTCACATGCAGCTTTAAGTGAAAAAGCGGCAAAATTGCCACGAATTGCACTTGAAGTGGATGCTCTAAGCCCGCAAATGGGAAAAAATACTGCAACAAGTATTTCCCATGGTTTTGTTTTTGGTTTTTCGGCGATGACTGAAGGTTTACTTTCAAAACTTTCTAGCCAATTTGAAAAGAAGCCTTTTATTATCGCTACAGGTGGTTTTGCTAATGAAATAGCAAAACATGTTTCAAGTATCAATAAAGTTGAACAAAATTTAATTTTGTATGGTTTAGCGATGCTTTATAACACAAATAAATAGATATTGGAGAGCAGTATGAGCAGTGCAATTGCAACCGTTTGGGCTCGTGAAATTTTAGATTCACGTGGTAATCCTACAGTAGAAGTAGAAGTTTCTTTAGAATCAGGTCATGTTGGCCGTGCAGCTGTGCCATCAGG
>CAYJIN010000223.1:0-2138 GCA_964370245.1 uncultured Desulfovibrionaceae bacterium
ATATTTCAATTTCTTTTGGTGAAAATCCACCTTCAGGGCCAATAGTAAGAACAGTTGAGCCTTCATTATTAAAATATTCTGAAGTATAATTGAGCAGATTTGGCGCTTCTTCAGTTGTAAGCACATGTAAAGAGTTATGTTTTCTTGCTTCTTCAAGCATCGCTTTCTGCGATTTGAATAAGCGTAATTTAGGTAAAAATGGATTATGACATTGTTTTATACCTGCAATTAATTGCGCTTGCCATGATTGAGTTGTGGCTGAATTGTCATCTGGTAATGGGAATTGACTGTATTGCGATTGCCAAATCCATAGTTCTGAGGCTTCTAGTTCCACAACTTTTTCTAATAAAAATCCACGTCTTGCAGCTTTTGTCCATGCTGCGGCAAGAATTACTTTACTTGTTGAAGGAGTATGGATTTTTTCTTCAATAATTTCAAAATCTAAAGCTTTCTTTTTAATATCAGTAATTGTGCAAAGTGCTTCTTTGCCTTCGCCGTCAAAAAGCAAGAATTGAGCATCTTTTTTTAATCTCAAAACTTGTGTTGCGTGTTTAAATTCAGCCTCTGTAAGTTGTTGTTCATCCCACAAAGGTGCTTCAAGGTAAAATGCATTCATATATTTTAATCAACTTTATGTGTTTTTTGAATAGCTTTAAATTCGTCGTGCAATTGAACTAAGTTGCCGTATTTTTTCTTAATTTCCATTCCACGAGGAGTAAGCTGTGTTTCTTTTTTCTTGATATAGGTTCGTTGTAAATAGCGGTCGTTTAAAATGAGTTCTGTAATTTTGATTGCAGCTGAAATCAAATCTTCAAAATAGATGAAGAGCTCAAATTTATATTCACGCAACACTTGCACTGCTTCAGTAAGCATTTCTTCATAAGATAGATTGTGATTTTTGAAATCTCTTTGAGAAATATCTTCCAAATCACGCAATTTTCTTGCTTGTTGAATATAGTAAAAGCGTGTTTTTAGTTCACTTTTTAGGTTATGAAGTGGGTGACCTGATTCAATTGACTGTATAGTATCGAAATAATTTTCAAATAATTTTATAAAGTTAGAATAACTTTCGTCGCCATAACTAATGATACGGCGCTGATGTTTTAAAAGCCACGCATAGAAAGTTTTAAGTCTTTTTTCTTCAGTATCAGAACCTTCAATAACCTCAGTTCTTTTATAAATAGTTCTGCCTATATATTCACCTTTTGAAATATCGTTCAAAGAAAGGAGAAGGGAAGCCGTATCACGAAGGAAGTTTAGCTCTAAAATATCTTCGCCAGTGTCTGGGTGAATAATTGTTTGTGTTTGCACTGATAAAGCTCTATCTTGGCGCACGTTTGTGACAGAATAGTCATGCTGTTGATAGGTAACACGCGCAATTGCAACATGATTTTTTGGGTCAACAAAAGCTTTTTGCGCAGTTAATTCTTGAATGCTGTCATTATCTTCAACTTTTATAAGAGCAATTTTTTCAACTTTTGGATATTTATTATTTCTATTATCATTCCAAATAGTTGTAAGAGTTCTATCCGATTGCCCTAACACACGAACAAGAAAATTTTCGCCTGCTTTATGTAACCTTCTTGCAAAAAGCGCAGAAGAAGTTCTTCTTTCAGAAGCAATAGGAAAACCATAAAGCTCCATAAGAAATTGCAATGTAAACAATCGGTTGCGTAAATATATCTCTGAATTGCCGTTTTGAAATTTACCAATTCTTAGGCCATAACGTTTCAGTTCGCCATCTAAATCAGATGGGAAAGAAGCAAAAATTCCAGCAAGTTGATATGCACCTGACTTTGACTTACACATTATATGTGCTCTATCAAGTTCAAGTAAAAATGGTAAAATATCGTAGTAGTGTTCAAGAAGAGTAATGTCAAATTGTTTGAATTTTTGACGATATTCATCATGCAAACAGCGTGGTAAACGTGAAAGAAAAGTTTGCATATTTGAAGAGAACACTTGCGTTTCAAGTGGGCAACACGGTCCATCAGCCGTGAAAATAATGTCAGAAACTGGCATGAGTGGATCGTATTGGAAAAATTCGTTAAAGCTATGGAGCTCACGATCAAGCAAAAGCATAGAAAAACCAGGAAGGTTTACATACTCAAAAGGATCTTGATCAAATGAAGGAAGAA
>CAYJIN010000224.1:0-2131 GCA_964370245.1 uncultured Desulfovibrionaceae bacterium
TTACCATCTGCGAAATAAATTTTTATATGGCCATCCTTTAGAAAATCTATTTTATTTTTAACAGGCAAATTATCAATATCAGATTGCTGCCAAATTCCAAAATCGCCACACTGCAAGATAAGGACTTCAACTTCCTTTGAATCTTCTTCATATGCTGCGATAAACTTTTTAAATTTTTTGCTTAGACGAATTTCCTTATTAATATAGTTGTTTAAAGATGCCCAATCTCTGTGAATATCGCCTGCTACGTATATAATTTGTGTTGCCATAATCTTTCTCTGTTTGTTGTGAAGTTTTTTCTTGCATTTTTTAATAAAGTACACTAAAGTTTACCCAGAGTCAATAGGTAGTGATTAGCCTTTTTAATCTTTGTTGTTTTTGTTATTACTGCGGATGTTCAAAAAGGTATAAATTACAGTGTCATATATAATATAGTTTTGGAGTTTTCTATGATAGATAGACGTATTTACGCAAAAGATCTTTTAAAAAGTTTTAAATCTGCTACACAAGAGATATATAATTCAATACCTAAATCAGCTTCTCTCTTTGATGCGATTGCGTATTTTCTTGAAAGATATGAAGAGAAAAGTTACAGATATGATGCAATTTTTGACCCTCTTTCTTTAGATTACAGGATTTATCCAATAGAAAATGTACGCCTTTTTTATATCTGTATGACTTTACGTGGCCTTTACAAAAACTATTTTCCTTCGCCTTCACTTTGCCTCAATATTTCTTATGCTTTAAAAAATGAAATTTATCCTCATTGTGTTCTTAATTTATATATAAGTTCTGTGGAGCTTTTACCTGTATTGTTTCTTCTTCCTAATGATTCAATAAAAATTGCTTTTGATGCAAAATTTGAGGAGATGCTA
Organism: uncultured Desulfovibrionaceae bacterium; assembly: GCA_964370245.1. Classification (GTDB taxonomy): domain Bacteria; phylum Desulfobacterota; class Desulfovibrionia; order Desulfovibrionales; family Desulfovibrionaceae; genus CAYJAZ01. Next base: position 876 of record CAYJIN010000224.1, read on the forward strand.
TCGCCAATTATCAAATTTTATGTAAAATCACATTCAACTTTTTCGTGGAAACCAATGGATGAGGTGGAAGATAAAAGTAAATATATTTCATTGCTACAGTTTCCGACTTTGCAAGCTGCAAAGGATGAAGAATTTCTTCTGCAAGTGAAAGATTTTGGAACTACAGTTCTTTATACTTCATGGAATTTTCTAAGTAACTTAGAGTATAGAAGTTTACGTTGTGAACTACTCTCAAAACGTATTATTGATAAGGTTATTCAGTTATATTTACCATCAAGGGAAGGGAGTACAGATTATCCATCATTGGTAGTATTAAATCAAGAGAGAGTAGAAGATATATTAATGCTTGATTTGGGTGCACTTTCAACTAAATATTTTTCTGGAATTATAAATGAGATGGAAGAAAATAAATTTAATTTTAGAAATGCAAAGAATGAACACAAAGAGCAATTTATTCAAGAGCTGATAGTTGATCTTATACACCTTGTAAGATCCAACAGTACTTCTTTTCCAGATTACAGCTTAATTCTTAATAAGTATCTAGAAAGTCATACTATTGTAACTTCAACATTTGAACTTCTTGAAGAGAAGAACAATAGGCTTACACCTAGTTTTTATATAGCAAAAAATAATAGTTCCACTTCAAATGCAAAAACTCTAGGGAATTATATTCAAGTTTTGCGCTATCAAGGGAGTAGGGAAAGCGTTAAAGAAGAAATTACAACTAAAGATAGTCACGAGTTTGGTAATACTCTTTTTAGAGAAGCAAGTCTTAAAGATCTTGAAGAAGTAACAGGCTTTTATGTGGTAGATGACGCTGATTTTACAAGAATAAATGACTTTGAAAGTAAATTTGAGAAGTATCTGCTAAAAAATAATGATATTGTTTTTGCTTATAAAGGCAGTAAGGTTACTATTGGCACAGTTGGTTTTATAAATGATGCACTTAATTGTCTGAGTGAAGAATTAATAAACAAGAGTAAACCGCATGAAATAGCAGCTGATAAAACAATATATTCAGTTCCTGCTATTCCTGGTAATTCCTTTGTAATTTTACGCTCTGAAGATTATAAAGTTGATCCACTTTATTTATTCTATTACTTGCAACAAGAAGAAATTCAAGCTCTTATAAAAAGTAAAGTAAGTGGCACATCTGTTTTATCAATTAATACGACAGCAATAAAGAGCATACCATTTGCTCTTCCTAGCAAAGAGAAAGTTGAAGAAGTTCATAGATATTATAGATGCTTAGAAAG
>CAYJIN010000225.1:0-2098 GCA_964370245.1 uncultured Desulfovibrionaceae bacterium
GATGTTGCAAGATCTTTTTCTTCCTTTTGGGATTTATTTGCCAAGAAATTCAGCACTGCAAGGAAAAGTTGGAAAGGTGCTTTCTCTTGAAGATACAAAAGCTATAGATAAATTTATTTTAGAAAACGCAAAACCTTTTGCAACTTTTGTCTATAAAAAAGGGCATGTAATGCTTTATATAGGCCATGAAAATTCACAAGCAATGATGTTTCATAATGCGTGGGGAGTTGTTGCAAAAAACAATGAACGCATTCTCATTGGCAAAACAGCTATTACTAGCCTTCAAGCAGGGCAAGACAATCCAAGAGCCGATAAGACAAAATCACTCTATAACACAATTGAAAGTATAAACAATTTATAATGTGAAAGTGGCAGACAAAAGAGATGAATTTATGTATCAGCACTTGACAAAATGACAAGAAAAAGAAATTATTAAGAAAAAATAAATATATAATTTTGTGAATGAAAACTTGAACAACAGTTCAATGTAGATTTTTATGAGGTGAAATAAATGATTTGCGAAATAATTTCCATAGGTACAGAACTGCTCACTGGCAACACCGTCAACACAAATACCGCATATATAGCAAAAGTTATGATGGAACATGGACTTGATTTATATCATCAAAGCGTTGTTGGCGATAATCCCATAAGACTTAAAGAAAATTTAACTAGAGCACTCATGCGCTCTGATATTGTTATCACTACAGGTGGGCTTGGGCCTACTTATGATGACTTAACTAAAGAAACAGTCTGTGAGCTTTTAGGAAAAAAACTTGTGGAAAACAAGGAAATAAGCAAAATTCTGAGAGAACTCTATGCAAAATTCGACGCAAAAGTGACACAAGCTGAGCTAAAACAAGCATATATGCCAATTGATGCAATGATTATACCGAATGAAAAGGGTACAGCCCCTGGCCTTATTGTAACAGGTGAAAACAATAAAAAAGTGATTATGCTTCCAGGACCACCCCGAGAGCTTATTCCAATGGTAGACGGATTTTTAAAAGACTACCTTTCACAGCTTACAAAAAGAGTGATTGTTTGCAGAAATCTAAATACCTATAATTACGGTGAATCTGCTCTTTTTGAGCACATAAAAGACTTTGCAGAAAAATCTATCAATCCCTCAATCGCAACATATGTAAACGACTTTGAAGTGGTTATCAGAATTACAGCTTCAGCTGAGGATAAAACCTCTGCTAATAAACTCCTCGATACAGCAGAACAAGAATTAAGAAAATTATTGCCCAAAGAAGCTATATACGGTGTTGATACTATGGGGATGGAGTATGTAATTGTAGAAAAACTTCGTGAAAAAGGGCTCAAAATCGCTATAGTCGAAAGCTGTACAGGGGGATTAATTTCTAAGAGAATCACCGATGTGGCAGGTTCATCGCAAGTTTTTGAATATGGAATATGTTCATATAGCAATGAGAGTAAACGCAATTTACTTGGAACAAATGCACTTAATGACGCACTTGATGAACACGGAGCTGTATCGTCACAAACCGCCACAGCAATGGCGCAAGCTATGCTAAGCTTATCAGGTGCAGATATTGCCATAGCCACAACTGGCATAGCTGGCCCAGGCGGAGGCACTGCCGAAAAACCAGTAGGTCTTGTATATATTGCGCTTGCCACAAAAGATGGTGTAAAAGTATATAGGCATATCTTTTCAGATGTGGTCAGCCATACGAGAAATGAAGTGCGTAACAGAACCGCAAGTATGGCACTTAATTATCTGCTAAAGCTAATATAAAAATTGTGAAGCATAGCCATCTCTATAAGTGATTCTGCCAGAGTGTACTAGAGAGTGCTTGTTAGTATTAATATTTAATATCCAAATACTAATATTTTATAAATAACTTCAATGCATTATTGATTACAGTTAAAGCTCTAATCTTCATTTCAGCTAAAACTATGGCGAATGCTGATGCCAATGGAACAGGCCCTGAAAAGAAAATTCGTTTAGGTTCAAAAGTTGATTATGAAAAAGAGAGCTTTATAAAATGGCTAAAACAAAAAAAATAAGCTAACCACCTAAAATACATTTTAGTATAACTTGCATTATATTCTAATTTAGTTTATGTTTTTT
>CAYJIN010000226.1:0-2087 GCA_964370245.1 uncultured Desulfovibrionaceae bacterium
GGTGACCAAGGTGAATTGATATTTGAAGCGCTCATACCAAAGTTTAATTCGATACCATAATCATCACCTTTTGGTGAACCTGATGTTTGCGCATCTAAAATACCAGTAAAGTTAGCAACAACAATTGGATAACCATTTGCTGAAACGCCTGCTGATTGCCATAAATCTAAGTTTTCAGGGTCAACAACAGCATTAGGATCTTGAATATATGTGCCAGGGGCAGCAGGATCTTCAATCCAACCATCAGTATTCATCATTGCAACTGATTTAAATTCACCACTTGCTTGATCATAATAATCATAGAAGCTACCTGGATCAGATTCAGGGCTTGAATCACCTAATAATGTGTAACATGATTGGTTAGTTGCTTGACCAGCTGAGTTGAAAGAAATTGTTCCCGCTGCAAGCATACCAGCGTTTTTAGTGGTTGACATATCAATCAATTCACCACCAGCAGGGTTGTTAGGGTCATAGTTCCAAAATTGTCTTTTATCTTCAGCAGGATCCATGGTAACAATATATTCCCACATTGTTCCGCCGTTTTCGCCACCCTCGTAAGAGTCAGAGTCAACTTTATCATAGTAAACAGTAACGGTATGTTTTACACCAGCTTCATCGTAAACATCCATTGTTGTTTGATATGAATATGCTGATTCAGGAATTGGAGGAGTGTTTTCTGTTGGAGGAGGTTGAGTTCCGTCCCAAATATTCATTAAACCTGTGAATGGGTTTGAATTATCAGTAGTATTATCCGCACCTTCAGTTGCTGAAAGGTTAGGAATAAAGCTCATATAAGAAGTTGCGAATGGTTGCACAGTCCAAGCATCAAGTTTGATGTCAGTTGGCGAACCAGTTCCAAGAACTGAAGATTGGTTTTCAGTAGCATTTGCAGTTAAACCGCCAGATGCACGTGTAACACCACCAGTGTTATCAATTTTCCAGCCTTGAAGAATATAGTTGTTAGGATCTTCTAAATAGCCGTCAGCATTGAAGGTAAAGTTACCAGCGCGTGTGTAATACATTTGATCAGAGTTTGGTTGACGCACTTGGAAGAAACCAGAACCATTAATTGCTAAGTCAGTTGGGTTTGTTGTGCTTTCGTAAGGACCTTGGCTAAAAGAAGTGATAATTGTTTGCGTATCAACACCACGGCCGATTTGATTTAATCCACCATTATTGTATTGATCAACATACATTAAATCAGCAAAATCCATTCTTTGCGATTTAAAGCCAATTGTGTTTACGTTTGCAATGTTATTACCTATAACGTTCATTTTTTCACCGTGGGCTAGCATACCTGATACGCCTGTCCACATACTTGCTGTTAAACTCATGGTTTCCCTCCCTAGAGTTCTAGGTTTATAATATCAAGTGGAAGCTTTTTCCACTTTTTGCTCGTTTAGCTTCTATTAAGCAAAGAGTGTGCCAAGTTGAATTTATAAGTAAAATATAAATAAAAATAGATAGTTATATGACTAAAAAGCAAGGGGAAAATTTTTCTTATGTTCTTTTATAAATCTATTTTACATGTTTAAAAATATAGTTTATAATGTTAATAATTCAAAAGTGCATTATTTTTGGAGGCTAAACATGAGTATAGGCAAAAGAAAAAGAATGAAGCAGATTTTTCGCAATTCTTCTTCACGTAGCATTATTCTTCCACTTGACCATGGTTTAACTATTGGGCCAATTGATGGAATTCTTAATATTAAAGATACACTTGATGATTTTTCACAAGCGCCGATCGATGCATTTGTTTTGCATAAAGGCATTGTTATGAAAAATATAAGAAGTGATGTTTTTGCCGATAAAGGGCTTATTATTCAACTTTCTGCTTCTAGTTCTTTCCAAACAGGTGTAAATACAAAAACTCTTGTATGCACTGTGGAAGAAGCAATTCGCTTAGGGGCAGATGCCGTAACTATTCAAGTGAATTTAGGCGATGCAAATGAAACACAAATGCTTTTCGATGCAGGCAAAATAGCAGAGCAGTGTGAAAGTTATGGAATGCCACTTCTAATGATGATGTATGCAAGAGGGATGAAAATTTCACATCCGTCTGATCCTGAAGTGGTGGCACATTGTGC
>CAYJIN010000227.1:0-2055 GCA_964370245.1 uncultured Desulfovibrionaceae bacterium
CGCTATTATTCAAGGTTAAAGTTGGTTCAGCTAAAGATTCAATTAATTGCAATAGCGATGCGCGATCACCAGTTGCTAAATCGCTTGAACTTAATTCTTGCCCTACAAGTAAATAAAATGAGTTTAAATCAGGGAAATTTTGCATACTTGGTGAAACTAATGATTCTGCACCAGTATCTGTTGCCCTTACTAGAATTGCTGTTACGCCTGAAGAAAGCTGTCTTTTATCAGCAAAAACACCTTGATCAAGAATTTTTTCAGCATAAGGAAGAAGACGTTTTGTAAGATATTCTTGCGTATTTGGTGATGCAAGGATAGTAAAAAATCCTCTATCAAATTCAGTATGGTGCTGAGCATTAAAACTTTCTTGAATTTTAGTTAAGCTTTCAATATCACGCCCTTGTGAGGATATGCTTGTAAGTAAAGTGATGATATTGTTTCTAAAATCTTGCGCTTTAGTTTTTGAAAGATCAAAAATAAGTGGCTGCAAAGCCATGGTTTGCTCACGACGAAGCTGTGTAGCATAAGTGTCTTCCACGCGCAAAGTGCGTTCAGCATATACATCATTTGTTGCTATTTCACCTGCCATGAAGATTTCGTTTCTTGATTCATGCTTTACACCTGTTAAAAGTGAAAGGAGTAAAAGCACAAGAAAGATGCTCCATGTGGCCATTCCAGCATAATGAAATTTTAGAGAACTTGCTAAGAGGGAATAGAAGCCTCTTAAGCTAAATTTATTTGTTTTGGTGTTTGTCATAAGCAGTTACAATGCGGCTTACCATTGGGTGGCGAACTACATCTGTATTTTTAAAATTATATATCCCAATACCTTGAGTGTTTTTGAGAACGTTAAGGCTTTCAACCAAACCAGAACGCACAACACGTGGCGCCCATCTGTTATTTTGGTTTTGAGGATTTGGATCATACACTGGAGTTGGCGGTAAGTCAATTTGTGTAATATCGCCTGTAATAACCATACGTGAGCCAAAACCCATACGGGTTAAAAACATTTTCATTTGTTCAGGAGTAGTGTTTTGCGCTTCATCAAGGATGAGGAAAGCATCGGTGAGGGTTCTACCACGCATAAATGCAAGAGGTGCAATTTCAATCATTCCAGCTTCTTGACGAGCAACAAATTGACTGTGGCCAAGCATTTCATCAAGAGCATCAAATAAAGGACGAAGATATGGATCAACCTTATCTGTCATAGTGCCAGGAAGAAAACCAAGTTTTTCGCCAGCTTCAACAGCTGGGCGTGACAGAATGATTTTCTTTACTTTTTTTGTCATTAAATAATGTAAAGCCATAGCAACAGCAAGATAAGTTTTGCCTGTTCCAGCTGGGCCAATACCAAAAACAACTTCATTTTTTTGCATCAAGTCGATATATTCTTTTTGTGATGCATTTCTTGCAATAATTGTTTTTTTAGGCGCTTTAATAACGGTATAGTTATTGAAAACAGCATTAATGTTTTCGTTTGGTTTTTCTGTTAAAATTCCATAAGCTTGTTCAAACATTTCAGGCTTTAACGTATAACCCTCTTTTACGAGAGCATAGCATTGCATGAACACATTTGCAACTGCATCTAAATCTTTTTTTGAAACGTTTTTATCATTTGTTTTTATGAAAAGTTCGTTTCCAAGTGAAGAAATTGATGTGCCACTAAGATCAGCCATATAGTCTAAGTGGCTGTTGAGTGGGCCAAAAAGCTGTGTGGCATATTCGCTGTTATCGAAAGTAAGATGTGTACTTTTTTCTTTCATCTTTCACTCTTTTAGTTTAAGCTTTTGTGCTTTGTTGTTTTTCAATATATTTTACAAGTTTTTTAGCTTCTTCAAAGTCAGGGCTAAATTTCACCGCTGCTTGACCTGCTTTTAGAGCTTTATCAAGTTGATTCCAGTCAAGATAGAGGCGAGCAAAATTGAAGAATAGTGAAGGGCTTTTACCTGCAATTTTTGCTAATTTAAAATAAGATTCTTCTGATTTTTCAAAGTTTTTTGTTTTTCTTAAAAGCATTGCAAGAGTGTTTAGCCAATCAGCATTATCTTCTTGAAG
>CAYJIN010000228.1:0-2051 GCA_964370245.1 uncultured Desulfovibrionaceae bacterium
CCAATTGATTGAAAAGATTTTGTTGTTTTTCTTTCAGAAACAGCAAAAATAGATTTTTCAGAATCCGCAAGCAGTTCATCAACTTGACTTGCAGGATTATAGCTATTGCCAATAATTTCAGCACAAGCGCCAATAAGGGCTCTTTGCATTGCACGATCACGTACAACTTCTGCATAGTGCTTTGCATTCTCTTCACTAACGTTAAATTCTGCAATTTCACCGAGATATGCCAAACCACCAACTTGTTCAAGTTTTTGATTATCTTCTAAGTGAATATGCAATGAGTTAGGATCAATAGGACGTGACAAGCTATATAAATCAACAAAAGCTTGAAACAAAATTTGGTGTGCAGGAACGTAAAAATCGTCCGGCTTAATCGTGTCAACAAGACTATGCATCAAAGAATAGTTGAGAAAAACGCCACCAATAATTGCTTTTTCAGCAGTTATATTATGCGGTGGAACACGCTCAAGTAAGTCTTTTTCTACTTTTTGTTGTTTATCTGGAAAGGAATAAGTTTTATTTTTAAACTTTTGCCCTTTGCCTTTAAAGTTTTGTTGATTATTATCCTGATTAAACGACGAACCGCCGTAAGGCAAATCATTAAATGATTCGCCCTCGGCAGCTTCATTAATAAATAAAGGTGTGAAGTCAGAGTCAGACATCGTCTTATTCTGTCTTATTCAGCAGCTTCTTCAGCAACTGCTTCAACTTCTGCTTCCACTACTGGAGCAGGCGCTTCACCTTCAAGAATTCTTTCTTCAGCAAGAACTTTTACAAGAACTGTTGGCACAACATCAGCGTGCAAACGAACACGTACTGGGTGTTCGCCAAGCATACGGATAGGTGCTTCAAGTAAAACTTTACGGCGATCAATTTCAAAGCCTTGAGCAATTAAAAGATCTGCAATTGTGTGAGTTGTGATTGAACCGTATAATTTTTCGTTGTCACCAACACGCATTTTAATTTCAAGAACGTAGTCTTGAAGTTTTTCTGCAAGTGATGCAGCTTCTGATCTGATAGCATCCATTTTAGCTTGCAATTTTCTGCGCTCTAATTCAAAGTTTTTGATGTTAGCAGCAGATGCAAGAGTAGCAATGCCTTGTGGGAGAAGGAAGTTACGGCCATAACCAGCACGTACTTCAACAACATCACCAAGGCGGCCTAAATTTTCAACGTCAGCACGGAGTATAACTTTCATAAAAACTACCGCCTATATATTAGTCTTTTTAATAATTTCGCTTGAGTGCGCAGAAGTGTAGAATAATAATGCCATTTGACGAGCACGTTTGATTTCAGTTGTGAGAGCACGTTGGTGCTTTGCACATGTTCCTGTAATACGACGAGCAACGATTTTACCGCGTTCTGTTAAGAAATCTTTTAAGATTTCAGGACGTTTGTATGATAATGGCAATTCAGCATCTGCACAAAAACGGCAGAATTTACGACGTGGTGTGAATTTTTTACGAAAAGACATTCTTATTCTCCTGCTTCAGAAGCTTTTTTTGCTTCTTCTAATTTAACGGTCATGAACTTGAAAATGCCGTCAGTGATACGGATAATACGTTCTAATTCTGCAATTAAAGTAGCAGGTGCAAAGTATTCTAAGCGAACGTAGTAGCCACGTAATTGTTTTTGAACAGGGTAAGCTAAATCTTTCATACCCCAGTGGTCAGCAACTTCAAGTTTTCCACCTTCACGTTCAATAACGCCAAGCAAGGTAGCAAGAGTGTTTTCGCGCTCTTCAACTGATAATTCAGGTGAAAGGAGCACTAAAGTTTCAAATTTACGCATAATTTTTCCTTTAAATTCCATCTTATGGTCTATTGGCCACACGGAACCATTCCATGCAGCAAGGTAGAACAAAGATTTTTATATCTTCTTTGTATTATTGTCAAGTTAATTTATTTGTTAAAGATTTCAGCTCTTAACCTGATAAAATCCCTTATAATAGCAAATAAAAATATGCCACATCAATGGCTTACATATATAAGACAAATTTTGGCTTTCAGCGCAAAATCCTCACTGCGCATTTTGTGTCAAAAATGCTT
>CAYJIN010000229.1:0-2043 GCA_964370245.1 uncultured Desulfovibrionaceae bacterium
GATTTTGCAATCCTATCTATTTTTTTACGCATATAGATAGGCATAGAAATGTTTACAGGTACAACCTTACTTTCTAAAAAGTCAAAGTTTATATCAACAAGGCAGAGTGTACCATCTTTTGCTTCATCAAGCTTTGCAACATGTTCCATAGAAAGTGGGGGAGTTGGTTCAAATTCTTCACCATCTGCCCAAAGTTCTAGAGCTTCTTGGATATTTTTTTCAATATCCTCTAAATTTTCAGCCGATGCAAAACAACCAGAAAAATCAGGCATAGTAATACCATAAGAACTATCATCGTCTTTATGTATAATTGCTAAATATTTCATTTTTTCTCCTACTGTATTTCTAAGTTCGCTTGCTTCAAAATGTTGCGAACTGTGCCTATTGGTAAATCTTTTTTAGGATGTGGTACAATTGTTATTCTGCCATCTGGGTGTTTCATTTTTACGTGTGACCTTTTGTGCTTACTTTTTCAAAGCCTGCTTGTTCTAGCAGTGAAACAATTGCTTTTGAACTAGTTGGAAGTTTACCCATATTTTCTCCGTAAATAGATTATACGTATAATGCGCATTTTGTCAACTAGTTATACGCATAATGCGCATGTTTTATTTTTCGCCCCATAATTGAGCTAAAGCATTTGCTGCATTTCTTTTTGTATCTTCTTGTGTGTGGATATATCGAGCAGCCATAGCAACAACTTTCCAGCCCATAACGTCCATCAAACTACGTACATCAAGAAATTTTGCTAAATTTGTTGCTACCGTATGGCGTATTGAATGAAAAGAAATTCTATCAAGCTTATCACGCCCTTCGTTTAATCCTAACTCTTTCAAAGCAACTTTAAAAAAATGTGGAACTTCTGATTTATGCTCATGTTTAAAAAATGGATGACTATCATTTCTAAGAAATACATAATCGCTTGCTTTTCCATGAGCAAGGGAAGAGAGTAGTTCATGAAGTTCATCTGACATAAAAAACAAACGTGTATCTTTATTTTTTGTATTAATAAATTTTCCTTGCTTTTCACGTAGATTTACATGTGCCCATTTGAGTTGTGTTGCTTCGGAAAGTCGACAGCCTGTATACATAGCAAATTTCACAAGATTGAGTGTACAAATATCAAGTTCAGATAATTTTTTTAGAATTTGAGCAGACTCTTCTGGTGTGATAATTCTTTCGCGTCGATTGTCATGATTTCCTGTAATACCAATTTGTTTACCAGTTGGGATACGAATATCATACCCTCTGTCTTGTGCATGTTTGAGCACACGTCTAAGCGTGCCAGTTATATATTCCTTTGTTCGCCCCGTTAGTGGTTTCTTTTGTGTGCTGAGTGATTGAATTAGTAAATCCCACTTATGCATATCAATAGATGTGATTTCAAGCTCACTAAGAACAGGAAGTATATATTTTTCCATGTGATTTTTTTCAGGGCGAAAAGATTGCACTTTTTTGGTTGCTTGAGCATAGGGTTTATAAATTGTTTCCCAGTACGATATCAGATTTATATTGTTTTGTGCTTTGAGCTTTTCTTGCCTTGCTCTTTCTGCTTCTTCGACTTGTGCAAGCTTTCTTTTTTCTTCAAGAGTTTTTGCTCCTGAACCAACTTTACGGTTTTCACGCAGCTCAGAAAGCTTTTTATAAGCAATTTCAGCTGTTACGCCTTCACTTGACCAGCCAACCACCTCTTCTTTATCCTTGCCATTTAACTTATATCTGATAGAATAACATTTATCGAAACGAACACCATGTTTGCGTGTTGCATGTTCTCGATAACGTACGCCAAGAAAGCTTGTTTTGAACCATTTTACTGCCATTTTAACCCCTAATTTCACCGACGGATTTGTATAGATTTGAAATCCCTTTTTTAATTTTTATCCCGCTCTTATCCCGTTTTTTTACTCTGAATGGCTATTCATTATGGTGATAGAACGTTAAGATTTAATATCTTTAAAATAGCTCTATGTCAAGATTTAAAGACTTTTTTGATGAGAGAATATGAAGGATAGTTAATCGTTAAATCGAAAACTTAAAATCCCTCGG
>CAYJIN010000230.1:0-2034 GCA_964370245.1 uncultured Desulfovibrionaceae bacterium
AAACTAAGGAAAAACTATGCAAACAAAAAATGCTTTATCAAATTTGAAAAATCGTTATATTGCAGTTTTGAAAAAGTGTAATCTAATCAACATTTTTGGTGCGCTTGCTCTTGCAACAATGTGCGCAATGCCCGCAACAGCTTTTTCTGCAACAAATCCAGAGGGAAGCACAGTTGCTGGTATGGAAGCAACGGCCGCTGACCCAAATTTGAACAATAATGGAAATATTTCTGGCGGAACATTGTATACAATATCTCCTGTGAACACTTATTTCACTGGTATGTTTGGCTATAACTCAGGAAACATTAACTATAACTTTAACAATAGTGGCAACATTAATGTAAGTAATATTTCAAGAAGTTACGGCATGTATGCTGAAGCTGATACTGGTAACCACACACTCACAAATAGCGGAAATCTTAATGTAAGCAGTACAGCTAGTAGCATTTACGGCATGTATACCTTTGCTCAAAATGGTAGCCACAACCTCACCAATAGTGGAAGCATGAAAATAAGTGGCAGTTCTGATGTCTACGGCATTTATGCTTTTGTGCGTGTAGACGGTAGCCACACGGCTATCAATAATGGCAACCTAGAAGTAATAGGTACAGGAAGTAATATCTATGGTATCAATATTCAAACATTAGCTACTGGTAGTCACACTCTTACAAATAACGGATATATGAAAGTAATAAGTGATCTTTTAGACGTTTATGGTATGTCTGCTTTTGCTGCTGACGGCAGTCACAAGCTTACAAATAACGGATATATGCAGGTAAGTGGTTCTGATTACGTTTATGGTATGTATGCTAGTGTCAATAACGTCGGCTCTCATACTCTCAGCAATAGCGGTAGCATGACTGTTAGCAGTAGTATAGATAATAACATTTACGGAATGTATGCCTATGCTGATACCGGCTCTCATACTCTCAGCAATAGCGGTAGCATGACTGTTAGCAGTAGTATAGGTTATAACATTTACGGAATGTATGCCGAGGCTGATACCGGCTCTCATACTCTCAGCAATAGCGGTAGTATGACTGTTAGCAGTACTGGTAATAGTGTTTACGGCATGTATGCTAAAGCTGTTACTGGTGATCATAAGCTTGCAAATAGTGGCACTATTAATCTAAGCGGTAATGATACTGTCACTGCTATGTGGGGTGAAGGTGCTGGCAACCACACTCTTACAAATAGTGGCACTATTACAGTAAATGGCTTAGATAGTGCTATCGTAGGCATGCGTGCTGACGGTGCGGGTAATCACACGCTTACAAATAGTGGCATTATTGAGGTGAACAGTAGTGGAAGTGAAGCCTTTGGTATGTTTGTACGTGGAAGTGGTAATCATCTTGTAAATAATACTGGTATAATCACAACCAAAGCGCTTGGTACCCCTGCCGAGACCTTTGAAGTGATTGGCCTTAGTAGTTATAGTGTTGGCACATGGGCAACCACTTTACGCACCTGGAGTGATACTGATGCTGTTTTTCGTGCTGCTGGTGCAGATTTAAATTTTGCGAACTCTACACTCATTCTACGCCCAGGCACAGAAGCGCAAGGCTTTGAATTTGGTAAAGAATATAATGTAGGTAATCAAGCAGATGGTATGGCAGCGGGCTCTTCAACAATATCAGGAACAATTGCTAAAGCCACAACAGAAGTGCCGTTTTTAAAAGCAACACTTTCAAACGGGCATGACCCTTTAACTGCAACAGTTCGCCTTGAAACAAATATCAATGATGAAACAATAACTGGCTCAGCTTCTGCACAAGGTAATTTAGCTGTTGTGCAAGGGCAGATGAGTAATATTTCAAGAAAATTATTGCAAACAAAATATAATGAACTCTATATTAATTTAGTTTCTGAGAATGGAACTAATAGCAATAGTGGAATTTCTGCTGGTTCTGCAATGAATCAAAACAAATGGACTTTATTTGCAACACCTTACGGTTCTTACACAAATAACAATGAATATAATTTCGATGGCTCACAAATGGGTGTAACAGGTGGCGCAAGCTATGCTTTCAACGA
>CAYJIN010000231.1:0-2031 GCA_964370245.1 uncultured Desulfovibrionaceae bacterium
CTCATTCTTATTGGCGTTATTGTAATGCAATTTGCTAACCCTGCTTCTCATTAAGGCTTTATCATGTTAACAACACTATTAATTTTACTTCTAGCTATTTGTATTGAAATTGCAGCAACTACTTCATTAAAATATACTGATGGCTTCAAAAAACCAATTCCTACTGTTCTTGTTCTTTTAGGTTATGCTGCTGCATTTTATTGCTTAAGTATAGTAGTTGAAGTTATTCCTGTTGGCATTGCTTATGCGCTTTGGTGCGGGCTTGGAATTATAGGAACATCCATTGCGGCTTTCTTCCTTTATGGGCAAAGGCTCAATAAAACGACAATATTTGGCATGGCGATGATTTTAGCTGGTGCTGTTGTTATGCGTCTATACACTTAAGCACCGCTATTTTTGAATCTAAAATTTTATTTTTACTCCATAAATTATAATAATTTTATTTTTATACCTTACCCCCTAGTAAAGGCCTTTCGCAATTTTTGCAAAGGTCTTTTTTCTTATTCTATACTTTGCTTTTTTTATGCGATTATTTGTTTAATTCTCTACTTTCTTTTGCTTGACATTTTGGCTTGCATGAACAATAATACTTTTTATTTTAATTTTGAAGGCGGCACCCATGGCTGATTATAAAGATACACTAAATTTACCGAAAACTTCCTTTCCAATGAAGGCTAATTTAAGCCAAAAAGAACCTGAAACCCTAAAATATTGGGACGAAGTTGACGCCTATTCAGAAATGACAAACGCTTCTGGTAAAAAAGGCGAATTTGTTCTGCATGATGGTCCTCCATACGCAAACGGAAACATTCACCTTGGCACTGCTTTAAATAAAATCTTGAAAGATATCATTGTTAAATCAAAAAATATGCAAGGCTATAAATCTCAATACGTTCCAGGTTGGGATTGCCACGGTTTACCAATCGAACATAAAATTGAAGTGCAATTAGGCGAAAAGAAAGATAAAGTTCCTGCGCATGTTGTGCGTAAACTTTGCCGTGAATACGCTCAAAAATATTTGAATATTCAAAGAAAAGAATTTATCCGCTTAGGCGTGCTTGGCACTTGGGAAAAACCATATATGAGTATGGACCCAAGCTATGAAGCTGCAACTTCAAAAGAATTAGCAAATTTCGTTGAAAAAGGCTCATTAGTAAGAAGCAAAAAACCAATCTACTGGTGTGCTTCATGTAAAACAGCTTTAGCAGAAGCTGAAGTTGAATACGCTGACCACACTTCTTCATCAGTTTACGTTCGCTTCCCATTCAATGACGCTAAACTAAAAAACGTGTTTGATAAAGCTGAACCAGAAAATGCTTTTGTTATTATCTGGACAACAACTCCTTGGACATTGCCAAACAACATGGCTGTTGCTCTTCACCCTGAATTTGAATACGCTTTAGTTGCGCATGAAGGCAAACAATATGTTTTAGCTGCTGAATTAGTTGAACAAAGCGCTAAAATTTTTGGTTGGGAAACTTATGAAGTTCTTCAAACAACAGAAGGTAAAAACCTTGAAGGTTTAGAAGCAACTCACCCATTTTATGAGAGAAAATCTCCTATCGTTTTAGGCGATCACGTAACTTTAGAAGCAGGCGTAGGTTGTGTTCACACAGCTCCTGGCCATGGTCGTGAAGACTATGAAGTTGGCTTGAAATATGGCTTAGAAGTCTATTCACCGCTCAACGATGAAGCTAGATATTATGAAACAGTTGAATTCTTCAAAGGTATGACTGTTTTTGAGGCAAACCCAAAAGTTATTGAAAAATTACAAGAAGTTGGAAACCTTCTTTATACAAATAAACTTTCTCACTCTTACCCACATTGCTGGCGTTGTAAAAGCCCTGTTATTTTCCGTGCAACCACACAATGGTTTATCAGCATGGAGAAAAATGAGCTTAGAAACAAAGCAATGCACGCTATCAGAAATGATGTAAAATGGATTCCTGCTTGGGGCGAAGATCGTATTTTCAATATGATTGAAAGCCGCCCTGATTGGTGTATTTCACGTCAAAGAATGTGGGGCGTGCC
>CAYJIN010000232.1:0-2006 GCA_964370245.1 uncultured Desulfovibrionaceae bacterium
TTGCTTTTGTATTTGCAAATCAATCTCTTATGTTGTATCTAAATAGGTAAAGGTACGATACCTTGACAAAGGTTCAAGTACATTTTCCAATAAGGCTATGAAATATCAACTTCAGTAACATAAATAGGGACTCTTTTATTAGGAAATCCACATTTAGCAACCTCATATTCATTGTGAATCAGCACTTTCTTTTGTAGTGTTAGTTCTGCGCCGGATGCAAACAAAACTTCTTTTTCATGTGCTTGTTGCGTCATTTTTTGTCTGTAGACAAAAATATGTGTTTTAGGTTTTATTACTCGTAAAACAAATAAGTCTATTCGATCACTCTCGTAAGCCTTACCTCTCCACTCAGCGTTTCTAAGAGCAACTTGTGGGGAAAAAGTTGTAGAAAATGGTCTACTAGTGCTGAAGCTCGGTATTCCCTCTGGATATACTCCTCCATGGAATAAAGTTTGCCCTTCACTTAGGAGTACACCAATTCGATTTATTTCATTATCTACTTCTTTTTGGTTGTAGCAAGGATATATTTTTTGGTAGTTTGCAAGGGCAGTTGGTGTTTGTGAAGGCATACATTTTCGCCAATGTCTGAAATTAGTATCATTGTTTAAATAGTCATTAATATAGTTTTCTAACTCATTATCATAACCTATTTTACCCATGTAGGTTGCCGCATCAAAATGATTACATATCGTACATTTTAGTTCATCTTTTATAGTAGTATTATAAACGCCATACTTTTGAGAGTGGGCAGCCATTTCCTCCACAGAAGCATTTCGGTACGTCCAAACTTGATACGGAACAGGAAAAACATTCACAATTGGTAAATTCATGGTGCACCTCAATTTTTTTGGCTGTTATTTGCTTTTGTCAAATCACTGTATAGATAATCTTCACCTAAAGTTACTTGACATAAAATAAATTTGCAAGCTGTTTTATTCATGGGGGTTGGGACTATTTTTCTTTATTATACTTTTTACATGCTTATGCTGACATCAACTGTAGTTTCAACACATTTTATTTCTGTGATTTCTATTTCTTTGATTCTCTCAGCTATAACTTCTTGCAATATTTTAGGTTTCTATTCAGAAACATAGCCATTTATTGCTTAGGTAAGACGATTATCAAATTTCTTTTCAAGGAAGTAATTCAATCGCTGAAAGAAACCGCTAATGCTGATTTTATCATCGTGCGCATAACCTAAAGTGTTTGAGGTAAGCTCCGTTATTAGCGTGTTTTTGATAAAAAGCAAGAGGCATCTTTTTTCATGTTATAAAGCCGTTTATGGCTTCTTACATATAAGCAAAATTTCTTGAAGTGAAAAGTGAAGAATCAAAAAATTAGTTATCACAGCTCAAAAAGTATATAGCTTTCTATCTACGTTAATTTGATAGATTAATAATCACCTACAAATATCTTAAAAGTATACAAAACTTACCATTTTATTGACATCCTTTGGATTATAATGTAAATTTTATAAGCGTTATAAATTTATTTAAGGAAAAGCTATGCAAATGATACAAGCAAGAATAGCAAATAGAGAGAATTTTGCTTTTTTAGCATTATTTAGCTATATTCTTGCGCCATTTGCACGTTTATTGCACACACACACTCTCTCTCTCTCTAACATACCTTGCCTTAGTAATTTTAATAAAATCAATTTTTGGAGCATACGCCAATATTTTTGGCTTGTGCTCTTTTTTTGTGTTTAAGAAAATAAATATATACATCATCAACATAAAGGAGCTCTTATGCAAAGTAAAAACGCCACAGGCAATCTTATCAATCGCTACAAGGCCGTACTGAAAAAATGTAATCTTATAAATGTCTTTGGCTCGCTTGCTATGGTGGGTATGCTCACAGTCGGTGCAGGTTCAGCTTTTGCGGCTAGCGTATCCGTAGATGACGGCTCACCTGTAAATGCTTCTGGTTACACAGTAAGTGAAGCTGGAGCTGGAGCTGGAGCAATTAATTATGGTGGTTACGCCAGTAGCACTAACACAACAGCT
>CAYJIN010000233.1:0-1997 GCA_964370245.1 uncultured Desulfovibrionaceae bacterium
AGTTTAACCTAGGATAAATTATGGAGCCACATTTCCTCTCTGTTATAAATAACAGTGTTTCCATGTGGAAAAGTTGATGAAAATCATGATGTACTCGATAAATTAGAAGCTGACAATCCTGACAATGCTTTCCCTGAAATTGCACCTTACATTCATTTTGCAAAATTTGGTTCAGTGCTCAAATTGCTTGATGGAACAAATGTCTTGTTTTGTGGTGGCGCAGAAAGCGCTGATAAAATGTTTCGCATTGAAGGTAAGGAATGGTGGCCACAAGAAGGAATTGATGATGAAGATATGTCAAAACTACCTTCTAACGAATCAAAAATTGACTGGGTTATTTCACACGCCGCACCTTTTTCTTTTGATTTAGGCGTATATGTTACCTATAGTCGTCCTGAAAAACTCAATGAAGCTTCACGCTATAAATTAGATGAAGTTCTTCAAATATATAAACCTAAAAAATGGTTTTTCGGCCATTATCATTATAGCCACAGTGGCCAGAGCCTTGGCTGTAATTGGGAATGTAGCAATTATTCTCATACGAATGACAAACGCTCTTGGATATCAATTCGGGAAATTATTCAAATATAATAAGGAAATAAAATGATATATTTCACTTCTGATTTACATTTTTATCATAGTAACGTCATTCGTTATTGTAATCGCCCTTTTGAGGGATATATGTCAATGAATGAAGCACTTGCTGAGAATTGGAATAATACAGTTAAAGCAAAAGATGAGATCTATATTCTTGGCGATATTACTATGCGTGGTCCTGATGTTGTGAATAAGCTTATGCCAACTCTGAATGGCAAAAAATATCTTATTCGTGGCAATCATGATATTTTCACACGCAAGCAAAGCTTTGATGCAACTAATTTTGAATTTGTAAAAGATTATCATAGTTTCAATTTTCAAGAAAAAGGGAATAGTCACATGATTTGTCTTATGCACTACCCGTTGATGACATGGAATCATAAAATGCGAGGCTCAATCCATCTACATGGTCATATCCATTCTCCTCCAGCATATAATGAAGAGAATATTAAAAGCGGTATTTTACGTTTTGATGTAGGTGCTGATGCTCATAACTATACCCCTGTAAGCATTGAAACTATTATTCAAATGGCGAGGCAAGCAAAAATCAATATGGATATGAATGTTGACTATCATTTTCCAAAGAATGAGGATTAGTATATGAAAATTATATTTTTAGATATAGATGGTGTTCTTAATTCAAAATATACAGATAGATATGCCCGTACAGTTTTAAAAAAAGAGAAAGGTTATCATGTTTCTTTTGATGGAACTTGTATGATGGCTCTAAATGATATTATTGAAGGGCACGAAGAGGAAGTTCGCTTTGTTCTCTCCTCAACATGGCGCAATGACCATACTCAGGAAGAAATGGAAAAACTTCTTTATCAGCATGGATTCAAAGGGAAATTCCACGAAGATTGGGCAACAAAACATCTATGGACTTCACGTGGAAAAGAAGTGCAAGAGTGGCTTTCACGTCATAGTGAAGTTGAAAATTGGATTTGCCTAGATGATGGAACTGATTTTTTTGATAAAGATAATCTTATCCTTACTGATGATTTTATAGGGCTTACTATTTATGAAAGTCTACTTGCTAGATATTTCTTTGGTTTTATAGATAAAAGTGAAGCAAAAGAAGCCGTTTTCCACTATAATAATCTCAAAAAGCACTACAATAAACGATACTTTAACTAAGGTATGCTTCCAAATTCAAAAATTTTGTGAATTTTTCAATAAAAAATGATTTTTTCTGAACGCAGTGTATCAAAAACATACATAAGTGAAGTAAAAAATTATCTTTTTACTAGAAAAAACGCAAAAGAATGAATTTAGAAACATACCTCTAATAAGGATTAAACATATGAACAACACATTACAAAATATAAAAAATAGATTTGATAATAATGAAGAGCTTGAATTTGTATTCTTTTGGAAGCAACAAAGGCCAAATACTCCGC
>CAYJIN010000234.1:0-1925 GCA_964370245.1 uncultured Desulfovibrionaceae bacterium
ATAAGCAAAGTTTTGCTGTCTTCATCAAAAAATCTATAGATATCAACAAAGCTTCGATCTAAGGTGTTGAATAAAATAAGAGTAGTGATAGCCAGCACAGTGCCTGGTATTGCATAGCCAAATAAAGTGATTTTTGAATAGATTGTTGCTATAAACCCCTTATAAATTCTAGAATAATTGCCAATTATTAATGAAATGCCCATGATAAATAAAGCAGAAATAAGCGCTAGATAAATTGTGTTGTAAGACAGTGTGAGGAATTCATTTGATAAAACAAATTCATAGCTATAACTTGCCCAATAAAATAGTTGAGCACAGGGAATAAAAAAGCCTAAACTTAGAATTGATAAGCAATAAGATGATAAAATATAAGCGCTTTTTCCTTTTAATTTTTTTCTTGTGATAGGACGAATTTTTGCATTGAAAACTGAAAATTTCTTTCTGCCACGCAAAGATTTTTCTAAAAGAACAAGAAGAAATACTACACAAAGTAGAGTAGCAGCTATGCGTAAAGCTGAAACTTGATCAGAAAAATTAAACCAAGATGTAAAAATTGCAGTTGAAAGTGTTTGCACTCCAAAATAACTTACAGCGCCATAATCACTCAAAACTTCCATAAGAACAAGAGTGACGGAGCTTACAATTGCAGCACGGCTTGCAGGTAAAATTACTTTGAAATATATGGAAAATCTGCTTTTACCGAGCAAAATTGCACTTTCAATAAGATTTGCAACATCTTTTTTCAAATAAGAGTAAACAATTATATAGATATAAGGAAAAAGAAAGAAGGTGAAAATAAAAATTGCGCCAAAAATTGACATGACATCGAAGATAGCCCAATTTGAATCTTCAATAGATAAAACAGAGCGCATAAAATATTGTATGCTACCAGTATAACTAAGCATTCCGCCATAAGTATAGGCTGCAATATAAGGAGGAATTGCTAAAGGCAAAATCAATGCCCATTTGAAGAAATTTCTTAGAGGAAAATCATAGACAGTTACTATATATGCAGAGCTTGTTCCGATTAAAATACTAAAAATACTTACAAAAAAGCATATTTTTATAGTGGTATAGATATAATCTTGCAGAAGATATGTCTTAATATGTGTCCAAACTTCATTTACAGGCTCAAAAAAAGGTGTGACGATTGCAACACATGAAAGAAGAATAGCCAGAATAAACAAGCTTGTTAAAATAAACCAGATTGATATTTTATTTTTTTTCATCTAATGCCTTACAATATTAGATTTAATTTTTTAGTTTTGAATTTTACTTAAAGAAATAGAAAAATGTATGCAAAATATTTTACAATCTATAAAGTTGATTATATCTTTATATTCAGTGGCTTACAAAGAAAAAAATTCAGGGCAAAACAAAATGATGTTCTGCCCTGATACTTATCTATTTCCAGCCGCCTTGACCCATAATCATAGAAGCTTTTGTGTAGTTTTTGCCAATATCTTCAAATTTAGCGTCCATTCTTGTGAATGTTCCTAAACTTTCAATATATTCGTGTGATTTAACTTTTGGGTTTGCTGGAGTTTCATAGTTTTTATTTGCATAAACTTCTTGAACTTCAGGAGATGTGAGATATTCAAGCAATTTAACAGCATTTTCTTGATTTTTACCATATTTAATCAAGGCAGCGCCACTGATATCAACATGCGTGTTTTCAGGGAAAAAGAAAGCAGTTTTCTTTGCAACTTCAACTTCTTTTGGATCGTCTGAGTGAATCATTCTTCCAAGATAATAGGTGTTTAGAATTGCAACATCGCCTTCACCTGCAATAACGCCTTTAATTTGATCTCTATCATTACCTTTAGGATCTCTTGCCATATTTTTTACAAGACCTTGAACAAATTCAAGAGCTTCTGCTTCAGAAGTTGAGCTAATAATGCCTGCAACTAATGATTGATTGTAGC
>CAYJIN010000235.1:0-1899 GCA_964370245.1 uncultured Desulfovibrionaceae bacterium
TGGTGCCTTTGAACAGGATTGAATTCGCTTGTTAACACGCTTTATTTGTTGATTTTTTCTATTGATAGATTTTGATTTTACCGTAAATTTTACCGTTGTGTTTATATTTCTATCAAAACTCAATAAAGATGTTTTCTAAGATCATTTATATCTTTGAGCCTTATAAATTGCAAGTAAAATTTATGAGATTTTTATCTATCTAAGTTCAAAGTTTTAAAAAGTTCAATCTTATATACGTATATCCTGTGGTTTGTCATAACAGAGAAATAGAAAATCTCAGGAAAAAACTACTCAGCACTTTGGCGAGCTTTCTTTGCGATAACGAAACTGCAAGATAGAATAATTGCGAGGGAAATAATTATAATAAGGCTGTATGAGAAAACATTTTTGTAGCCATAAATATCTATAAAATGCCCAACGACAATTGGTCCAAGCATAGAACCAATATTCCCTATTGAATTTATAGTACCAATGAGTGACGGATAATATTTATCTCCAAACATAGTAGCAACCCAAAGAGGTGCTCCAACAGATGTTATTACGGGTAGTGTGCCTGAGCATACAATAAAGATAAATACAACAATCGAAGAAAGTTCTGCAAATATTAAAGCTAAAATAGCAGTTACCCATGAGATAAATAAAATTAAATTTGCTCTGTGTAAGCCGAGTCTATCATTAAGTAAGCCATAGGCAAGCTTGCTGAGAGTGAGCGAAACTCCAAGCCCCGTCACAATAAGAGCGATAGTAGATTGCGAAAATTCCAAGGTTTTGAAGTAAGAAACATACTGCGTTACAAAGGTAAGTATAATTCCGTTCATCATAAATAAGGTAAATGCCATGATGTAAAAAGGCGGTTTTTTCATGGCTTCTTTGAGAGTAATGCTTCGTAATTCTTTCTTTATTGAAGTGTTCTCATCAAGTTTTGAGGTATCATCTGTTTTATCAGTTTCTTGGAGTGGTTCTAGTCCAATATCAGAAGGTTTTGAGCGTATAAGTAGTCCGCCTAAAAGAGCAAGAGAAATGATGATAATTCCTTCATGGAAAAAAGCTTTTTGAAAGCCTTGAGATTCGATAATATTAGAAATATATGAAGAAAAGAAAAAGCCTGCTAATCCTGTTCCAGATGCAATAATACTAATAGCCGTTGCACGATTTTTTATGAACCAATTATTGGAGAGCATAGAAAAGGCAGAAACAGTTCCAGTGCTTACACAATATCCAAGCACAGCAGTACAGAGCATAAATTGCCAGAATTGAGTAGCATAAGAGTATGAAATATACACTAAACCGGCAAGAACTCCCGCAAGAGTCATACCAAATCTTAGGGTAATTTTGCTGTAAATTTTACTAATTGAAAGAGAAGTTATAGTCATAGTAATACCGGCTGAGGTAATAAACACTAATCCTAACTGCGAATTGGAAAAAGCATATTTTTTAGCTAGATGGGGGAAATAAAGTCCTATCATATTATAATGCATGCCCATTATCGACATAGCAATTAAAAATGCTCCCAAAACAACAAACCAGCCATAAAAGATTCTCATTTTCCCAAACATAATACAAAGCCTTTCAGTTTTTTATAAAGTGCATAATTACACGCAAAGAAAGTAAATACACAGAAAAATATTGCATTGTCAATAATGAAGAGTCTTGGTTGTCTATAAAATACTTGAATCTATTTTGCTATAATGAGAAGAGTCGTTCTAAAGGAAAAAGCGTACTTTTTGGGAAAAAGTCAACCTTTTCCCTTAGTATTTTATTTTTTAATGATATATCTTTCTAACAATCCTTCCAAGTGCGCACAAATATTATGCTTAAGATAAAAATTAGGTTTCGCTTCATATCTTTCAAGAAGATTTTCTAAGTGCTTTTCGGGGAAGGAGTCACCCGAAGTCGCCC
>CAYJIN010000236.1:0-1886 GCA_964370245.1 uncultured Desulfovibrionaceae bacterium
AAAATCTTTGCTAAACCACCTTGTGCAGTTTCACGATAACCGCCTTTCAAATCCTGCCCTGTTTCCATCATTACTTTTACAACTTCATCAAAGGAAATTCGATGAGAGCCATCTGATAAAATTGAAAGTTCAGCACAGGAAATTGCACTTGCTGCTGCGGAAACATTTCTTTCAATGCAAGGAATTTGCACAAGCCCATCAACAGGATCACACGTAAGCCCTAAATGATGTTCTAAGCCCATTTCAGCAGCACATTCGATTTGCCTGAGTGAACCACCAAAAAGATGGCAAGCTGCCGCTGCTGCCATCGCACAAGCAACACCAACTTCACCTTGGCAGCCAACTTCTGCCCCTGAAATAGAAGCATTATGCTTTGCAATATTTCCAAAAACAGCCGCTGTTGCTAAAGCTTGAATGATTTCGCTATCGTCAAAATCATAGCTTTCTTGCAAGAATTTCAAAACACCAGGAAGTACACCGCATGAACCGCAAGTTGGCGCTGTAACAACCATTCTTCCTGCAGCATTTTGTTCTGAAACAGCAAAAGCATAAGAAGCTAATTTACCTGTATCTTGCAATTTTGCAGATGCAGTTTTTGTTCTTTGCATATAATTCCAAGCTTGACGCCTTAAGCGAATTGAGCCAGGCAAAACACCTTGCGTGCTTAGACCAACATCAATAGTTTCAAGCATTTGATGCCATACTTTATAAAGATAATTGAAAATATCCTCCCCCTCATAAGAAAGAACATATTCCCAATAGCTTGTTCCATTATAATCGCAATGCTCTAAAATTTCTTCTAAATTTGTAGAAGGATAGACATCACTTTCTTTGCAATTGAGCGTATCTTTTGTTTTTATTCTGCCACCACCAACGCTAAAATAAAGTTCATCAAAAAATACATTTTCATTTTCATCTAAAGCTTCAAAAAGCATAGCATTTGGATGCTGTGGCATTGCCACTTCAGGTTTCCACAATAATTCAGTATTCTCTTTTTTAAGAACGCTAAAAATTGCTTCATCAGTCAAGTGACCTCTACCAGTTGCAGCAAGGCTTTCAAAAAGTGTTACACGATATTTCTTTGCATTGCTAGTTTTAGCAAAAAAATCTTCTGCGGCAAATTTCGGCCCCATGGTATGACTTGATGATGGCCCTAAACCTATTTTGTATAATTCACGAATACTTTGCATAATATACCTATAAACTACTCTTTTATTAGAATATTAATCCCTACAAAAGATATCTCTTGTATATACTTTTTCGCTTACGTCAGAAAGTTCTTTATCAAATCTATTTGCAACTATAACCGCGCACATTTCTTTAAAATTTTGAAGATTATTTATAACTTTACTACCAAAGAAGGTTGAACCATCTTCTAAGCCAGGCTCGTAAATAACAACAGTTGCGCCCTTTGCTTTAATTCTTTTCATTACGCCTTGAATGGCGCTTTGCCTAAAATTATCGCTATCAGACTTCATCGTAAGGCGAAAAACACCAATTACAGGTGGCTCTTTTTCGGTGCCATCGTATTGATTGCCTTCATTATAATCATAGTAATTTGCTTTTTTTAATATGCTATCAGCAATTGATTCTTTACGAGTGCGGTTTGCTTCAACAATTGCTGTCATAATGCATTGCGGAACATCTTGATAATTTGCCAATAATTGCTTTGTGTCTTTAGGTAAGCAATAACCACCATAGCCAAAACTTGGATTATTGTAATGATTACCTATTCTTGGATCAAGGCTTACACCTTCAATAATATTTTTAGCATCTAAACCTTTGCGTTCAGCATAAGTATCTAATTCATTGAAGAAAGATACACGCATTGCTAAATAAGTGTTTGCAAAAAGTTTAATTGCTTCTGCTTCTGTTGAATTTGTGTA
>CAYJIN010000237.1:0-1879 GCA_964370245.1 uncultured Desulfovibrionaceae bacterium
ATTTTTACTCTTGCTTTAAATTTATATTTATTGTAGATTTTCTAAAGATAGTTTAGAAAATTTCTAATTTACTTATCTATCCACTTATAATTATGAATCAAGGAGTAAAGAATGCTCAAAAAATTCTCTAGCTTTGCTTGTAGTGTTCTTCTGACCTTAGTGTCTATTGCACCTATGAATGTTTTTGCTGCAGAGGAAAATGCAACAAATATTCCAAATTCACCAAGTGAGTCTTATGATAGAAATACACCAATTTCTATAGAGCAAGAAGGTGTTGATGCACTCGGTGCTGCACTTGCCCTCAAATTAAAAGAAAATCTTAATGCAAGTAATCTTTTTAGTTTAGAACAAAAAGATACCCCTAAGTTTCGTCTTTTAGTTTCAACAACCCCTGAATTTGCAGATAGGCCGCAAGTTGGTTCAGCCTATGCAATTGTTTGGGTTTTTTCACAAAGTGAAGCAAACTTAAGGCACTATATTTCACGCGAAGTTGGTATAATTACAGAAGATAATATTGATGCAATTGTTGCAAAAGTTATAGAAAAAACAGATGGTTTATCAGTTAGATATTCTTATTTACTTCCTGAATAAATATTTCTTTTTATAAAAACCTTACTAGTATTACTCGTATAATACGGAAGAAGCCCCTTATTTCTAAGGGGCTTTTTTTGGGTCTACTGTTTAGGGGATTTCAGTGAGACTTGCTGTGTTAGGGGGACAGCAATTTGGAGTTTTCTAAGAGGAGGTGTGTAGTGTTTTTAATGAATTATTATATATTTACTTTTATTCAAAGGATAGGATTTCTAATTTTAGGAGAGATGATTTTTACTTTTGATTAACATTAGCAATTGCAGTTTGAATTATGTCTGCCACCGCTATTACGGTTTCTATTGTCGTCTCTGTCAGAACCGCGATTCTTTCTGCCACCATCATGGTAACCTTTTCTATGTTCAAGACCAAATTCACTTTCTACTTTAGTGCGAAACTTAGTCATTTCGTCTCTTAATTTGTTTTTTAATGTTTGAACTTCACCTGCTAATTTACTTGCTTCATCAGGATTTGGGTTATCATTTTGCATCAAAGCTCTATACGCTGCTTGTTTTTTTACAAGGTCAAGTTCTATAGGTTCGATAACTTTCATATGTGTTTCATGAAGTTTAGTCATTTCAGATTTTTGTGCATCTGTAAGATCATCTACATTTTTATACATTTGATGATAACCACCGTTACTTCCTTGATTGCCGTGTCCATTAGCCATTACTACGCCTTGAACTGCAAAAACTGTTAATGCAATACTTGCTACTGTTGCGATAATTGTTTTTTTTGACATGATGTATTCCTTTTATATTGTTAATATTTTGTAAATAGAAATTGATTTCTCTATTTATGTTGTATTATGAATCTTGTTTTATATCAGTTATTGTTTGCGATTCTAATTTATAAAGATTAAACTATATTGATAAGATTTTTTGGATATAAAAATTATTCAAATAAGTAAAAGTTGTTAGTAACAATAAGCCTGCTCCAAGAGCTGCTGTTATGTTGATACTTTTTGTCATATTTGTGCTTCCTTATTTATTTGTTTAGTTTTCTACTAAAACTAATTAGAGTAGTATTCTCTCTGTTGATTTTAGTATAGCAAATGTCGTGCCAAAAGATGAAAAATATATAACTGTATGATATAATACATTTAATTTGAAAAATCTAGTTTTTGATATGTGTATAGTATTTTTACACTTTAGAAAAATCTGTCTAAATCATATACAAGAAGAGTGTATTTGATGGATAATTTTATATAAATAAAAATAGCATAAGGAAATAGATATAAAAAAAAGGAAAGATTTCTCTTTCCCTTGAAAATACATGTGAAACGTAAGTA
>CAYJIN010000238.1:0-1860 GCA_964370245.1 uncultured Desulfovibrionaceae bacterium
AATGGATAGGCTGCGATTTTTGGTTTTGCTTGTGAAACTTTTGAAATGAAGGTTGATTTACCAGCATTTGGAAGACCAATAATTCCAGCATCAGCAAGAATTTTTAATTCAAGACGTAAGCTTTTTTCTTCGCCAACTTCACCTTTTTGTGCAAAGCGTGGAGCTTGGTTTGTGGAAGATTTAAAGTGTTCGTTCCCTTTACCGCCTCTACCACCAGCTGCAAGAAGAATTAATTCATCTGGTTCGGAAAGATCAACAAGTAAAATTTCACCTAAGTCTGTTTGTTGGTAAATCTGAGTGCCCACAGGAAGGTCGATGATTAAATCTTCGCCTTTTTTACCATCGCACTGACTACCAAGACCAGGTTGGCCATTTTGTGCATCATATTTTCTTTTTACACGAAAGTCGTAAAGACTTAATAGCTTGCTTGAGGCACGTGCAAACACGTTACCGCCAGCGCCACCGTCGCCACCGTTTGGGCCACCACGTGGAATATATTTTTCACGACGAAAAGAAAGGCAACCATTGCCGCCTTTACCGGCTTTTACACTAATCGCTGCTGAATCAATAAAACGCATAGTTTTTTCCTTGAAAAGTTTCCGAAAAAGAGAGAAGTTTGTAAAATGTGAATAAAATTCAGTATTCCAAAAAAATATTTGAGAGAATAAAAAACTTATTCAACAGCCAAAATCTATCTTATTTAATTCCAAGCATAGTAAACACGTTTTTGTGAAGTGTTTGAAACAAGATGCTTAGTGAAAATTTTAGCTAGTAACAAAATAGTACTTAATAAATGATAATCATTAAAAAAAATGTATCAATATATTAATGAAAATTTGAAAGCATAATTTTTTAGGCTTTTAATACTAAAAGGGGAAGGATATTTAAATAAATCCTTCCCCTGATAGAAATTTGTTCTCGTAGTGCTTATGCAGCAGGATCGATATGAACGCGCTTCATTTCTTTACGATTACGAACATAAGTTTCGTAGCGTACAACGCCTTCAACTTTTGCAAAAAGGGTATAATCTCTACCCATGCCTACGTTTTCACCAGGATGGATTTTAGTTCCGAGTTGACGAACAAGAATATTACCAGCTAAAACATTTTGACCAGCAAAACGTTTTACGCCACGTCGTTGACCTATACTGTCGCGTCCGTTACGGGAACTACCACCAGCTTTCTTATGTGCCATGATAAACTCCTAAAAGTGTAAATAAAAGTGTTTAGCCTTTTACAGCATTAATTTCTAATGTTGTGTAATCGTGACGGAAACCACGCATTTTGCGTGAATCGTTTCTGCGCCATTTTTTGAATACGCGCACTTTTTCGCCACGGTGATGGTCAACAACAGTAGCAGTTACTTCTGCTCCAGCAACGTAAGGAGCACCTACTTGCACAGCGTCGCCGCCGATCATAAGAACTTTTTCGAATGTTACTGTGTTACCGACTTCGTTTGGCATACGATCGACTATTATTTTGTTGCCTTGTGCAACGCGATGTTGTTTCCCGCAAATTTCAACTATTGCATACATGTTTAATACCTCCAAGAAAAGGGAACAAAATAATTAGCCTTAAACGCTCCCACTGTCAAGAAATTTTTTAGCATTTTAGTATTTTTTTGACAAGTTAAATTTTCAAAAAAAATAAGATTTCTTAAGCTTTGTTTTAACTGGATATTTAATAAAAAAATAAGAAAATTTAAAAAAAATGCATTAAACCCCTTTTCAAATTTAAAAATGAGATTATCTATTTCTAGTAGAAATTTTTCCGTTTAGGAAAAAACAAATAATAAATTGATTATTTTTTTTGGAGGAAGATTCATGAAGTTCAAACCATTAAACGACCGTGTTCTCGTAAA
>CAYJIN010000239.1:0-1858 GCA_964370245.1 uncultured Desulfovibrionaceae bacterium
AATTTTCTAATAAAATTAATAAATGTAATTTATTTGAAAAAAATATAAAGTCTATGGAATCAGAATAATATTTTGAATTTATAGACTTTTTTTGTATTTGTTTGTAACAAAACATTTTAAAAAACAAATTAAAATTCTATTTTGTTTAGTCCTACCATTGACTTTATGCTTTTTAAAAACTATTTTATATTCAACTGAGGATTGATTTATGAAAATCACCAACATTGGCTAGAGCAATTCGTTGAGGGGGATAATTCATAATTCAAGGAAACTGAAATGATTAAAAAAATAAAATTTTTGATATTTACCATGCTCATTCTAACCGGTGCTTTTGTTTCTTTTACACTAGCAAGTAATGATAAAGGCATGAGTGCTGTAAGTTTAGATGAGAAGGGAGGTACGCCTATGGGGTACAATAAATTGAGTCTAGAGGAAGAAGAAGTTATTCTTCATAAAGGTACGGAAAGACCTTATAGTGGCGAGTACGTTAACAATAAAGATTTTGGTTTATATATCTGCCGTAGGTGTAATGCACCTTTATATCATTCGGGCGATAAATTTGATTCCGGATGCGGTTGGCCAAGCTTCGATGATGCTGTCGCTGGTGCAGTGTTGAGACTTCCAGATGCTGATGGAAAGCGGACGGAGATAGTTTGTGCAAACTGTGGTGGGCATTTAGGCCATGTTTTTGAAGGCGAAGGCTTTACGGAGAAAAACACAAGACACTGTGTAAACTCTATTTCAATGAAGTTTGTTGAAGAGAGTAATCCTCCGGCAACAGCTTTCTTCGGCGGAGGTTGTTTCTGGGGAGTTGAGGATGGTTTTGCAAAACTGTCCGGCGTGTTAGATGTAGTTTCCGGCTATATGGGCGGAAAAACTGTCTTCCCTAGCTATGAAGATGTTTCAAGTGGAAACACAGGGCATGCCGAAGTTGTGCGAGTGTTTTACGATCCTAGTAAGGTCGACTATGAAACTTTAGCAAGATTCTTTTTTGAAATCCATGATCCAACACAGTTGAATAGACAAGGTGTTGATGTGGGTTCACAGTACAGAAGCGTTATTTACTATACAAATGATGAACAAAAACAAATAGCTCAAAAATTAAAAGATATACTAATTAATAAAAACTACAATGTGGTAACTGAAATCCTAGCTGCTCCGGCGTTTTTCCCGGCAGAAGGTTATCACCAAGATTACACTGAGCGCACAGGGCGTGGTGGGTGTCACCTACCGGTAAAACGCTTCGATATAGAGAATGCTCACAAGAGCAGTATAATAAATAAACCCGTAAATAATCTAGTAAAAGCTATGTAGCTTATATAAAAAGAATTTTCTATGGTAACGTAGGATAGTAACATGCAACAAAACCTATAAATGGCAGGAATGCGTTTACAAGATAATTCCTTAGAACAAATCTTAAAACGGTGAAATGCGTTTTTAGGCAAGTAATTATAACAAAACCCTAAATGGCAAAAATGCGTAAAAAGGTAACACATAAAACAATGATAGAAATCACGAAAGTGTAGAAGCTCATGTTATTTTCAATATAGGTAGAGAGAACTTAGTTGCAGATATTATGAGCTTCTCATTTAAATAACAATAATAGCCTCCACAGTTATAAAAAAGTTATTTATGTGAACAATATAATAAAAAAAGTTGAAATGCATTTTGAGGTAAAATTTTAAAATTTTTGATATCTATACGTTTAATTTATAAAAGCAACTCAAAAGTTAAACTAAACACACATAATCTAGCTATCAAAAAAACACCCAATATACACAAAACCTCAAACCTCACATAAACCCTCAACCGAAAAAGGAAGTAAGAACAGAACTTGCTTCCTTTTTCCTTTAAATAT
>CAYJIN010000240.1:0-1851 GCA_964370245.1 uncultured Desulfovibrionaceae bacterium
GGTAGTGAATGAATTTGATTAAATTCTAAGCTATAAAGAATTTGGAAAGCAAGTGCACGTGCTTGAGAGCGTGAAACTCTATTTTTGTTTGATTTTGGTTTTGACAAAATATATCCTTATACATACTTGTTTTTATCAAATTATTTTACTTTCTTTAATAATAGAAAAGTAGATGGCATTAGAAAGCATTGCAATAATTTGAAATTAATGCATTTTATTTTTACTATGAAATTTTGCTCTAAAAAGCAAAGAGAATTTCTAGCCTTAGATTTGTTCTAACACACGAACGGTTTCAAGTAAAGCAGCTGCAGCTTCAGCGCCTTTATTGCCAGCTTTTAGGCCAGCTCTTTCAACAGCTTGTTCAATAGTATCAGTAGTTAATAGACCAAAGCCTACAGGCACGCCTGATTCTAAAGAAATGTGCGCTAAACCTTTAGTTGCTTCATTAGCAACAAAGTCAAAGTGAGGTGTAGAGCCACGAATAACAGCGCCTAAAGCAACAATACCGTCATATTTTTTTGATTGAGCTAATTTTTGGCAAACAATAGGAAGTTCAAAAGCGCCAGGAATGCGCACTAATTCGATATCGTCAGCATCAGCACCATGGCGAACAAGATAATCTTGCGCACCTGAGATTAATCTATCAACAACAAAATCGTTGAATCGTGTTGCAACAATAACGAATTTGAGTTTATCAGCCTGTAGTTTTCCTTCAATAGTTTTCATATATTTTCCTTTATTACAAACTTTTCAGTTTAGTATAGTTATTTTTTAATTTATTTCCATAAGACGCACAGCTTCTTTTACATTTTTAGAAGCTTGAGCACGTAAATTTTGACGCCAATTCTCTGCTAAAAGAGCATCAGCAAGCCATTCAGCGCTGTGGATAACATCTCTCTTATCTTTCAAATTGATCAAAGAGCGTTCTATACCAATTTTACAAGAAGGGCAACCCACAATAATTGGCAAATCTTTGCTATATTCAGGGAGAACTTGCTTGAGGTTTTTCATTTTTCTATCACGAATAGCATTATACACTTGAGGAGAAGAAACAGCGCCTGTGCCTGATTCACCACAACAGCCTGCATTTACAGTAATTGTTGCACCTGTGAGTCTTTCCAAGGCTTTTGCTGCTTTTCCGCCGCCTTTTACTGCTTTTACACCAAACCACTCTGGGTGGCAAGAGGCGTGATAAATATATGATTTACCTTCTAAATTATTTGCAAAGTCTAATTCATTTACTAGGAATTGCACACAATCTTCAATAGGTAACGCTTTGTTATTATATGATAAATGATGTCTTTCGATACTATCACGGCAAGAACCGCAAGCAGTGATAATTTTTGATACTGCTAAATCATTTTCTTCTGCTTTAGAAAGAAGTTCATTAATCGCAACTTGGTTTCTTTCAAGGTTTTCTTTATAGTTACCGTCTGCGCCTGACGAGATGAGAGGGTAGCCACAACAAAGATGTTTTTCAGGTAAAACAACAGCATAGCCAGCCTTTAGTAAAAGCGCTAAAGAACCTAAACCAATGTTTTTAGAGAAAAGTGAACCGCCACAACCTGTGAAATAAAACACAGCTTTTGCTTTTCCATTTTCATCACGCTTTACATCTTTTGGCATGAAAATGCCATTTTTTTGTAGATGAAGCGCATCATAAAGATTTGTGAGCCCCATTTCAGGGCCTTTATTTGAAAAGATAGGGCTTTCAAAGCGATCACGCCAAACTTTAGGCACAAGACCAATAACTTGGTTTTGAACTTTTTGCCCAATAGCCGCAACTCTTGCAACTTTTGGAACACGCTTTGATGGATCTTTTGTTAAAAAGTCAAGCACTTGATGTTTAAT
>CAYJIN010000241.1:0-1841 GCA_964370245.1 uncultured Desulfovibrionaceae bacterium
TGTGCACTATAAAGAGTATAGTAATGTCCTTTTAGGGCAAGTAGTTCTGCGTGCGAGCCACTTTCAATGATTTTTCCCTTATCCAGCATAATAATTCTATCCATATTTACAATTGTTGATAGCCTATGCGCAATTACTAGGCAAGTTCTGTTTTCCATAAGTGAAAGAATAGCATTTTGAATTTGCATCTCTGTCAGAGTGTCAATATTGGCAGTGGCTTCATCTAAAATAAGAATAGGTGAGTCTTTCATAAAAGCTCGTGCAAGTGCAAGTAGTTGCTTTTGCCCAGCGCTTAAATTGCCTGCTTCTCTACTAAGTATAGTGTCGTATTGTTGTGGTAGTTGCAAAATAAAATCGTGGGCATTTGCACATTTAGCCGCATGTATAATTTCTTCTATTTGATTTTTGTTTTCTTTGCCTAAGCCATAAGATATATTGTCTTTTATAGTTCCAGAAAAGAAAAAAGTGTCCTGTGGTACAAGAGTGATATTTTTCCTTAAACTTTTTAGCGTGTAGTGAGAAATATCTTCGCCATCAATACGTATCAATCCAGATTGATAAGGATAGAAACGCATAATCATATTAATTATAGTAGTTTTACCAGAGCCTGTTTCGCCAACAATACCTATTTTTTGGCCAGCTTTTATATGAAGATTGAAATCTTCTAAAATAATAGTGTCTGGTTTATACGCAAAATTTATATTTTCAAATTTTATTTCTCCATCTAGATGAATTGTATCAAGCGTACCTTCATTGTCTTCATTGGTAGCATCATAAATTTCAAAAAAACGTTCAGCACTAGCTAAAGCAGTTTGGATTTGTGCGTATAGGCTTGTTATGCTGTTTAGTGGCTGAGTTATTTGCCTAATATATAAAAGAAAAGTTTGAATTGTGCCTATGCTTATTGTGCCTTTTATCGTCATAAGTGCGCCTACAAAAAGAATAGCAACATAAGCTATGCCCGATAAAACTGTAAGCAATGGGTTGATAAAATTGCTTAAAACTCCGGCATTAATAGAATATTTTACATATTCTTCATTGTATGTATAAAATTTTTCCGCCATTTTCTCTCTTTGATTATAGGCCAACAATGTTTCATAACCATAGGTGTTTTCTTCAATATTTCCTTCAAGTTTTCCTAATATTTCATGCTTTTTTTTGAAATATTGGCGCATTTTTCTTGAAAGAAATTTTGTGAAGAAGACTGAGAGAGGGACAAAAATATAAATAATAAGCGTAAGTAGAGGTGAAATATAGAGCATAACAGCAGTTACACTTATAATATTTACAAGAGAAGAAAAAAATGAAGCAAGGCTTTGGCAAAGAATATTTGAAATATTTTCCGTATCATTTACCACTCTGCTCATTAAATCGCCGTGGCTTTTTTCTTCGGTATAGCTGAGAGGAAGGTGAATAAGTTTAGAATACACTTCTTTGCGAAGAGTATAGATAATTGATTTATTAAGGTGCCCTGATAAATAGCCTTGAAGATATTGCATAAGTGAACCAAGGCTTGTGGTTACAAGGAACAATACAATTAAGGGATAAAAAGTGTCTGATAATTCAGTGAAAGAGATATTGTCTGCATATAAAAGATTTAAACAATCAATTGCTTTACCAACTAAATAAGGCTTAGCTGTATGAAAAATGCTTGATAATACTACAACTGCAAAAATACTATAGAGAATAAAGCGTTTTTTACCAATAAACTTTAGCAAACGTGTAATAATAACTTTTGTAGGCATTGTTCGCACTTTTTTACTATCTGCGCTAAAGTCATTGTTCATATTTTTTGATGAGCCAATTACTTTCCCGAGTTTACTCATGATTATTCTCCTTAA
>CAYJIN010000242.1:0-1833 GCA_964370245.1 uncultured Desulfovibrionaceae bacterium
CAGGTGTTGAAGCAACCATTATTGCGCCTGATGGAAAAGAAGCGGCTGATGATGGCACTGAAGGCGGGCATCTATGCATAAAACGCCCTTGGCCTGGAATGATGATTGATGTCTATAAAAATAGAGAAAAATTCAAGTCTTATTTTGAACGGTTCCCTGGGCATTATTGTTCTGGCGATGGTGCAAGGATTGATGATAGTGGCGCATACTTTATACTAGGGCGTATGGATGATTCAATCAACGTTTCAGGGCATAGACTAAGCACAGCTGAAATTGAATCAGTTCTTGTTGCTCACCCTACTGTTGGCGAGGCTGCGGTTGTTCCAATGCCACACCCTATTAAAGGTGAAGCAATTTATGCTTATGTTGCACTTGCGAAAAACGTTGACTGGACGGAAGAACTTAGAAAAGAATTGAGAGTTTGGGTTCGCTCAAGCATTGGCGCACTTGCAAGCCCAGAACAAATTCAATTTGTTACAGAACTTCCAAAAACGCTTTCAGGTAAAATTATTCGTAGAATATTAAGAAAAATTGCAGGCGGCGAATATACTGCAATTGGTGATACAACTTCGCTTGCACACCCAGAACTTATTCCTGAATTAATTGAAGCACATCAACGTCTAGCCGTAAAGCAATCTGAACATAAAAAATCTTAAAAAATAAATATTAAAATAAATAAAATCTACTTTGTTGAATTTATCTAAATAAATCAAGGGAGTAGATTTTTAAATATCTATTGACGAATAATTATAATCCTGTTAGAGTATGTACAAATTCTTGTACAATAACAAAGAGAGGGAAACATGAATAAATTCTTTTCAAAATTTGCCTTAGCAGGTTTACTATGTTCTGCTTTAGCAATGCCAAGCTTAGCAAATGCAGAAGGTTTTGCATTGCAAGACTGGTCAGCACGTGGTGCTGCTTTAGCTGGTGGCTTAGTTGCACGTGGTGGCGACGCATCTGCTGTTGCTTATAACCCAGCTGCAATTACTGAACTTGATGGTTTACAAATTATGGTTGGTTCTGAATTTGTTATTCCATTTTTAACAATTGAAGGTGTTACTAATGATGGCGTACCATTTAGTCAAGATGGTAGTGATCAATTCTTTATTATTCCTCATGGCTATGCAACTTATAAATTAAATGATAAAATTTCTCTTGGTTTAGGCGCATTTTCACGCTTTGGCCTTGGTAATGACTACCCTAATAATTGGGTAGGAAGTGATAACGTAACATATGTAAACCTTCTTACTTCAACAATTAACCCAACCATTGCATGGCGTGTAAACGATATGGTTTCACTTGCAGCTGGTGTTGAAATTTCTGGTGCACAAGTTAAATTACATCAAACATTAAAATATGCTGGTGGTGGAAATTCACGCCTAGAAAGTGACATTGCATACGCTCTTGGTTTTAACTTAGCTGCGCACTTCCGCTTTAACGAGCAATGGTCAGCTGGTTTAACCTACCGTTCAGCAATTAACTATCACTTTGACGGCGAGCAAAAAGTCAATGGTTCTCCTATTGGAATTAATGGTACATATCAAGGAACAACAACTCTTCACCTCCCACAAGAAGTAAAAGCTGCTGTTGCGTATGCACCAAATGAAAAAATAAGCTTTGAAGCTGGTATTGCTTACTATGGTTGGTCAGCGTATGACCACTTAAATCTTTATTATGGTGCAGCAGGTGGACCTGGTGGCATTTCAGTTAAACCAAACGAAAAAGATTGGAATGACACTTGGATGTATTCATTCAGCGCTGAATATGCTTTCAACGAATGGTTAGATTTACGTGCTGGTGTTAGCTATGAAACAGCAGCTGTAAACGAAG
>CAYJIN010000243.1:0-1819 GCA_964370245.1 uncultured Desulfovibrionaceae bacterium
ATACTGATACGGATGCAGAGCGCGCTATTATACATCATGTGCTTCCACGTAAAAGCATATTTCAAAGATCTGCAGTTGGTGTAAGTCATCAATCTCAGATAGTTGCAACAAATATTGATATTGTTTTTTTGTGTATGTCTTTGAATAATAATTTCAATTTAAACAGATTAGAACGTTATATTTCAATAGCTTGGGATAGTGGAGCAACACCGATAATCCTTTTAACAAAATCAGATTTAGCTGGCGACAAACTTCAAGAACTTATTCAAGAAGTTGAAAGTATTGCTCTTTATACTGATATTATTACACTTTCTATGTATGACGATGATATAAAATCAAAGTTTGCTCCTTTCATAAAAGAAGGAGTTACTGCCGCTTTTATTGGTTCGTCAGGTGTAGGAAAATCTACTCTTATCAATAAGCTATTAGGAAATGATAATATAGCTACGCAAGAAGTCAGTTTCGATGATAAAGGAAAACACACTACGACGGGGCGAGAAATTTTCTTGCTTGAATCGGGCGGGGTACTTATAGATACAGCAGGAATGCGTGAAATTGGCGTTGATAGCGCAGATTTATCCTCTTCATTTGCTGATATTGAAAGCCTTGCTGAAAGTTGCAAATTCAAAGACTGCACGCATAATGCAGAACCAAATTGCGCTGTGAGAAAAGCGATTGAAGAGGGTGTAATCAGTCAAAGAAGGTTTGACAACTATCTAAAAATACTACATGAAAATTCTTATGAGGGGCTTTCTTCAAAAGAGCGAGAAGAAGCAAAACTCAATCGTATGTTCAGTGAAGTTGGTGGAATGAAGAATAGCCGTAATGCTATACGTGAGAAACAAAAAAAGAGGTATTAAAATGAAACCACCATACGAAATTCAATATACAGCATTCCTAACAGTAAAAAAACTTATTGTTATCTATGTTATTGATATTCATAATAAAAACAAAGAAACAAAGAGCAATTTGTAAGAGAAAAAATTGTTTTATATTGCCATTTCTAAACCACTAGAATTGCTTTCTCTTTGCATGCCATAAGAACGTGACAAACTTTTTACACTATTTTTATTTGCTTGATTTTGCTCAGTATTTCTTTCTGCTTCTAACTGTGCACGATATTCAGCATCTTCTTCACTTCTTTGAGCTCTTTTTTCATGTATTTCACTTATAATTTCAGCTAATTCTTTACGTTCTTCAGCAAGCAATTCTGCAAGCTCTTCTTGAGTGTAAATGTTTTCGCCACGAATATAGCTCGCATTTTCTTCTGAATCTGAATTAACAATACCAAGATTATCGCCTTTGCCAAGCGAGATATTGTCGGTTTTTTCAGAATTTCTAATTTCTATAAGGTTATCGCCATTCCCTGTTTCAAGTGAGGCTTCTTCTAAAAGATCTAAAATAGTTACAGTATTATTTCCATCGCCAATTTTTACTTGGATATTACCTGTTGCGTTATCTATTTCAATTTTATTGCTTCCATTCCCCACTTCAATAGAGCCTAGTTCAGCAATCACAGCGAATTTCAACTTATTGTTGCCATCGCCAAGTTCTAGTTTTGCTTCGCCTGTAATTTCAAGAGCAAGAACTTCATTACTGCCATCGCCAATGCTTACTGAGGCATTATCGTTCAAATTAAAGAAAGTAGCTTTATTATTGCCATCGCCAATGTCGACACTTGATTCGCCTTCAAGTCTATGGAAGTTGAAGGTATTATTTCCATTGCCAGCTACTACTGCAGAATCGTTACTATCTATCACATTCAATTCGTTGTCGCCATTGCCAAGATTTACTTTTGAATTTTCTTTGAGCCCAGCAA
>CAYJIN010000244.1:0-1819 GCA_964370245.1 uncultured Desulfovibrionaceae bacterium
TTGCTGGGCTCAAAGAAAATTCAAAAGTAAATCTTGGCAATGGCGACAACGAATTTAATGTGATAGATAGTAACGATTCCGCGGTAGTAGCTGGTAATGGAAATAATACTTTTAACTTCCATAGACTTGAAGGTGAATCAAGCGTAGACATTGGCGATGGCAATAATAAAGCGACTTTCTTCAATTTGAACGATAATGCATCAGTGAGCATTGGCGATGGTAGTAATGAAGTTGTTGCTCTTGAAATTACAGGTGAAGCAAAACTAGAACTTGGCGATGGCAACAATAAGTTGAAATTCGCTGTTATTGCTGAGCTAGGCTCTATTGAAGTGGGGAATGGAAACAATAAAATTGAAATAGATAGTGCAACAGGTAACATCCAAGTAAAAATTGGCGATGGAAATAATACTGTAACTATTTTAGATCTTTTAGAAGAAGCCTCACTTGAAACAGGGAATGGCGATAACCTTATAGAAATTAGAAATTCTGAAAAAACCGACAATATCTCGCTTGGCAAAGGCGATAATCTTGGTATTGTTAATTCAGATTCAGAAGAAAATGCGAGCTATATTCGTGGCGAAAACATTTACACTCAAGAAGAGCTTGCAGAATTGCTTGCTGAAGAACGTAAAGAATTAGCTGAAATTATAAGTGAAATACATGAAAAAAGAGCTCAAAGAAGTGAAGAAGATGCTGAATATCGTGCACAGTTAGAAGCAGAAAGAAATACTGAGCAAAATCAAGCAAATAAAAATAGTGTAAAAAGTTTGTCACGTTCTTATGGCATGCAAAGAGAAAGCAATTCTAGTGGTTTAGAAATGGCAATATAAAACAATTTTTTCTCTTACAAATTGCTCTTTGTTTCTTTGTTTTTATTATGAATATCAATAACATAGATAACAATAAGTTTTTTTACTGTTAGGAATGCTGTATATTGAATTTCGTATGGTGGTTTCATTTTAATACCTCTTTTTTTGTTTCTCACGTATAGCATTACGGCTATTCTTCATTCCACCAACTTCACTGAACATACGATTGAGTTTTGCTTCTTCTCGCTCTTTTGAAGAAAGCCCCTCATAAGAATTTTCATGTAGTATTTTTAGATAGTTGTCAAACCTTCTTTGACTGATTACACCCTCTTCAATCGCTTTTCTCACAGCGCAATTTGGTTCTGCATTATGCGTGCAGTCTTTGAATTTGCAACTTTCAGCAAGGCTTTCAATATCAGCAAATGAAGAGGATAAATCTGCGCTATCAACGCCAATTTCACGCATTCCTGCTGTATCTATAAGTACCCCGCCCGATTCAAGCAAGAAAATTTCTCGCCCCGTCGTAGTGTGTTTTCCTTTATCATCGAAACTGACTTCTTGCGTAGCTATATTATCATTTCCTAATAGCTTATTGATAAGAGTAGATTTTCCTACACCTGACGAACCAATAAAAGCGGCAGTAACTCCTTCTTTTATGAAAGGAGCAAACTTTGATTTTATATCATCGTCATACATAGAAAGTGTAATAATATCAGTATAAAGAGCAATACTTTCAACTTCTTGAATAAGTTCTTGAAGTTTGTCGCCAGCTAAATCTGATTTTGTTAAAAGGATTATCGGTGTTGCTCCACTATCCCAAGCTATTGAAATGTATCGTTCTAATCTATTCAAATTAAAGTTATTATTCAAAGACATGCACAAAAAAACAATATCAATATTTGTTGCAACTATCTGAGATTGATTACTTACACCAACTGCAGATCTTTGAAATGTACTTTTACGTGGAAGCACATGATGTATAATAGCGCGCTCTGCATCCGTATCAGTAT
>CAYJIN010000245.1:0-1819 GCA_964370245.1 uncultured Desulfovibrionaceae bacterium
CTTATGCTATTGCTTCACTTGTTTCTGACGAAGAATTAAATGCTGAATATATTTTGCCACCTGCTTTTGATAAAAGAATCAAAGACGTTGTTTCAAGCGCTGTTGCTAAAGCAGCAAGAGAGAGCGGAGTTGCTAGAATATAGAGACTATTACTCTGTTTATAATATATTGTTTTTATAAATTTTCTATGAAAGAGAGAAATTTACTTATGCTGAATTTCTCTCTTTTTCTTGCTTTAAATTATCTATAATTACATTTGCTTTTCGTATACATAGTTTGCTGGATTTTTGAAAAATCTAGCAATCAATAAATTTTCCTCTTAAAAATAAAGATTTTGTTTGTCAAAATTTTTCTTGGATTTCCTTGATTTTTCTTCTTCTATCATAAAAAAAGGAATAACTTTTTTTGAATTATTCCTTTTTACTCTCTTTTTATTTTCCTTTTACGATACTCTCCTTTTTTCGATTCTCGATACCGTAAAAAATACCGTATATTTTGGGCTATGCCAACGTAGCTTGCCTAGCTTATCCGAACAAGCAAAACTTAAAAAAGCAAAGTCCCAAACGTCTTTCCCGTATAGGGGCGAACGATTTGGGACTTTGTAATTTTCTTTGGTGGTGGACCCACAAGGATTTGAACCTTGGACCGATCGGTTATGAGCCGAGTGCTCTGCCAACTGAGCTATGAGTCCACTTCAAGTATTGAACTTGAACAAGAAAAATAGTAAATTTCTTTCCAATTGTCAAGTAAATAAAAAGCCTAGTGATACGAAACTTTTTTATACGCTTATATATTTCTAAGCGAGCAAAATTTTATTTTTTATCCATACTTGACAATTTTATGAACTTTGCTACTATAAAATTAGCCTTATTTCCTTATTTTTGATTATTAATTAAAAGGAGAATAATATGTCAGACCCTAAAGATATGTGGCGTTGCCCGATTGTAAACTGTGGTTATGTGTATGATAAAGGTAGAGGCGATAGAAAATCAAAAACACCAGCAGGAACTGACTTTAATGAACTTCCAGAAGATTGGAAATGTCCAGTTTGCGGCTGTTCAAAAGGTAAGTTTGAGTGTATGGGATAAAACTATTATAGGTAAAATAAACTGTGAGAAAAATTTGTAAATAATAGTATAAAACCAAAAACAAATTATAACTTGTCTAAATCTTAGTGTTTTTTTGATAAAAACACCTCAAAAAAAGGGAGATGCTTTCCACATCTCCCTTTTATCATTTAATCAGAATAAGCTACTATTCAGCTTCGTCAAAACCATAGTTCGCTGCAATGAGTGGACCATAGTATGTTGATACATCTTCAAGTTCTTCTTCAATTCTGATAAGTTGATTGTATTTTGCAATCCTGTCAGAACGTGAAAGTGAACCAGTTTTGATTTGACCAGCGTTTACAGCAACAGCTAAATCAGCAATAAAGCTATCTTCTGTTTCACCTGAACGGTGTGAAATAACAGTTGTATACATAGCTTGTTTTGCAATTTCAATAGTGTCAAGAGTTTCAGTTAAAGTACCAATTTGGTTTACTTTAATAAGGATTGAGTTAGCAATGCCATCATCAATACCTTCTAATAAGATGTCAGGGTTAGTTACGAAAACATCATCACCAACAAGTTGGATTGAATCGCCAAGGCGTTGTGTAAGAAGTTTCCAACCTTCTCTATCGTCTTCAGCCATACCATCTTCAATTGAGAAAATTGGGAAGTTATTAACAAGATTTTCAAGATAATCAACCATTTCAGCTGCTGTAAGAGATGTATTTTCACCAGCAAGAACATATTTGCCATCTTTATAGAATTCAGAT
>CAYJIN010000246.1:0-1814 GCA_964370245.1 uncultured Desulfovibrionaceae bacterium
TCATGAAGGTGAAATTTATAGTGGTAATATTCCTGAATATTATGGATATAGTTTTTCTTCTGGGGAACAAATGCGTTTTTTTGCTCCTTTATTGGATGACTATACTCTTGAGCTTGCTCAAGATGTTACGCCAAATACTGCGGAAGCTAAAGAAATGCAATATGTTGCTGTTTGGAGTGAAGATAAGCAGC
Organism: uncultured Desulfovibrionaceae bacterium; assembly: GCA_964370245.1. Taxonomy (GTDB): domain Bacteria; phylum Desulfobacterota; class Desulfovibrionia; order Desulfovibrionales; family Desulfovibrionaceae; genus CAYJAZ01. The sequence continues at coordinate 192 of CAYJIN010000246.1, forward strand.
ATATAGTTCAAATAGGTATCGAACCATTACGCCTTTTAGAGGCTATGGCTGCTACTGAACTTTCCTATATTTTCCCACGTCTTACTCACTCTGAAAATACAATTTTTTTTGCTGTAGACGGGGCAAGTAAAACAATCATCAGTAGTACAAATAAAGAATTTAATAATGTTAGTTTGAGTGAACTTGGCTTATCACACTTTGCCTCAGAAGACGCAGGAATTGTTCAACATGTTGATCTCAGGGGCGAATCTGGGCATGCTTTATTTTTACAACAATCAGATAATATTTATATTGGATACTTCCAAAATAATGCGTCAATTTATGGTTCAACGCTTATTAGTATCGCTTTTCTTGTTGCTATTTCCTTGGTTGTGGCAATTTTGATTATTGTTCTTATCTACTTCATGCTAGATAGAGTGGTGCTTCGTGGCCTTTTCGAGCTTGGAAAAGGTATGGAGCTGATTGCGAGTGGTGATCTCGAATATAAAATGGATGTAGCAGGCTTGCCTGAATTTAAAGTTCTTAGTAATAATGTGAATTTTATGGTGAAGCAAGTATATGAATCTTCAAGAAAGTTTTCTGCTATTTTTGAACATGTCAACGTTCCTATTGCTATGTATGAATGTAAATCAAATACTGTTGTTGTAACTGGAAAACTGGCAGAAGTTTTACATATTAGCAATGAGCAATTAGAAAATTACTATAAATCTCCCTTTACTTTTCTTGCTTTTATTGAAAAAATTATGTCGAATCCTCATCCGAATGAAAAGGATTTATACATTCTTTTAGCAGAAGATGGAGAACGCTTTTTGAAAATTATGCGTCATCAAGAGGGTGAAAGCGATTGGGGACTTATTGTTGATTCTACTCATGAAACCATAGAAAAAAATACAATAAAACAAGAAAGAGATTTAGATTTTCTCACTGGCCTTTACGGAAAACGCGCTTTCTTTGAACAATTAGAAAATCTATCGCAACAGCCGAATTTAGTGAAGAAAGCTGCAATTCTTATGTTTGATTTAGATAATCTAAAATATGTGAATGATACATGGGGGCATGAAACAGGAGATAAGTTTATTTATGCTGCTTCTCAGGTGCTGCATGATTGCGAATATGAATATACACTTTGTTCACGCCTTAGTGGTGATGAATTTGCTATGATTCTTTATGGTGCTGAAGATTATTCACAATTAGAACAGCAAGTAGAAAAAATTAAAGAACAATTTAGCAAGACTTATATAACAACCCCAACGAATGCTGAGCATAAGGTTAGCGCCTCTATAGGATATTCTTTCTATCCAGAGCAACATCAATCATTTCAAACTTGCCTCAATTTTGCAGATAAAGCAATGTATGCCGCTAAAAGCATTTGCAAGGGTAGCGTAGTAAAATATGAACCGAGTGTTCACTTCGAAAGCGATAGAACAGTGAAATAGAGAGGAAAAGTATTTTTAGGAGATTTTATAAAATCAAAAAATGAGGGGGGAATTCTTCCTCATTTCAATTTAAATATTTTCTATGTATTATAAAAATGTTAACCACCAACAACAAGGCGTTTAATTTCAATGTGTTGTCCATCATAAAGAATGCTTTTTTTATTTAAACAAGCCCCGTCAGAATAAA
>CAYJIN010000247.1:0-1811 GCA_964370245.1 uncultured Desulfovibrionaceae bacterium
TTTTTGCCTCCATTAATCGATGGTAAATCAACTGACTTCAATGATCTGCATAAAGCGCAGGGTCTTGAAGCTGTAAAAAGATGTTTTGACTCTCCAATTCAGAAAGAAAAAGAGATTTCTTTAGATGCAGGAAAAAATACAAAAATACGGCCAAAATTTGTTGAAGTAACTATTGATAACAGAGGTGTGCATGAAAAAGTAAACCGTCCATATCTTGCTCAGCATATTAGAGAAAATGAAGATTTCTTATTGGTTCAAGATGGAATTGGCTCTATAATGGTGTATTGGTATGCAAATGGTGTATATGTACATATTAGCTCTGATAGGTTTAAGTCGATAATTAAAAAATACATTACAGACTATGACATAGGTTTATTAAAAATGCCTGATATTGATGAGGTTTGTCGTGATTTAATGACTGATGGTGACTATTGCCCTGATAGCCAACTAAATAGTAACAGAGATATTATTAACTTTCAAAATGGAATTCTTAATCTTCAAACAAGACAATTAGAACCACATTCACCTGAAATTTTCTCTACTATTCAAATTCCATGTAACTATAATAAAGATAATAAAAATTCACCAATATTTGATGCATTTATGAAAGAATTTACAAGTGGTGACATAGAAAAAAACAAATTCTATTTGCAATGGATAGGTGTTGTTATCTCTAATGTTCCAGCATATATTTTCAAAAAGGCATTACTGGTTATTGGTGACCCACACAGTGGTAAATCTGTTTACTTAGATTTTCTTCTTCATAGTTTAGGTAAAGATAATTATGCAAGTATTGATCTGGGTTATCTTGAAAAAAGCAATTTTGCGTTAAGCACTTTACATCGTAAGCGCTTAGGTTTTTGTGGTGATATGTCTTTCATTAAAGTTGATGAATTAAAAAATTTCAAATCTCTTACAGGCGGAGACGCAATAAAAATTGAATATAAAGGACAAAAAGCATTCTCTACTACTTATAATGGTGCATTGATGTTTAATTCAAACGGTTATCCAAAGTTTGGCGGCGATACTGGTAAAGCTGTTTTTGATAGGTTTATTGTATTATCAGCGAACAATGTTCTGCCTGAGTCACAACGTGATAATCTTTTACGTAAAAAACTTTTTGCAGAAAACGAGGCAATTATTTCATGTGCGATTGATGAATTATATAATGTTATTGATAATGGGTATAAGTTTAATATTCCAAGTGAACATCTGAAAATGATTGATATTTATAAAGCTGAAAACAGTCATGCGGTAGAGTTTTATAAGGAATATTGTATAGATAGGCCAGTAGATATCTATAAAAAACTAAAACCTATTCATGATTCAATTAATCAGGCGTTAATTTATGCGGTGTTTCGTGAGTGGAGCATTCAACGATATGGAAATAGTTATGTAACATCAAAAGCCAATTTTGAAAAAGAGTTAGCAAGTTATTTAGGTGTAGAGACAATAAGCAAAAAGACAAATGGTGGTAAATTATATTATTCTTTCATTATTAATTCAGATGCATGCAGAGAGTTTGATATAGAATGTATTACGCCAAGTGTTGTGAGAGAGATTGCATTACTAAAGACTGATTTTGTTTATGAAAAAGAAAATCCTCAAGATTTTTCTTTACTATGATGATATAAAGGGATAAAGGGCAATTTGAGGGGAAAAGTAAAATACTAAAATTCCTCTGCTATAGCTGATTAGGGAGGAAGGGTGATGAGGTTGATGTAGTGGTATAGAATATATAAAATCTAAAAACTATGTTAGAGTAAATAAGCCAAAAGAATATTCAACCTTTTTGCCCTTTCTCCCTTTTT
>CAYJIN010000248.1:0-1782 GCA_964370245.1 uncultured Desulfovibrionaceae bacterium
GATGTTACTCGTTCCATTAGTAAAGAAATAAATCATACTTTACAAATAATTTGAGAGCTTGCCTTTTTAGGTGAGCTCTTTTTTTATTCTATTTATAGAAAACAAAAACTTGGAAAATTTTTTTAACATTAAGAGAATAATATAGATATTGAATAACGCGATTTTAGTAAATTAAAATAAAAAAGGCTCGAATAAAAATTCGAGCCTTGCAAAAACCTTAGTGTAATGATTTTAGTTGCGTGGAAGCACTCTCACTGTTTTACCATCGTCAACGATACTAACATTTTGCCCTAAATTAAAGCGATAGTCAGTGCCTTGCACAACTGAAACTCTTCTACCGTTTTCAAGTTCAACTTCAATTTGATAACCAGCCTGATTTTCAACCTGTTGGCTTACACCATAACCAGCAGCACCGCCAGCAGCAGCGCCACCTAATGTTGCTAATGTGTTACCTGCGCCAGCACCAAAAAGGTTACCAATAATACCACCAACAATTGCGCCACCAAGAACGCCTAATGTTGAACCAACTGAGCCATCATTATTGATTTTAACATGATGAATAGCAGTCACATAACCATAGCTTACACTCTGATAACGGCGTGCTTCACTAGCATTTACATCTGAACCACCAACTTTTGGCGCACAAGCAGTAAGCACAAACATAAGCATAGTAAGTAAAGAGAATAATTTTATATTTCTTTTCATATTTACCTCGATTTCTAGTTTTTTTCTAGATTAATGAATTAACTTTGCCTTGTCAAGTAAAGTAAATTCAAGAAAAATATGAACAGGCCGCACTTCAGTAAGTTAATAATGAAAATCTTAGAGAACTATTGAAGATAAATTTACTTTAAGATTCATTGTGATGAAAAGAAAGTTACAGAGTTTGCGGTTCGCCATACAATGTGATGTTTGCCATAATAGTATAAGATTTTGGTGCATTACACACAAAATCCTCACTGCGTGAAAAATGTGATTTTCACTTGTTCGCTAAAGTTTTGTTCACTAGGTTCACTTGAAAACATTATAAAGTTTGCGGTTCGCCATACAATGTGATGTTTTCAATTTCTTTTTTCTTGAATCTTTCAAGCATAACTTCGATAGCTTGTGGATTTTTATCAACAAGAAGTGAGGAGCGGTTAAGCGCAAAAGCGGATTCGCCAATAGTTCCACTGCCAGCAAAAAAATCGCAAACAGTTTCATTTTCGTTTGAATGAACCTTGATAATTCTGTCAATAATTCCACGCGGTTTTTGTGTTGGGTAACCAGTTTTTTCTTTACCCATAGGGCTTACAATTGTGTGCCACCATACGTCAGTTGGAGTTTTACCACGCTTTGCTTTTTCTTTACCAACAAGTTTTGGAGCCATGTAAGGAATACGATCAATTTGATCATAATTAAAAGTGTAATTAGTTGGGTGCTTTGAATACCAGAAAATTGTATCATGTTTACAAGACCATTTCTTTTTTGAGCGTGCACCATAATCATAAGACCAAATAATTTCATTTTGGAAACATTCACGGCCGAAAAGTTGATCAAGCCAAATTTTGCAGTAATGCGCTTCACGATAGTCAATGTGAAAGAAAAGAGAACCAAAAGGTTTAAGAATTCTATAGGCTTCGTTTATACGAGGTTTGATAAATTCTTCAAAGTTTTCAAAGCTATCATCGTATGCTTTTGTGCCCATTTGAACAGATTTATAACGCTTTCCTTGAAAGCCAGTTCTGTCGCCTTCGCCATCTTTTGAAAGAACAGTTTTTAGTTGAGTGCGTTTTTGCTTTC
>CAYJIN010000249.1:0-1773 GCA_964370245.1 uncultured Desulfovibrionaceae bacterium
GAAGAAGTTTTTCGATAAAAAGACAAACAGCATGATGAAAGCCAGCGCCAAGCATTGATGTGCTTGAATCGATAACGATTTTACCGTGTTTTCCAAGAGTTACATATACTTGGCCAAGGTTGCACATAGTAATTTCAGCGCCATCTTCCGTGCGTTTGAAAAGGAAATTATTTTCTTCTGCAACTCGTTTAAATTCTGTTTCAACTACTTTATCATGGTCTTTTGCCATGCCTTGAACGATAATTCCAACACTCATGTATTTACCTATCTTATATTTAATTAATTTTTTATTTATACTTTTTCCAACAGAAAAGCCTTGTCCATATAAGGACAAAATTTAACAGCTGTAAAAAAGCCCTCAAAAGAGGGCATTTGAGGTCTATTCTTCAAAGTCTTCGTCGTCTTCTTGGAAGAGAGGAACAAGTTCTTCACGAATAACTTTAGCAGCAGCACTTGCAACGAGATTTTCTAAATTATCAAGCGTGCTCTCGAGTGAACTTATTCTTTCTTGAAGTTTTTCATTCGCTTCAATATGTGATTTTACAATATCAAGATTTGATTCCATTTCAGTGTTGAGATTTTCAAGTTCTGAAAGGCGGCCTTCAAAAGTGGCTAAACCACGTGCATGTTCATCAAAACGGTCTGACATATCCATAATAAAAGTATCTATTTTAAGGTGGATGCTTTCTTCTGCTTTTGAAAAATCAGCTTTTGAGGATTCAGAAGAGAGAGCAGGATTATCTTGATCTGTTGGCATGGAAGCTAAGGTTGATTTTATATCTTCAACTTCAGCTTGAAGTACTAGGGTATCATCAATATTGTCTTGCAAAGCAAGTTTCATCTTGTTTACTTCATTTGAAAATAAATCAAAATCAGCGCGTAATTTTTCAAAATCTTCATTTGAAGGAAGGTTTTCACTTGAAGGAAGAGGTTCAGCAGGAGCTGCAAGAACTGGTTCAGGAGTTTGTATTTCTTGTGCTTCTTCTTGAACAGGTTGAGCTTCTTGAGCGGATTGAGCTAATGCAGCTTCTTGAGCAGCCGCTTTATTTTGTTTTATTTTATCAAAAACACTTTGAAGATTGCCTGTAATTACAATAGGTGCAGCAACTTCTTTTTCTTCTTCACGTGCTTCAACTGTTTCATCTTCTGCAATTATTTCTTCTGCAGTGCTTTCAGTTTCTTCAATTGCTTCTTCAAAATTCTCTATATTTTCTTCTGCAAAACTTGGTTCAATTGTTTCAGCAATTTCTTCAAGAGGAGTTTCAGCTTTTGCTTCTTCTTCAACAATTTCATCGCTTGCAAAGATATCATCAAGTTCTGCATTATCAATGCTCATTTGCAATTCTTCAGCAGTCATTGGTGTTTCTTCATTTTCTGGCAAGTCATCTAAAGCACTTTCAAAGTCAAGAGTGTTTGTATTTTCGTCTTCGTTCATTTCTGCTTCAAGCAGAATTTCATTTGCATCTTGTTCGAGCTGAATATTAAATTCTTCTTCAAATGATGAACTTGATTCAGCATTCGCTTCTTCATTTTCTTCATTTTCAGCAGTAAGTTCCTCAAATTCTAATTCATCAACTTCTTCATTTTCAGAGGCAGGACTGTCTTGAACATTATTAGCTAAAGCATCAAGTTCAGCTTCAAAAGAGCTAAGATCGTCATTGTTTGAGAGCATTTCTTCTGAGGAATCTTCAGTGCCTTCAGCTAAAGATGAATCAAGTGAATTGGCATCTTCGCTTTCAAGAATTTCATCTTCAGCAGTGTCTGCAGGGGTAT
>CAYJIN010000250.1:0-1769 GCA_964370245.1 uncultured Desulfovibrionaceae bacterium
ATTCTTGCTGTTATTGTTGGTCTTGTTTCTTTTTATATTATGTCGTTTGATGATTTTTCAACTCCTTATATAACACTTGGAACTCTTACTTTAATTTCAGCTTTTGTGCTATATATTTTTTCTTCACCAAAGGCTTATAATGCTTCAGTAAGTTCAATAAAACAAGTAGCTAATCCACACAATAAAAGCGTAGAAGATATTTATGAAGCTTTTAAAGGGAAGGATTCAATTTTAGGCACGCCTTGGATCGGTAAAGTGAAATTTGTTACTGGCAATTCAGTTATTTTTGGGCCAAGCAGTAATGGTGATTTTATTCATATTCATAAAATGTTCAACGCTTTTTATCTTAGTTTGAGTGAGTTTTCAAACTTGATTACTGCGCCTGCATCAGAAGAATGGCGTCTTGATGTGCCAGGAAAGGAAATGGATTTTTTTGATAATAAACATGCTATTTGTTATTCATTAAAATATCAGACAATGGTAGACGATTTATTGCCTATTATTACAGAGTTTTGTGAAAATAATAAAGTGTTGCCTCTTCCAAATGATAAAAATCTTGGCAAGCTTTATCGTTTTGATGAAAATTTCAAAATAACAGGGCAAAAATTTACTCTTATAGATTTTGATACTGATATTCCAATCTACGAAGTTGAAGCTACATTCCCATTAATTAGCTTTTCAATGCGAGAAATTGCAACTCAAAAAGAAGTTTTTCATATAGAGAAGAAAATTTTCAATCTCCTTTCAACCTATGAATTTTCTTATATGGGCGAAAATTATGGTACTTTTAAAGAGAAAATTGATATTATGCACGATGTTTTTGAAATGCAAACGCAAGACGGAAAACTCGAAATGAGAAGCATCAATGATAGATTTGGCACTAACTATATAGTAAAAATCAACAATAAAGTTATTGGTAGCATTGCTGAACGCTTCACGCTTAGCCTGCATAATATTGTGTTTGATAATTTTATCTTGCATGCCCGCGAAGAGAAATACACTCCTTTATTAGGCGCGCTTACAGTTATGGCGGCTCGTGAACTAGCAAGAGATACTTGCGCAAGCACGAGAAGCAGGAATGACACTGACGATGGTGGCGCAGATTTTTCTGATAGCAGTGACTAGAAAATTTTTACAGAAAATAATAAAAAAGAGCTCAATCTTTTCGTGTTTGAGCTCTTTTTGTATGATTGTGTTTGTTTTATAGATATAAGTAGTCTATTTTATTATTATTCTACTGCTTTTGTTGCAAGAGCGTTTAATAAGCCTTCCATTTTCATCATAATTTCATTGTCTTGATTTAATCCATACATTGGGAAAAATTTTGAAAGTTTTTGATGCGCCACATAGGTTTTACCTTTTTCATCTTGATACACAACAACTTTAAGTGGTAACTCTAGAGCAAGATATTGATTTTGCTGCATAAGCTTTGTTCCAACTAAAGGATTACCAAAAACAATCACTCTTGTTGGATTTAGCTGTAAATCAACTTTTTCAGCATTTTGTGCATGGTCATATTCAGCAAAAATAGTAAGATCTTTGCTAATAATAAAACTGATAATGTTACGATAAACAGTTTCAAAATCTTTTGTTGATTCATAAATCATAAGGTTGCTATTCATATCTTTTTCTCCAGTTTGAGCTGCAAAAGATTGATTTGAAAAAGAAAAGCAAGAAAAACATAGAAAAGCTAAACATAAAGCAATAGATTTTAAATTCTTCATAAAGGCTCCTTATTATATTCGATTTTAAAATAACCTGTAAGAATT
>CAYJIN010000251.1:0-1769 GCA_964370245.1 uncultured Desulfovibrionaceae bacterium
ATTGGTGGACGATAAACTGGACCTGTAAAATGCATAAAAACTCCTTTCTAAAAAAACAAAACTTCATCTTTTCAATCTTGTATATACACACATGAATAAAAAAACAAGTACGCTCTTTTGTGATACTGTCTTTATATCTTTGATTGTCTGAGTTTTTTTTCACTTAGCTCTTGCTTTAATGATTTTTTGTTATACTATAATTATAACTGAAATTATTTTCTGCTCTTCTCTTTCATCTTCTGCCTATTCATACTCTTTTTAGATTTATCGCCTTACATTTGATTACAAGTTTTTGCTTTCAATTCGTACATAAACAAGGAAGAATCTATGAAGATTTCAAAAATCATCTTTGCGCTTTTAATTATCAGTAATATTATCGGCGTAACTTTTGTTGCGAAGAACCGATATGAAGAGCTCCTCAAAAATGAGCAAGAAATTCTTCAATCACATGCAGAGCGCCTGCAACGTGTTATTGAAGCAGAAGTTATGGTAACAGAAATTCTTGAAGAAGTTATCAAAATCAATAAAGGCACAATTGAAGAAGATGAATTTTATCGAGTGTCGAAAATTCTTTCAAGAAGCTTAGTAAGTTCATCAATTGCATATATACCTGATGGGGTTATAAAATATCTCTATCCACCTGAATTTAGTGAAGGTGTTGTGGGAAGAGATGTTTTCACAAGCCCAAATGATGCAAAAGATTCAAAAATTGCAAGAGATTCAAACCAAGTTGTGATTTCAGGCCCTTACGAACTTTTTGAAAATACCATGGGCATAGTCGTCCGTAATCCTGTATATTATGAGGGAGATTTCTGGGGCATTGTAACCGTTGCCATTGATGCAGAAGCACTTTATCAATATGTAGGATTAGATCTTCTTGAGCGCCAAGGTTATGAATTTACACTAGAAACTCCAAGTCAATTAGCAGCAAGAAGTAATACATATGCTTCCGATGAAGCTATTTCTGAGGGAATTATTCTAGGCACTTCTTATTGGGTGCTTAGCCTCTATGCAAAGGATAAAAAAAATCTTGTTGCTTCTGACGTAATGTTTTGGTTCTTGATTTTCCTCTTTATCAATTTCATTCTTTATTACTTCCTTGAACGACTTGAAAAAACAAAAGAAAAACTTATACGCAGACTAGAAAACGATAGTTTAACAGGTGCTTATAATAGATATAAATTACAAAAATATTATGAAGCATCAAAAGACACTCCTTTTGCATTATTTTTTATTGATTTGAATAAATTCAAGCCTGTAAATGATAATTATGGCCACAAAATAGGTGATAAACTTCTCAAAGCCTATGTTGCAAGATTACAAAAAGAAATGATGGCTAATACTTTTATTGCAAGAATTGGCGGAGACGAATTTGTTGTAATTACACCGCAAGTTGTTGATATGAGTGTTGCAGAAACAATTAAAAGAAAACTTGTGCATCTTTCTGAACAAGATTTTCCAATTGATAAACATATTATACAAATTTCAGCAAGTATAGGTATTGTTCTTTCAAATGAAACAGAGGATTTAGAAAAACTCCTTACTATTGCTGATGAAAAAATGTATGCTGAAAAAGGCAACAAAGCTAGATAGTTTTTACAGGTCATTTTTCAAAAAAAACTTTCCAAATTTCTAACAAAAAAATGCTTGCTCTTCTAAATTTTATTAAAAGAGCAAGCATTTATGTTTTAATATTTCCAATAGCTAAAACTAGTTTACCAGCTTCCGCCACCGCCGCCGCCACCGCCGCCGCCTGATGAACTTCTTCC
>CAYJIN010000252.1:0-1736 GCA_964370245.1 uncultured Desulfovibrionaceae bacterium
CTAAAGATATGTGGCGTTGCCCGATTGTAAACTGTGGTTATGTGTATGATAAAGGCAGAGGCGATAGAAAATCAAAAACACCTGCAGGAACTGATTTTAGCGAACTTCCAGAAGATTGGAAATGTCCAGTTTGCGGTTGTTCAAAAGGTAAGTTTGAGTGTATGGGATAAAGCTCATACAAAGAACAATGCAGACAAAGACTTCAGCGAACAAGTGAAAACCACGCTTTTCACGCAGTGAGGATTTTGCGCTGAATAAGCCAAAATCTATATGATTAATGCAATGTCCAGTTTGCGGTTGTTCAAAAGATAAGTTTGAATGTATGGGGTAAAACTATTATAGGTAAAATAAACTGTGAGAAAAACTTGTAAATAATAGTATAATTCCAAAAACAAATTATAATTTATCGAAGTATAAATGCTTTCTTGATAAAAAAACACCTAAAAAAAAGGGGAGATGCTTTCCACATCTCCCCTTTTATCATTTAATCAGAATAAACTATTATTCAGCTTCGTCAAAACCATAGTTCGCTGCAATGAGTGGACCATAGTATGTTGATACATCTTCAAGTTCTTCTTCAATTCTGATAAGTTGATTGTATTTTGCAATCCTGTCAGAACGTGAAAGTGAACCAGTTTTGATTTGACCAGCGTTTACAGCAACAGCTAAATCAGCAATAAAGCTATCTTCTGTTTCACCTGAACGGTGTGAAATAACAGTTGTATACATAGCTTGTTTTGCAATTTCAATAGTGTCAAGAGTTTCAGTTAAAGTACCAATTTGGTTTACTTTAATAAGGATTGAGTTAGCAATGCCATCATCAATACCTTCTAATAAGATGTCAGGGTTAGTTACGAAAACATCATCACCAACAAGTTGGATTGAATCGCCAAGGCGTTGTGTAAGAAGTTTCCAACCTTCTCTATCGTCTTCAGCCATACCATCTTCAATTGAGAAAATTGGGAAGTTATTAACAAGATTTTCAAGATAGTCAACCATTTCAGCTGCTGAAAGAGATGTATTTTCACCAGCAAGAACATATTTGCCATCTTTATAGAATTCAGATGCTGCACAATCCATAGCAATAACAACTTCAGAACCAGCATTGTAACCAGCTTGTTCGATAGCATTTACTAAGAATTCTAATGCGTTTGCATGGCTTGGTAAGTTAGGAGCAAAGCCACCTTCATCACCAACGCTTGTTGCAAAACCTGAATCATGAAGAAGACCTTTTAATGTATGGAAAATTTCAGTACCAATACGAAGTGCATCAGTGAAAGTTTCAGCAGCTAAAGGCATAATCATAAATTCTTGGAAATCTAAGCTGTTATCTGCGTGTGCGCCACCATTGATAACGTTCATCATTGGTGCAGGTAAAACTTTAGCGTTGATGCCACCAATGTGTTGATATAAAGGAATGCCTAAAAATTCTGATGCTGCACGAGCAACAGCAAGTGAAACACCTAAAATAGCGTTTGCGCCAAGGCGTTCTTTATTTTCAGTGCCGTCAAGATCAATCATTGTAAGGTCGATTGAAACTTGGCGTAAAGCATCTAAACCAACGATAGCTTCAGCGATTTCAGTGTTTACATATTCAACAGCTTTAGTAACGCCTTTACCTTTATAACGTGCACTATCACCATCACGCATTTCTAAAGCTTCACGTGTACCTGTTGATGCACCTGATGGCACAGCTGCACGGCCAACATGACCTGATTCTAAAGAAACTTCTACTT
>CAYJIN010000253.1:0-1711 GCA_964370245.1 uncultured Desulfovibrionaceae bacterium
GAAAAAATAGTAAATAAGAAAGAATTTCATTGAAAATTATTATTTTTAGCTATACTTTACTTTTTTAGCATTCACTTTTATTTTTAGGAAAATCTATGATTCTATCACAACGTTTTGTCGGCGCAATTGAAGCTATATTATCAGCCGCTTTCTTTGGGCTTATTCCTTTCTTTTTTCTGCCACTGTATGCAAAAGGTTTTACAAGTGAAGCAAGTTTAGTGTATCGTTTTGGTTTTGCATGTTTAATAATGCTTTTTTCTATGCTTATAAAAAGAAAATCACTTGCTATCTCTTTTCAAGCCTTCTCAGCACTTGCGCTTGTAGGAATTGCATATTTTTTATCAGCACTTTTCCTCTTTTCAGCCATTAATCATATGCCTAGTGGCATTGCAAGCACAATTTTCTTTATAAATCCAATATTTGTTATGCTTATTATGGTTCTTTTCTATAAAGAACCACTTGAAAATTATAAAATTTTACTAAGTATTACTACATTTTTAGGCGTAGCTTTACTTTCAGGATTTTTTGATGAAATTTCTGCTATAAATATCACAGGCCTCACTTATAGTATCCTCTCTGGATTTTTCTGTTCAATTTATATAATTGGATTATATAAAGTTCAATTTTATAATATAGGAAAAGATACGCTTTCATTCTATCTTTTTCTTATTTGTACTGTAATTTCATTCTGTTATAGCAACATTACAGACACATTCATTCTGCCTCCAACTGCCTATGATTGGATATATTTAGCAGTTGCAGCCTTTGTTACTGCAATTTTATCAAACCTCTTATTGATGTCTGCCATAAAGAAAATTGGCTCAGTAATTTCAGCAATTTTAGGTGCCGCTGAACCAATAACTGCAGTTGTTATTGGTGTAATAGTTTTCAACGAGAGGCTTACTTTATCAACAATTTTAGGGATTTTAATAATTATTCTTTCAGTTATTCTTCTTACTACTCTTCCGATACTAAGGCAAAAGAAGTTTAAAAAACTACATACAGAATAAATTTTCTTGCAAATTCAACGCAGGTATTAAAACTTGCAAAAAATATTTATTTGATATATTTTTCAAAAAGAAAATAAATTAAACAAAAGAAGTGGGCAATATGGAAACACAAGTACTCATCATTGGTGCAGGTGCAACTGGAGCTGGTATTTTGCGTGATTTAACATTACGTGGAGTTTCAGCAATCTTAGTTGAACAAAGAGATGCAGCCTTTGGAGCAACCGGCGGCAACCACGGTTTATTACACTCTGGCGGTCGCTATGCAGTGAAAGATCTTCACTCCGCAGCCGAATGTGCACAAGAAAACGCAATTTTAAAAGAAACTTTTCCACACTGTATTGACCCTTGCGGTGGATATTTTGTTGCAGTGGAAGGCGATGATGAAAACTATATCGCCGATTTTGCCACTGCTTGCGAAAAAGCAGGGATTACAGCTGAAAAAATTGAAAAAGATGAAGCGCTTGAACAAGAGCCAGCTTTAGCAAAAAATCTTATTGCTGCATATAAAGTCCCTGATGCTTCTGTTGATCCATTCATGCTCACACTTGAAAATATTGCTGCTGCACTTGAACATAAAGCATCTAATGCACAATATCTTCGCCATCATAAAGTTATTGAATTTGTAAAAAATAATGGACGCATTGTTGCAACTAAAGTTCTAAATACGCTTACAGGCGATGTAAAAGAAATTCTTGCACAAC
>CAYJIN010000254.1:0-1703 GCA_964370245.1 uncultured Desulfovibrionaceae bacterium
GATGATGCAATAGATAAAATAATAGCAAATCGTGATATTCAACAAAATCTTTCAAATAACAATGAATTTGTTACAACGCAAAAACAACATAATTTGTTAACTTTAGAGAACCTTGGTGGTTATAAGCCCACAAAAAGTACATTGCCAGCACAATTTTCAAATAATCCGCCTCAACCTTTTATCGATAATAGTCACATAAGGAATAGTATTTTTCCACACTTGGCTTTTTTCAACCCTGTACAGCAGATTGAAGAAAATAACAAAAGAATCCGAGTGTTGCGTGAAGATCGCAAGAACAGATCAGAAGCGGAATTGTTAGAAGTTATTCGCCATGAAAAGCAACGCCTCGATTTTGAAATCTATATACCACAAAAAAGTCAAGAGCAAATTATACTTCCTGAGCTTTTACTTAGTGGAAGAACAGAGCTGAATAGTAATAATCAATTTCCTGCTGAGTTCAATTTTATTTGTGCGTTAGCAGCAATTTCAGCCTCTTTTCATGGAAGACTTTTGGCTCGCCATTTTGATGGTAAAGCACTAGAGAGTGTAAATATCTGTTTTCTTGCAGAAGCATCTTCTGGAATGCGTAAAAGTGGCATAATAGCATATTTACGTGAACCATACAAAGACTTCGAAGAAAGGAAGAATTTAGGTGTTGAAAATCGTATAATTGAATATGAAAACAATAAAGAAGCTGCTAAAAAGTATAAATCACAAACCCATAAAGCAATTGCGAAGATGATGAAAGAGACAGGACATTTATTAGAGTTTGAAGATATTCTTTCGAAAATAGAAGAAGCAAATAGTGTAATCAGGCAGAAGGTTATGCCAAGACAAGTTGCAACAAAACTATTGGTAGATGATGTTGCACCTAATCAATTTGTTAAAATTCTTTGCGAACAAGGTGAATCAAACGTTTGTATTTCAGCTGAACATACCTTCCCAGAGAAATTCCTTCTAAGCCGTATAGCAGATCCTGCTTTTTTTAATCATTTCTATAATCAAGAGCCTTATGAAAAAATTATAAGGGGTAAAAGGTATTCTTTGTCGCACCCCGCTTTTACTTTTTTAGGCTTTGCACAACAAACAATTCTTGAAAAGTTATACAAAGATAAAGAATTGATAGACCTTGGAACTATGGCAAGGTTTTTACCGTACTGTCATTCGATGCCAGCAAATTTTTATTTCCCAAGAAATACCTTTTTATTGCCAAATGAAATTAATAATGCAACTTATGAGTTGAATAAAAGAAAAAGAAATGAAAGTATCTATGATATTATTACACGTTGTTTGGAACTCTATCACACACACGATAAAGAAAGTCTTAGATATATCGTTCAACTTACACCTGAAGCATATAGACTTATTGATCGCTTTGAAAGATACCTTTTTGAAAGAGTGCTTCCTGTTTTTCCAGAAAGCAGTTATGCAGCATTACGTAAATTGCATGGACAAGCCTTACGTTTGGCTATGGGGATTCATGCACACTATCATGACGTACCACATAAGCAAGCCATTGATGAAAACGAACTTGTCATTGCCATTTATCTATGTGAATACCTATTGCCTCACATTAACTTTGTGTATTCAGCTTCAGGGCTTTGTGCTGTTTCCAATGCAAAAACAATTGTTAGAAGTTTACAGGATGTTACTCACGTTACAGGGCAAGATACACTCAGTAAAGGCTACATAAAGTCTTATGT
>CAYJIN010000255.1:0-1702 GCA_964370245.1 uncultured Desulfovibrionaceae bacterium
ACGACTGGATGCGTGAGAAATGCGGTTCAGGTTTAGCAATTTCAACAGCTTATGCCGCTGTAAAAAGTATTGTCCACAAAGCATAAAGCATTGAACACGCTTTAGCGAACAAGTAAGAACCATGCTTCTTGCGCCGTGAGGATTTTGTGCTGAAAGTCAAAATCTTTATAGATAATGTCAAATGCGGCTCAGGTTTAGCAATTTCAACAGCTTATGCCGCTGTAAAAAGTATTGTCAACAAAGCATAAAACATTGAACACGCTTTAGCGAACAAGCAAGAACCACGCTTCTTGCGCTGTGAGGATTTTGTGCTGAAAGCCAAAATCTTTATAGATAATATCAAATGCGGTTCAGGTTTAGCAATTTCAACAGCTTATGCTGCTGTGAAAAATATTGCTAACAAAGCATAATACACTGAACACACTTTAGCGAGCAAGCAAGAACCACGTTTCTTACGCTGTACGGTTTAGTGATAAAAGCAAAGTTTAAAAAATAACAAAAGGATAGACTTCAAACTCTATCCTTTTTTGTTTCGTATAACCAATTTATATTTCACTAGCACCGTCATGTATGTCGTCTAAAAAAACAGCTCAAATTTAAATAAAAAAGGGCACTATAATAGTACCCTAAAAATGCTAAGTATTCAAAAAACTATTGTTTTTCAGAAACGTAGTTGATAGCGTCTTTAACTTTAAGAATTTTTTGCGCATCTTCATCAGCAATTTCAACGCCGAATTCTTCTTCCATAGCCATGATGAGCTCTGTAAGATCTAAAGAATCAGCACCAAGATCTTCTACGAAAGAAGCTTCGAGTGTGATTTCTTCTTCAGATACACTTAATTGATCTTTAATAATTTGTTTAATTTTTGCTTCAACTGACATGTGAGCCTCCAAACGGACATTTATTTGTTATTATGAATACATACCGCCATTTACGGCAAGTACTTGACCTGTAATATAATTTGCTTTACCTGATGCTAAAAATGCAACAGCTTCAGCTACTTCTAATGCTGTGCCTAATCTTCCTAAAGGAATTTGTTTTGCATATTCAGCTTTTACGTCATCAGATAAAATTTGAGTCATATCTGTTTCAATAAAGCCAGGAGCAACAGCATTCACTGTAATATTGCGTGAACCTAATTCTTTTGCCAATGATTTTGTCATTCCAATAACACCAGCTTTAGAAGCAGAATAGTTCACTTGACCTGCATTACCCATTTGCCCAACAACTGATGAAAGATTGATAATGTGGCCTTGTCTGCGTTTTGCCATAATTTTAGCAGCTTCACGCATACAAAGGAAAGTTCCGTTTAAATTTACGTCAATAACTGAAGTAAAATCATCGTCTTTCATGCGAAGAATCAAACCATCTTTTGTGATACCTGCATTGTTCACTAAAACATGCAAATCTACTTTATCTTTGATTTCTTCTTGGAAAAATGTATTGATAGCAGCAGCATCGCCAATGTTTAATTGAACAGCTTTTGCTTTTACGCCAAATTCTTCAATTTCGCTTACAACTTGTAAAGCTTCTTCTTTTTTTGAATTGTAAGTGATAACAATATCATAACCATCACGCGCAAGAGCAAAAGCGCAAGCTTTACCAATGCCGCGTGAGCCACCTGTTACAAGTGCTGTAAAATTTTGTTCTGACATAGTATTTCCTATTAATCTAAATGTTCGTAAGAAGTATAGGTAAAAT
>CAYJIN010000256.1:0-1700 GCA_964370245.1 uncultured Desulfovibrionaceae bacterium
ATAACATCAAAAGAAACTCTTCCTCTTATTGCAAAGCATTTCAATATTGAAAAAGAAATTGAACTACTTACAAAAGAAACAATTGGCGGAAATATCCCTTTTGTGGAAAGCTTTATACGCAGAACATTTATTTTGGGTAAGCTACCAGTAGATGAAGTGTGTGACCTACTTGCAACTGTTCCTCTTCTTCCAAAAGTTCACCAATTTATTCAAGAAAACAAGCAACAATGCACAATTGCAACAGGCAATTTAGCGCCATGGCTTGAGAAACTTGTTGAAAAAATTGGGTGTGAATGCCACAGCTCCGATGGAATTATCGAAAATAACACACTAAAAAAACTTACAAAAATCCTTAAAAAAGAAGATATTGTTCGCCACTTTCAAAATAATGGCGAAAAAATAGTTTTTATTGGTGATGGAAACAATGATATGGAAGCAATGCGTCTTGCTGATGTTTCAATTGCAAGCGGAATTGTGCACACTCCAGCTAAGAGCGTTCTTTCAATCACACACTATGCTGTCTACAGCGAGGAAGCTTTATGCCGTCAACTAAATCAATTGTTATAACTTGTGCTGGCATTGGCTCACGCTTAGGACTTGCAACAACAAAAGCTCTTATAAATATTGAGGGTAAAAGCCTTATTGCTTGGCAACTAGAACATTTCCAAGAGGTTGAAGATATTCGCGTTGTGGTTGGCTTTCAAGCGCAAGACGTTATTGATGAAGTGCTAAAATTCAGAAAAGATGCAATATTCGTCTATAATCACGACTATTTTAATACAAAAACAGGCACATCTTTTTATCTTGGCGCCAAAGATGCTAATGAATATATTCTTGAATGGGATGGCGATTTGTTAGTTCACCCTGATGATGTCAAAACTATTCTCAATACCCAAGGCGAATTTATATGTTATGCAGATATTCTTTCTGAAGAAGCTGTTTTTGTAAACACTGATGATGCTGGTAATGTTCGCTCGTTTTCAAAGCAAAGGGGCGATTTTGAATGGACTGGCCCAGCTTGCATAAAAAAAGAAAAATTACAGTATAGTTCTGGCTATGTCTATCGCATGCTTGAGCCATTTTTACCTATGCGTGGCATAAAAATTCGTGCCTGTGATATCGACACTTACAGCGATTACGAAAATGCCTTGCGCACGATTAAAACATGGAATACTCCGAATACATAAAAAGAGCATTTCCTGATTTGTGAAATTCAAAAAATGCTCAAATTATTTAGTTAAGTTGATTTGTTTTTATTTTGCTTTGTAGCACTCAACTATTTCTTTCATCATTTTTCCAAAAACGTTAAGCGTCACATCATTGGATTTTTTTATCATTAATGTGTCATCTTCTGTTTCAATGATAACAACTTCAATAGGATCACTATAACTTAGCTGCTTTTTATATTTAACAGATGTAATATCTTTATAGCCAACTTTAAATGATTTTTTCAATTTTTCACGATAGAAAAATGCATCTTGCGAAAATAGAATACCTGAATCAGCAGAACCAAAAAGCGATTTATCTAAAATACAATATACTTTATCTTCCGCTATATTTGAGTTTGCAATGCCTTTTACAGCATTTTTCATTTTTTTAGGAGGAATATTAGGAGATAAAAAACTATTTTTTAAAAATATCTGTTGATAGTATTTTGTAATAATTTCAAAAATAGGATCTATTTTTTCTGCAACCACTTC
>CAYJIN010000257.1:0-1697 GCA_964370245.1 uncultured Desulfovibrionaceae bacterium
ACTGGCTCTCACACCCTTATAAATAGTGGAAGTATTACAGCTAGTTCTGAAACTGGTACTGTTTATGGCATGACAGCTCAAGCTGGAACTGGCTCTCACACTCTTATAAATAGCGGAACGATTACTGTTGATTCTCAATCAAGTGTCTACGGTATGTCTGCTATTGGCAGTGGCTCTCACACACTTATAAATAGTGGTACTATTACGGCTAATTCTAAAACAGCTAGTGCTACTGGTATGCGAGCTACTACTTCTAATACTGACTCTCACACCCTTATAAATAGTGGGAGTATTATGGCTAATTCTGAAACACTTGACGCCTATGGCATAGATCTCCAAGGAGATGCTACCATTAACAATACAGGCATTATAATAGCCACAGCTCCAAATAGTTCTGCCTATGAAGTATATGGAAATGGTGATTATAGCGTTGGCACATATGCAACCACTTTACGTGACTGGAATGACAATGACACTGTTTTTGCTATAGTAAGTGGGAACACCATAACTTTTGACAATTCAACCCTTATTCTTCGCCCAGGCACACAAGCACAAGGTTTTGAATTTGATAAAGAATATGAAGTGGCAAATATGGTTTTTGATCAAACCACAGGCGGCTTAGCCACAACAATCAATGGTTCAATTGCGCAAGTAAAAACAGAAGTGCCTTTCCTTGCTGTACACCTTGATAACACAACTCCAACTGCACCAAAAGTTAGCCTTACAACAAATATCAATGAAGATACTCTTGTTTCAGCACAATTAAGCAAGATTGCAGGAAACAATGCTGATAAAAAAATTGCAAAATTAGCCCACAAGCAAACAAGTAAAATGATAAAGGCACGTATGGCGAAAACTAGCTCGCAAGCTATGTATGAGCAAGGCCTTATGCTTGCAAGCAATGAAATCACTGCTGTGCCAACCTTAAAAGAAACTGGTTGGACAAGCTATATTGATATTTATGTTGGCTACACTGATAATAATGAACATAATTACAACACAGAAAATTATGGCATAAGCCTTGGCGCAAGCAAAGCCGTGAGCGATTCACTAAATTTAGGCTTTGCCGCAGATTTAGGCCTTTCAAACTCTGATGCAAGTGATGGCCTTAGCGCTGATTCCACCACCTTTACACTTCTTACAAATGCTGATTATTTCATTAATGATAATTGGTATGTAACAGGAAATACAGCCCTTTCGTATGCTGACAATGAAATGGAATATGCCCTTTCTTCTGTTGCTGTAGGTAAAGATGATTATTCATCAATTGCCCTCAACCTTGGCGCAAGCACTGGCTATATTCATGAAATAAATGCAAATAATATTATCGTGCCTGAAATTGGTTTGAACTATTTCTATGCAAGCACTGATGATATTGGCGTGGATTTTGAAAATACAAGCATGTATAATATGAATATTAAAAACGATGCTTTCTCAAGCCTTTATGCACATTTAATGCTTACATGGCAGGGGCAATATAATTACGATTTTGGCCTGATTACGCCTAGTGCTAGCCTTGGTGTTCGTCAAAATATAACAAGCGCTGATTTTAATTCAACTGTTGATATGTTTGGTTTAAACCATGCTTTATCTTATTCTGATAATGACACAAGCCTTATTGCAAAAGCTGGCCTTGAATGGGTAAATGGAAAAACAAGTTTTGGCCTTAGTTATGATGGTGATTTTGGAAGCGAAGA
>CAYJIN010000258.1:0-1695 GCA_964370245.1 uncultured Desulfovibrionaceae bacterium
TCTGCTTCACAGACATTGTCTCAATCTTTTTAGTTTAAATTCGACTTTATATTTTGTTCTTGAGTATACTCTTTCTATAGATTGCTTCAATTTCTTCATACTGTAATGTGCGCCTAGTATCTGAAAGAAAAAAGATGTTTTTATCCAAAAAAGTATGTGGATTTCTCGGAAGATAAATATATGATTCTTTTCCATCATAGTCCAACGAGGCAAAAATATAGTCTTTTGTATAGATGTGGAAAGGCAAGCCTTCAACGCTCCCATAAGTATTATCAAATTTTCTATCTAAAAAATCTTGAAAAGCCTTATCATTAAAGCTATGAATGTCATGCTTTTTATAATCTTCAAATAGATATCGCCTTGTTTTAGCGTCGCGAGCTACTCCGAGAGTTGCACCTTCAAAGTTTTGCTCAATATATTCTAAATCGTCTTCAAGGAGCTCTCACCGCCACTCAATAGAATAAAGTAGCCTCATAATGTGAATAAAGGATTGTGAGGATTTACTTTTTTAAAAAAATAAGTTTCATTAAGATTCTTTTTGAGTCATAAAATTTCAAAAAAAAGTGGTATAATTAGTGGTTTTTAAAATTATGGTATTTTTTTAACCACTAAGTTAGATATAAAATCTCGTTTTTATAGACAAAAATATACAATATTAGTGGTGTTTTTTTTGAGTGTTTTTATATATATTTATTTGTAAATTTCAAATGAAGGTTTTTATCAATAACTAAAAATTAAACTTCTTCTGCACAAAATTCTTCATTGTCTTCGCTCTTAGCTTTTATTGTGCCGAGTTTTAGTTTCGGTTCAAATAAGCATTTTCTAAAGAATTGTTGTAAACATTTATGTTCTTCTAATGCATTTGATACGACAAGGGCATCCCTAAAGAAAATAGAATGGTCTTTAAAGATAGATGTTGTAATATCAAAGGATTTGCTTTTTAGGTATTTTTCTATAAAAAGGGCAACCGTTCTTGTATTTCCTTCAACAAAAGGATGTGCTTGCCAAATACTTGATGTAAATCTTGAAATTTGTCGAACAACAATGTCGTTTGCTTTTCCTTTGTATTTTCTTTCTGATTCTTCTTCGAAATCGTAAGTAAGAAGTTTTTTTAAGTCAGGTGCGTTACCATATTGTACACTTTCACCATTTAGTACTAGTTCATTCTTTGTAATATTGTAATCTCTAAATTCACCAAGGTATTTTTCATCCGATAAAAGTTCTTTGATCACAAGCTCATCTTGAAAAATGTATGCATGAATAGATTTGAAATATGCAACCGAAAAAGAAAAGCCAGATTCTTGTAATTTCTCATTCATTCTAATTGCAACAAGGTCAGCCATTTTTTGGCTATTATTTGCTTTTTGAGATGAATTGCTATACTTGTTTTCAAGTTTCTCTTTCATTTCTGAAAGTTCAATAGTGCCTTCAATTTCTTCTTCAATGAGTGAATAGAAATCGTCAGACTGTTCAAGTCTATCAATTTTATTAAGTCCAGTAGCTATATCCCAAAGTTCACGTTTTTCTTCTTTAGAGTATTTTTGTTTTTCGATTTTTTTATACGTTTTTTCCATAAGATGTGCCCTCATACTGTTTTCTAACAAGAAAGAATACAAAATAAATGTTAGCATGAGTTATAACAAATGTCAATACCTTGTTTTTAAATATTCAAATAATTCAATGAGTTGTCTTGTT
>CAYJIN010000259.1:0-1679 GCA_964370245.1 uncultured Desulfovibrionaceae bacterium
CCTGTGCCAGTCGAAAATCAAGAACAAGGTCAAACTTTTATGATTGGCCTTGTCACTAAACTTACTCATGCTGAGTCGGGGCAGTGGCAATCTTCACTTACTGTCGTTCCACTTCCTAAAGCTGACCCACAAGGGATGGGGTCTGCAATTACTTATGCTCGGCGATACGCATTATCAGCCATGCTTGGAATTGTAACGGAAGAAGATAATGACGGTGAATATGGCACAAAGCCAAAAAGCCAAGCAAACAAATCAGTGCCCTCATATAAAGATGACAAGAGCGATAAAGGCGTAAGAAAGGCAAGCAAGACAAAAGAAAGCAATCAAGTAAACTTGCCAGTGCTTGATGGTGTCGTTTACGAAAGCCTTGCAGTGCAAGACGACAAAGGCAATTCTCGTGAAATTATTACTGCAAGTGGAAATACTATTCCCAATAAAAATCAGTTGATGCAAGAAGGCTTCAAATGGAACCCAAATAAAAAGATATGGTGGAAATATTCAGAATAAAAGGAGTTGTTATGGAAACAGCACAAAGTGAAAAATTACTTGCTCTTATAGCAAGTGGTTTACAAAAACATGCAGAATTGCAAACAAAAAGTCAACTTGGCGATAGGCGAAACTATATTGGCATGTCTGATATTGCGCTTATGGGTGAATGCGTAAGGCTTACAGTTCTTCGTAAGAAGCGAGGAGTTCAAAAGAAAGAAGTAAACCTTGAAAATTATAAAGAAGTTCTCACGAGAGAGCTTACTTTACAACGTGGGCATTGGTTAGAAGAAGGAATTGCAAATGCTCTTTATGCAAACAATTTCAAAGTGATACCACAATTAGAAATTGATGTGGTACATGAAAAAATTCCAATAAAAATTCATCTGGACTTTGTTCTTGTTGCTGAAAATACTATTCGTATTTTAGAATTGAAGTCAAATGCGCAACTGCCTAAAATAGCAAATAAAAATTATGAAGTTCAGTTGTGTGGGCAAGCTTCTTTTCTGAAAGAATATTGGAATCAATCTGTGTTCAATCTAAAAGATATTCATGGCACAACACTTTATCAAAAATGTACTTTTCCTGAAATATGTAAACAATATTTAGGGATTACAGTACAAAAAGAAGCAAGGAAGCAAGATATACAAGGCTGGATTTTAGCAGTTTCAATGAATGATGCAAAGGCTTTTGGGGCGTATGTTCCAAGTAAAGAAAGTCTGCAATATTGCTATAAAACAGCAAAAGAACTATGGGAGCATTTACAAAACGAAAATGAACTTCCTCACGCAAAAGGCTTTTGTCTGTCTTGCTCTTATTGTGAATTTATAGGTACTTGCAAGAAGTTTGAATTGAAGTCAGAAGAGAATATTTTGCCCGAATGGGAGCAAAGGTTGAAAGAATTAGAAAAGCTCAAGTCAATAAAAGAAGAAATATGTAAAGAAATTAGCTTGTTGGAGGAGAGCATAAAGCAAAGCCTTTATAATAGTAATTTCAAAAACATGTGGATTCAATCGGGTAAATATCGCTTCAAAGTCGCTGCACAACAAGGAAGAAAAACATTAGACAAAGCTCTGCTCACCGCAGAGCTTTTGTCTTTTATGCCGTCTGATGATGTAAGCCAATTATTGGCAAATTGTGAAAAGGAATCTGCACCAAGTGCAAGACTAACAATCAACACTATAAAGGAGTAA
>CAYJIN010000260.1:0-1677 GCA_964370245.1 uncultured Desulfovibrionaceae bacterium
ATGAAGTTGCTCGCTTTGAAGTGCGTGATCAATCAGGCGGAATGCGTTCTGTTATTGAATTAAAAGGCGATGAAATTCGCTTGCCTGGTCTTGGAAAAGACGTAACAAATAAAGCACTTGGCGGCTTACCTGGCATGCAGAAAGAAGGTGTTGACGGTATTATCACTGAAGCAACTTTTATCGTATATGACATGCCAAAATTCTCACGTGTGCTTTGCCTTGAATTTTATGGTCGCTCTATGCTTCCAGCTTCTGTACTAATTGGAAAATTAGTTGAACTTCGCAATACTATCCGCGACAATGGCGATTATGCTCGCCTTTCTGCTTTAGAAGAATTTAACATAAAATATGTGCAAGCTATCAATTATCAAAAGAAATCTGATAAACATGAAGGCGACCCTTGCTCTGTTATTATCGTTCAAGTTGATGGTGATGATGAAGGGCTTTTAGAAAGTGCAGTGCAAGATATTTTAGCGCTTGCTGAAGGCGATTCAAATGCTGATAATAGCATTGCAATTTTTGCAGCAAAAGACCACAAAGAAGGCCATCTTTTCTGGGAAGATAGGCACAAACTTTCTGCTATTTCTAGAAGAACTTCAGGCTTTAAAATAAATGAAGATATTGTTATTCCACTTGACAAAATGCCAGAATTTGCTCGCTTTTTAGAATTATTAAATATCGAATTAGTAGCAACCTCCTATCGCTATGCTCTTCAAAAAGTTGGCCGTTTAGATGGCTTCCCATTTGAAGATAAAGATTTGAACAAAGAGTTTTCTTTCTGCTCAAAAATCATAACTGGCAATGAAATTCCTGAAGAATTGACTGATGATGAATTTTCAATTCGTGCGAATATCTTCATGCATTCTTTGAAAGAAAAATATCCTAAATTAGAAAATAAAATCAATGATATCATTGACTATATGCAAGCAAGCCGCGTTATTGTTGCTTCACACATGCACGCAGGCGATGGTAACTGCCACGTAAATATCCCTGTAAATTCAAACGATCCTCATATGATGGAGGAAGCCGAAGAAGTTGCAGTTCGTGTTATGAACAAAGCTCAGGATATGGGCGGTGCAGTTTCAGGTGAACACGGAATTGGTATTACAAAGATCAATTTCTTGTCTCATGAAAAAATGCAAGCATTGAAGGAATTCAAATCTTTAGTTGACCCTCGTGAAATCATGAACCCTGCAAAACTTATTCAAAAAGATTTGCCTGTAAAACCTTTCACATTCTCGTTCAACAGGCTTATAAACGACATTCGTGATTCAGGCCTTGCTGATAAGGAAAGACTTATCCACCTGCTTGAAACAGTGCAAATCTGCACACGTTGCGGAAAGTGTAAATATGTATGCCCTATGGTTTATGCTGAAAAATCATTGCATTATCATCCACGTAATAAAAACATTGTTCTTGGTGCAATTACCGAAGCAATTTACTATTCACAAATCACTCAAGGTCAGCCTTCAAAAGCGCTTCTTACTGAATTACGCCACTTAATTGAACACTGCACAGGGTGCGGACGTTGCACATCGGTTTGCCCTGTTAAAATTACTTCAGGCGATGTTGCCCTTGCATTGCGTGCTTTCTTAGAAGATGAAAATGCTGGTGGTCACCCTATTAAACATCAAGTGCTTGACTTTTTAACAAAAGATCCATCAAAGCGTGTTCCAA
>CAYJIN010000261.1:0-1676 GCA_964370245.1 uncultured Desulfovibrionaceae bacterium
CTGCATCCATTTTGCACTGCTTGCTTAAGAAAAGCCCCTATTACAGGATGTGCTTCAGTTATGTTAGAGCCGAGCAAGAAGACCATTTGAGCATCTTGAAATTCGTGAATGCTATTTGTCATCGCACCTGAACCAAAAGCAGTAGCCAGACCGGCCACAGTAGGAGCGTGTCAGGTTCGGGCGCAATTATCTATATTATTTGTTTTAAATACGGAACGGAAAAGCTTTTGCATTTGATAGCTATCTTCATTAATACTGCGTGAACACGAAACACCAGCAAGAGCATCAGAGCCGTAATTATCTATAATTGCAGAAAATTTTTCTTTTATAAGTGTGAGAGCTTCATCCCAGCTTGCTTCTTTGAATGAATTGTCTGCTTGTCGAATGAGTGGAGTTTTCAATCTTTCGTCGCTATAGATAAAATCGTAAGCAAATCTACCCTTTACGCAAAGTAAACCTTTGTTCGGTTCGGCATTTTCCACACCATTTACTTCAATAATTTTTCCATTTTTTACAAGAAGTTCTTGTTGGCAACCTGTGCCACAATAAGGGCAAGTGGTTCTAATTTTACTAATTTCATCATTCTTTTCTAAAAGCCCAAGAGATTTCTTTGAAAAAAGTGCACCCGTTGGGCAAGCCTGCAAACATTCACCGCAATGTGTGCATTTTTCATAGTCAACCAATGGATAATAATGTTCTTTTTCAATCTTTCGTCCAAATTGATACGAAATTACTTGATTTACTTGAATATTTTCACACACAGAAGCACAGCGCCCACATTGTACACAACGTGAAAAATCGCGCCCAATCATAGGAAATGCATTATCAAACAGCAAAGGAATTTCTTCTGCTTCTAAATCTTTAACCGCAATTTTATGCTCTAAAACAAGGTTTTGCAATTCACAGCGCCCATCTTTTGAGCAAGCATTTTCTCTATTTTCTACTGCTAAAGATGATTTTTGATAGGCTGATTCACAATTTTCAATGCCACGCATAAAACAATCGTGCCTACCTTCTGCAAGAATATCTGAAAGAATAGTTTTTCTTAATTCAAAAAGCTCGTCAGAATGCGTTATAACTTTCATATTTTCAAGAGCAAAACTGCTGCATGAAGGCAAATATTTATCATAGCCTTCAACTTTTACAGAACAAATTCTGCATACTCCCCCATGCCTTGACTTTTTGAGGTAACACAAAGTTGGAATAGAAATATCTGCTTTTTGTGCAATTTCTAAAATAGTTTCACCGTGTTGAAATTCAACTTTTTTTTCATCAATATATATAAAGGGCATTATTTTTCCTTTTCATCTTAATACATTCAATCGCACATTAATTGGCAATCATTACAATGCGATAACAACGAAGACAACGTGAAGCTTCATCCTTTGCCATTTTTGTATTTATTGGCAATTCCACTTCCATAAAGCCTTGCAATCTTTCTTCTACTGAAAGTTCAAGAAATGGTAAAGCTTTTTTCAAATCATAAGGAGGATTTTCATATTCATCAAGTAATGAAATAGAATGAAAATCTGCTTCAAGACTGGCTTTTACGCTTGCAGTTGTTTCTTTTCCTTCAAGTAAATTTATGCAATATTCTGCACTTCTTTTTCCACCAGCTAAAGCAGAAATCAATGAATTTGGCCCTGTTGCGCAATCTCCCATTGCAAAGAGAGGCA
>CAYJIN010000262.1:0-1647 GCA_964370245.1 uncultured Desulfovibrionaceae bacterium
CAAGACCTTTTCTTAATGCTTCACCAGCATATTTTTGTAAAGTTGGATCCATTGCTGTATGAACAGTCAAACCTAATTCCATCACCGCTTGTTCGTCATAAATGCCAAAATCTAAACCAAGTTTTGCAGCATTTTCTTCACTTAATAAATCTACAAGTTGACGACGAACTTCTTCAAGATACCAGCCAGTTACGCTTGAGGCTCTATCTGGCATAGAAGCAAATTCCATTGGTTGGTAGTATGCTTCTTCGTATTGTGCGTCAGTAATTTTACCATCTTCACGCATACGTCCTAAAACATAAACTTGTCTTGTACGTGCTATTTCAGGATTTCTATAAGGATTATAGCGTGTTGTAGCTGGAAGAATTCCGGCTAACAAAGCAGCTTCTGCAATCGTTAAATCTTTTGCGTGTTTAGCAAAATAGTAACGTGCTCCAGCTTCAACACCATAAGACATCCCACCCATATGTATCTGGTTGAGATAAATTGTTAAAATATCATCTTTTGATAGTTGTCTTTCTAGTTGGAAAGAAAGAAGCGCTTCTTTAATTTTACGTGTATAAGTTCTTTCAGGTGTAAGTAAAAGACGCTTTACAACTTGCTGAGTAATAGTACTGCCGCCTTGGCTTGCACTGCCTGAAGAAAAGTTTGCAATTGCAGCACGCAAAATAGCAACAGGATTTATACCTTTATGCTCATAAAATGATTTATCTTCTGCTGAAACAAATGCTTGATGAACATGCGCTGGCAAATCTTGAATTGCTACAAGATAACGTTTTTCATGATAGATTTCGCCAATAAGCGACCCATCACGTGCTAAAACTACCGTTGCAAGAGGTGGACGAAAATCTGCCACTTTTGTTATACTTGGCAAATCTTTTGAAATCCATGTAACAAAGCCATAAACAGCTGCACCGCCAACCACTACGCCAAGAAAGATAAGCCAAGTAAATAAAGTTATCATTTTAGCAAAGAAAGATTTTTTCTTTTTTTGTGGAGCTTTTTTTTGTTCTGAATCAGCATTATCAGCTTTTTCTTCTTTTACATCATTTGAATTTTTTGAAGAATTTACTGATTTTTCTTGTTTATTATTAGAAAATTTATTCTTTTTTTCATCATCAAATGCTATAGTTTTATTTGTTTCATTTGAAGAAGAAGTTTCCGTTAATTTTTCTAAGTTATCCTTAGTTTCTAGTTTGTTATCTGTAGTCATATATATTCTTTTTTTATAAAATTTATAAGTAATAGTTAGCATTACAGCTAAAAAGACTTATAGTATTTAATGCATTTTTATTGTTTCGTCAAATTAATAAAAACGCCTATTTAATAGGAATTTATTTCTCTATTTACCCAAGTTCCATTATAATTATAACACTTTATAATTATAAATTCACGGCCTGAAACAAATTTATGTTTAGATTGATAACGTGTTATTTCAACATGTTCAAACAATTGCTTAAGATTATTGATAAAGTAACTTTCAGGTCTTGTGAGCTTGGTAGAAATATAAAGAGCATCCCAGCCTTTCATATCAATATCAGTATTTGATGGATTTGGCCATAAATCATATTGAGCAAGGCGATTATCAAAGTTTGCATCATAAGAACGTGGTTGATTTGGACCATAAAAAGCTAAAGCAGCTGTTGT
>CAYJIN010000263.1:0-1646 GCA_964370245.1 uncultured Desulfovibrionaceae bacterium
CCTATGAAGAAGGTGTGAGAGGCTATACTTACTTCGAAAGATAATATGAGCATTTCCGAATAAAGGCTTTAGCGAGGGATTATACCCACATAAGCATTTTTTGTAGAACACGCTTCATAAAGACATTATAGAGAAAACCAATTCTAATAAATAAAAAAGAGAGCTCAAAGCTCTCTTTTTTTTATACATTGTTAGTAGTAGTTATACACATTTCTATATCTTTTAAGAAAATAAACAACTAAACCAGCAGCAAGAATTTCAGCTAAAGGAACTGCCATCCAAACTCCTGTAATACCGATAACATTTGGTAAAGTTAGAAGTGCAACTGTGATAAAAATAAAGGTTCTTAGAAATGAAATAAGCGCTGAAATTTTTCCATTAGAAAATGCTGTAAACAAAGCTGATGAATAAATATTAAAGCCTGAAAAAATAAAACAAAGTGCGAAAATTCTTAATCCTTCTGTTGCCATTGTATGCACATTAGTTCCCTTTTCAGAGAAAACAGAAACAAGTTCAGAAGCAAAAACTTGGGCAAAAAAGAGAACACAAATAGCAAAACTTCCAATAAGAACAAGACTTATCTTGAAAAGTTTTCTTACATTCTCTACATTTTTAGAACCGTAATTATAGCTAATTAAAGGGCTCATTCCTCCTGAATATCCAAAATAAACTGCACCCAAAATAAATTGAGAATACAGAATAATTGTTATAGCTGCAACACCGTCCGTTCCCGCCAAGCGGAGAATAGTTATATTAAATAAGTAGGTTGTAATTGCATAAGACATTTGTGAAACCATTTCTGACGAGCCATTCACCATGCTTGAAACTATTACACCCATACGCACTTTGGGCTTGGTAAAAGAAAGCTGAATATCTTTAAGATAAAAGAAACAATACGCGCCATAAAGTGTAGCAAAAAGTTCGCCAATACCTGTTGCAATGCTTGCTCCTGCAATGCCCCAACCTAAAATAGCAATAAAAATATAATCTAAAATAATATTTGTAATGCCAGCTACAAAAGTGAGTAGAAAAGCATTATTTGGTCGACCAGCCGTCACGAGCAAGGATTGAAAAATTACTTGCCCAAGAAGAAAAGGCGAAAAGATAGTCATATAATAAAGATAATCATAACAAAGAGTATAAATTTCTTCTGTTCCACCAAGGAAGAAAATAATGTCTTTAATTGAATATATTACGCCAATTGCAAAAATAATACTTGTAACAAAACTTATAAGTACAAGTGATGTAAAATCTTCCTTTGCTTCTTGATTTTTTCCCTCGCCTAATTTAATCGCGCAAAGAGCACCTCCCCCCATGCCAAACATAAATCCAAGCGCAACCATAACCATCATAACAGGATAAGTTATATTAATAGCAGCTAACCCTTCTGCACCAACATATTTTGCGACAAACATGCCATCTACCATAACATAGAACGACATAAAAAGCATCAAAACCATGCTAGGTAACGTAAATTTTAGCAGAGATTTAGTATTGATATTTACGGAAAGTTGGCTCACTACACACCTCGTGGAAAGAAAATTTAGATTATTTACCTAAAAGTTAATTAATATACTTAGTAGTTTTGCGTAAAAATATTTGTTCGCTAAAGATTTTGTTCACTACGTTCACGTTGATTACGACGG
>CAYJIN010000264.1:0-1645 GCA_964370245.1 uncultured Desulfovibrionaceae bacterium
TTTGCTATTTATGAAAGCCCAGTTGGTTTTATTCGATTAGAGTACGATAATGATATTATTACTTTTTTAGAAAAAGAAAAAAGTAATCCAGTAACAGATTTTGGTGTAAAAACTGCTTTTACTGATGAAGTAAATAAAGAGCTTACAGAATATTTTGAAGGCAAGCGAAAAGATTTCACTTTTCCATACAGCCTCAAAGGCACTGAATTTCAAATGAAAGTTTGGAAAGCATTGTGCGATATTCCCTATGGTGAAACATGCTCATATAAAGATATAGCAATAGCAATTGGCAATGAAAAAGCCCCGCGTGCTGTAGGATTAGCAAATAATAAAAATCCTATAAGCATTGCAGTGCCTTGCCACAGAGTTATTGGCGCAAATGGTAAACTTGTGGGTTATGGAAATGGCCTTGATATGAAAGAATATTTGCTCAATCTTGAAAAAGCAAATAAATAAAGCAAGTGAACTCTGCTAAGCGAGTTCAACAATACCTTTGCCAGTTCCTAAACCAAAACTGAAATAGATATTATATTTATTATTTTCTTCCATTTCATAATTAAGCGTCATACCTTGTAATTCAAAGGCTGTGAATATTTTAGAAAAATATTTTTTTGCTTCATGTGCAAGACCATCTTCTTCTGAAAATTCAAAAGCTTCTTCTGTTTTATTGAGCATAACTTCATAAGTATTTTCAGAAGTTATATTCCAGCCTTTTTCTTCAAGACTATCAGTTAAATTTTTTCTTTTTACATCGTCAGATTCAATTTCTAAATAAACTTTTGCTTGCATTTCTAAACCTTCTATTTCTTGAAATTATACAATTCGTATATTTGTTTTAGAGTAAACAATAATTTGTTTTTCGTAAAGACTTTTATAGGCTTATTTGAACTTTATTCTTATTTATTTGTTTAAATTATATGAGAAGCAAATAAAACTATAAACCAAAACCACGCCAAACACATGTTGCACCGCCAAAAGCGATAATGCAAAGTACAAGCATTTTGAATAGACGCGCTGGTAAAATTTTTGTGAATGGCGTTGCACAAATAACGCCAATAATTGAAGTAATCCCACCAGCTATTGCAAATTTAATTACTTCATTTGTATAAAGCCCTGCACTAAATTGCGCAAAACAACTTATACCTAAATTGAAAAATCCGAAAATACTCATATTAGCAATTGCCTGCATTGGTGCCCAACCAAGGTGCATTGCATAGGCTGCAACAGGAGGGTTTCCTATTGAAATTGAAGCACTTAATAAACCAGTTGCAAAACCCACCAAAAGGCTTTTAGGCACACTGCTTTCTCTTACAACGGCTACATATCTTTCCCGTAATAGCTGTAAGCATACAAAAATAAGCATGACTACACCAGCTAAAATTTGAATGTATTTTGCATCAATATATAAGAGCAAAGAAACGCCAACCAAAGCACCAGGAATTGACCCTATAATGAGCCATTTTATAATAGAATAGTCACACGATTTACGATAAAACCATGACATATATACACAAATTATAAATGAAACTATTGTAGAAACAGGAATAAGCGTTGTTGGCATAATAATACCAGCAAGCATAGGAATTGCCACCATTGCAGCCCCCATTCCACTAAGGCCAGTAATAAAACCGCCTAAAAACCATGC
>CAYJIN010000265.1:0-1626 GCA_964370245.1 uncultured Desulfovibrionaceae bacterium
CAAGAGGGATGAAAATTTCACATCCGTCTGATCCTGAAGTGGTGGCACATTGTGCGAGAATTGCAAGAGAACTTGGCGCTGATATGGTAAAAGTTGCCTATACAGGCGATGTGGAAAGTTTTGCAGATGTTGTTGAAGGGTGCAATATTCCTGTTTTTATTGCAGGTGGCGAAACTATTTATAGTTCCCTCGAGCTTTTTACAATGATAAAAGAATCATTAGAAGCGGGTGCATCTGGCTTAGCTATCGGTAGAAATGTTTTTCAGCATCCAAAACGTATTGAACTTTGCCACGCTTTAAAAGAATTAGTGCATGATAATAGATCTATAAGCGAGGTTTTACAGAAATATCGTCTTGACTAATTTTCTTTGTTTCTTATAAATATTTTTTACCTTTAAGTATAAAATAGCTTGCTAAAGGGCGTTATCTCATGTATATCCATGAGTGCTTAATTGCGTATATTATTTTTTTGGAAACAACAACATGCAAAATAAAAATCTATCTGTTGGTTTTTTGGAAGCTATCTTTTCAGGCGCTTTATATGGCCTTAACCCTTTATTTTTCTTGCCTATTCATGAATTAGGTTACACAACTGAGGCAACAATATTTTTCCGCTTCTTGCTAGCAGCTATGTTTATTTTTTGCATGCTCTTATCAAAAGGAAAGTCAATTGCTTTACCAAAAAAAGCTTGGAAAATAACCATCTTTGGTGGTTTTATGCAAGCTGTAACAGCAGTTTGTTTATTCCAATCATTCCTCTTAATGGAAAGCGGAATTGCAATGACAATCTTTTTTGCAAACCCAGTGTTTGTTATGATTGTGCTGGTAGTGTTTTATAATGAAAAACTAGAGTTTTATAAAGTCTTCTTCTCATTCACCACCATTTTCGGCATTGCACTTCTTTCAGGCTTTTTCCATTCACTTGATGGCATAAACTATGAAGGTGTTATTGTTTCTTTAGCCGCTGCGTTAGCTTATGCTCTTTATATGCTTAGCGTGCGTTTTGCACCAATTGATGCAAAGAAAACTGATGAAAACGGGGTTGAAATTCCTGAAGCAAAAGACGCACTCTCAAAAGAATTATTTTCTGCTTATATCTTTATTATTTGTGCTGTATTTGCACTGATATTCTCTTTGATGACAGATACTTACATGACACCACGCTCAAGCTTTGAATGGTCAATGATTGCGGGGCTTAGCATTGTAACAACTATTCTTGCAAACAGTTTCTTAGTTTCAGCAATTATGAAAATTGGCGCAGTTCTCGCTTCAATTTTATCAGCAATGGAGCCGATTACAGCTGTTATTATTGGTGTTGCCGTTTTCAATGAAAGAGTAGATTTCATTACAATTTTAGGTGTTTGTATCGTTATCGCCTCTGTTTCATTGCTTACACTTATTCCAATATTACCATATAAAGAGCTTTATATGAAATATATTGCGAAGAAAGCAAAATAAACATTATAAAGAGCTTTATATGAAATATATTGCGAAGAAAGCAAAATAAACATTAATCAAAATAAGCTATTGAAGCTCTGAGAAATCCTGATTTTTTTAGAAATTATTCTGCGTAGAGATATGCAAAGTGATTTTTAAATTCTTCAGGATTTTTTATGTTTTTAATAG
>CAYJIN010000266.1:0-1626 GCA_964370245.1 uncultured Desulfovibrionaceae bacterium
GTGCAAAAACATTTCATAAGATATTTGCAAGTAGGTGGTTTTCCAGAGCTTGCTCTTTCTTCAAATGATCTCTTAGCTATGCAAATTATGCGTGAAGATGTAGTTGATAAAGTTCTAAAACGTGACTTACCTTCATTGTATAATGTAAGGAATTCAACGGAGCTAGAGCGTATTTTTTTATATCTGTGCAATATTTCTTCAGAAATTGTTTCTATCGAAACTATTGCTAAAGAACTAAATGGAGTTTCTCGACCAACGGTTGAAAACTATATTAAGTACCTAGAAAGTGCTCATCTTATTTATCAATCTTGGCCCGTTGAGATGGGCGGTAAAAAAATATTAAAGGCAAGCCCCAAAATTTATATTTCTGATGCAGCAATACGAAATTCTGTTTTGATGGATGAAAGTATTATAACAAATCCAACAGAAATGGGGAAAATTGTTGAAACAGCAATTTATAAACATATTTATACATTTTACCAACAGAAAACTATTCCTGGATCATCTGTTGGATATTTGAGAATGGGACAAAAAGATAAAGAAATAGATATTGTTGTCAACAATGTATACAAAAAAAATATACTGATTGAAGTAAAGTATCGTGAGAATTCACCTTTACCAGCCTCCTCAGCAATTATAAAAATGTGCGATGAAGCATTATTTAGTATTGTAATCACAAAAAATGCAAATGATTATGGACTTTCAGAATCAAAAGAGAATTGCAAAATTTTTCGAATACCCGCTTTTGCATTTCTCTATTTACTCGGTGTTGCAGAAAAAAATAATGCTATGAGTATATAAGCTTTTTTGAGA
Organism: uncultured Desulfovibrionaceae bacterium; assembly: GCA_964370245.1. Taxonomy (GTDB): domain Bacteria; phylum Desulfobacterota; class Desulfovibrionia; order Desulfovibrionales; family Desulfovibrionaceae; genus CAYJAZ01. Next base: position 814 of record CAYJIN010000266.1, read on the forward strand.
CTCCCCACACATTCCCCATCTATAGTTGATGTAGCCAACTTAGGTGGGGAGTGGGTGCATTGGTTTTGTATGTAGTTTTTATCAGAGAGCTCGCCAAAGCAAAAACTTGTGTCAGCTTGAGGTTTACTTTAGCTTTTGAATTGCTTTTCTATATATTCTTCTACTTCTTTCCATGCTTGTATTGATTCTGGAAGGAATGGAACAAGTTGGAATACGTGAAACATTCCTTCATAGCGTGTAAGCTCGACAGCAACACCATCATTCACTGCTTTTTCAGCAAAAAGAACGGAATCATCTTCAAGAATTTCATGAGTTCCTACTTGAATAAGCATTGGTGGGAAATCTTTAAAGTTTCCAAAATAAGGCGAAAGATATGGATCATCGAGCTGATGATCTCCTGCATAATCAAAAGCAGCAGACTTATTTTCTGCAAAAGGATTTACATCATCTCTTTCACCAAAGACAGGGTCGATTTCATAATTTCTTTTGTGCGCATCAAGCGAGCATGACATATCAGTCCAAGGCGACATTAAAACTAATGCTTTTGGAAGTTCTTTATTCATATCACGTAATTTAAGCGTCATGGCAAGGGTAAGGTTTCCGCCTGCACTATCACCAACAACTATAATATCTTTCGGAGCATAGCCAAGCCCTAAAGCATATTCCCAAGTTTTAAGCGCATCTTCTAAAGCAGCAGGAAATACATTGTCGGGCGCAACTCGGTAATCAACTGATAAAACATTTACAGGGGCAAGTCTTGTATATTTCAAGGCTATATCACGATATGGATCAACAAGATCAAGTAGATATGCG
>CAYJIN010000267.1:0-1607 GCA_964370245.1 uncultured Desulfovibrionaceae bacterium
TAGTTTGCATAGCTTTAGTTTCACTTGCTTTTCTTTTCTTTTTTTGTATGAATTTATTGCTAACACCTTACCCAATTTTGCTTTGCTTATGGAATGGAATTTTTTTCTATTTTGCCCTTAGTTCGCATTGCCTCATTAAAGAAGGGCTAAAAGTTGAAAACGAGCTTACTGAATGTGAAAAAAACAAGAGCGATTTAACACCTGCACGAAAGGCATTAAGCATGATAGTTGGGCGTGACACTTCCAATCTCAATCCACACAAAATTAGAAGTGCAGTTGTTGAAACTTTATCAGAGAATTTAAGCGATGGCGTAGTTGCTCCTCTTTTCTTCTTTCTTATCGGCGGCATACCTTTAATGTTTGCCTATAAAATGATAAATACACTTGATTCTATGATTGGCTATAAAAACGAAAAATATAGAGATTTCGGTTGCTTCTCTGCTCGCTTAGATGATGTGGTAAACTACATTCCTGCCCGTATAACTGCTCTTGTTATGTGCCTAGTATCTTACAAAAATTTTGAAACTCTAAAAAAACATTTAGCTTTTATTATCAAATATAGACATGCCCACACAAGCCCAAATGCTGTATATCCTGAAGCAGCACTTGGTGCAATTTTAGATTGCCAACTAGGCGGAACTAATATCTATTTTGGAAAAATTGTTGAAAAAGAAAGCATTGGTGATAATCCAAGAGAACTTACAAGCTTTGATATAATCAAAACATGTTTTATTAATGCAAAAGTTGCTTTTGTTCTCTATTTATTCTTATTAATTTGGTTTATATAATTTGAAAAATAAACTTTATTCATTAACTAAGAAAGCGATAAACTAAATTCTATTTTAGTCTATCGCTTTTATTTTATAAAATATTTCCCCAATAAAAATGCAGATAACTTGCCCTTACATTTTTATAAGAAACACCATGCTCTTTTTCATTAATTTTCAAAAATGGTTCATATTCTTGATGAAGTTCAATATCACTCCAGTGAAATTCATGGCCACGAAAAGTTTTTCTATCTTCTAGATTTGGTGCAAAAATAGTTTCAGCGCACAAGTTCATTTCTCGATAACCAAGCGAACGCAAACGTGCCCCCATAGTTGCTGTGCCATTAATCACGTTACACAGTTGATATGACATATTTTCTTGTGGCAATACAAGCTCTTTCATCAAATACATATAGCCACCACATTCTGCAAAAATTTCACCATTATTCTCTGCAAAATCTTTAATAGAAACTAGCATTGAAGTATTTTTTGATAAAGCTTCTGTAAAAATTTCTGGGTAACCACCGCCAAAATAAAGAGCGTCTACTTTAGGTATTTCTTTATCATTAAGCGGAGAAAAATATTGAATTTTCCAGCCTAGCTTTTCAAGAGCTTTGAAATTTTCATGATAATAAAAACAAAAAGCTTTATCTTTTGCTATAGCTAGAGTTTTACTTTTTTGTTTTTCAATTAAATTCTCTTTATTTATTTGATTTTGTTTAGCTTTTCTTTCAATTTTTGTACAGTACAAAAGTAAATCGAAATCAAGATTTGCTTCTAAAGTATCTGCAATTGCATCAGCCCAAAGAAGATCTTTTTTTGATTCAGCAAGTGGAACAA
>CAYJIN010000268.1:0-1557 GCA_964370245.1 uncultured Desulfovibrionaceae bacterium
TTAGCGAATAAGCATTTTTGACACAAAATGCGCAGTGAGGATTTTGCGCTGAAAGCCAAAATCTATCTTAAAAAAGGTCATGGGAACAAGATTTATAATCGTGACTCTTGTGAACAAATCTTTAGCGAATAAGCATTTTTGACACAAAATGCGCAGTGAGGATTTTGCGCTGAAAGCCAAAATCTATCTTAAAAAAGGTCATGGGAACAAGATTTATAATCGTGACTCTTGTGAACAAATCTTTAGCGAATAAGCATTTTTGACACAAAATGCGCAGTGAGGATTTTGCGCTGAAAGCCAAAATTATCAAAACAACCTTAAAAGTGAATTTTATGAATAAACCTGCAGTAAATATTCCTGGTACAACGCCACCACGTACTTGGTCAAACCTCAATAAAAATGACTATATTTTAATAGGAGTAGTTCTTTGCTTCTTCCTGTGGACAATATGGCAAATTTTCGGAGGTGACGGGAGAGCTTGGCGTTGGGATGCATTACTACCTTATATTGTTTACGAAAATAAAGAAGGTAATTATGTATTAGGAATGTTTGCTAAAGGTTTTTTCATGACAGTTCGCCTTGGCATTTGGGCTTTCGTATTTGCAATGGTTTTTGGGCTATTAGTAGGGTCTTACACAGCAAATAAAAAAGGTTTTGCAGTATTACCATTTACGATTTTTGTGCAAACGCTAAGAAATATCCCTCCATTAATCTTTATTTTCCTTATTTATTTCTTTTCAGGTAACTTCTTTTCTGACTTTTTATTTTTTATTCAAGATTTTACCTATACACTTTCAGCAAGTGGCTTAGAAGTTTTTTCCTATATATTTGCACCTCCTATGCAAATAGAGGGGATGACAGCTGCAATTTTGGCATTAGGTCTTTATGAAGGTGTGTATATAGCTGAAATTGTTCGCTCAAGCATTGAAAGTATTCCCAAAACACAAAGAGAGGCAGCATCTTCTTTAGGATTTAATCGCATCCAATCGTTGTGGTATATACTTTTACCACAGGCGAAACCAATTATGCTTCCGCCACTTGCAGGGCAAACAGTATCAATATTTAAAGATTCCGCCTTAGCAGCGTTAGTTTCTTTGCCAGAATTAACCTTCCAATCACTAGAAATTATGGCTGTAACTCGTTTGAGCTTTGAGGTGTGGATTTTATGCATGGTTTGCTACTTTGCAATTTCTCGTGTCTGCACGTGGCTTTTTAGCGTGGCAGAACGCAGAGTAAAATGGAAACCACTGGTATAGAGATTTTGATTATTAAAAGATGTGAAGTAATAGAATAAATCTTTAGCGAACAAGCATTTTTGACACAAAATGCGCAGTGAGGATTTTGCGCTGAAAGCCAAAATCTTTCTTGATTGTGTCTTTATGCATGGTTTGCTACTTTGCAATTTCTCGTGTCTGCACGTGGCTTTTTAGCGTGGCAGAACGCAGAGTAAAATGGAAACCACTGGTATAGAGATTTTGATTATTAAAAGATGTGAAGTAATAGAATAAATCTTTAGCGAACAAGCATTTTTGACACAAAATGCGCAGTGAGGATTTT
>CAYJIN010000269.1:0-1510 GCA_964370245.1 uncultured Desulfovibrionaceae bacterium
CTGTTGATATTATTGATAAGTTTCTGCGCTGAAATTGGGTTCATCGCTAAATATGCTCCACCCTCAGTTTGCCTTACTGATTCTTGCACTAATCTATCAGCTTGCGGGTCTAGTGTAAGAACATTCAAGGTGCCTGTTGAATCAAGATAACTTTTTATGATTGAGCGAGATAGTTTCTCACGCACAAATTCTGTCAAATATTCAGGGCTTTTTGTTGTTTGCCCTTGGTCTGCCAATGTTTCAACAATAGTGAGCATATCACGGATAGACACGTTTTCATTCACAAGAGTTTGTAAAACTTTCTGCACTGCACCAAGAGAAAGAGTGTTTGGCACAAGGTCTTCCACTGCTTTTGGTGAATGCTTTGCAAGAATATCAAGTAAGGCTTGCACTTCTTGACGACCAAGAAATTCACTCAAATGTTTTCTAATAATTTCAGTTAGATGTGTTGCAATTACGGTTGCAGGATCAACTACAGTATAGCCAGCTAGCAATGCAGTTTCTTTTTGACTTTCAGGAATCCAAACAGCTGGTAAATCAAATGCTGGTTCACGTGTTTCAATGCCTTCAAGTTTGTGTGATGCATTGCCAGGATCCATTGCAAGATAATGATCAATAAGAATTTCAGCGCTTGCAACTTGGTTGCCTTTGATAAGAAGTGAATATTGCCCTGGTTTTAGTTGAAGATTATCACGTAAATGGAGTGATGGAATAACCACGCCCATATCAAGAGCAAATTGACGACGAATTGAACGAATACGGGTGAGAAGATTACCATTTTGGCTTTCGTCAACAAGTGGGATAAGCCCATAGCCAACTTCAAGTTCTAAAATATCAAGAGGTAATAGATTTTGCACTTCTTCCGGTGTTTGTGGTTTCATGCTTTCGCCACCACCTTGTGCACCTTTAGATGCTTGAGGAGATTTATCTTTTGAAGTTGCTGTTGCTAATTCGCGTTTATCCATAGTGCGTGCCACTAAGAAAAGAATAATAGAAAAGAAGAAAAATGGCACTGTTGGTAAACCAGGAATAAGACCAAATATAAGAAGAATAGCTGAAACAAGTTTCAATACTTTTGTATTATAGGTAAGTTGATTTGAAAATTCTTCACTCATTTTCGCTTCAGCAGCCGCACGAGAAACAATCAAACCTGCTGCAACTGAAATAATGATTGATGGAATAGTTGCTACAAGACCATCACCAATTGAGAGGAGTGAAAAAGTCATCAAAGCATCTGACCATGACATACCTTTTTGAAGAATACCAATCAAAATACCACCAATAAGGTTGATAGCAGTAATGATTAAGCCTGCTGTTACGTCCCCTTGCACGAACTTACCAGCACCATCCATCGCACCATAAAAATCTGCTTCACGGCGAAGATTATTACGACGGTTCGTTGCTTCTGCTTCATCAATAAGACCAGCATTTAAATCTGCTTCAATTGCCATTTGTTTACCAGGCATAGCATCCAAGGTAAAACGAGCTGCAACTTCAGCAATACGTGTTG
>CAYJIN010000270.1:0-1505 GCA_964370245.1 uncultured Desulfovibrionaceae bacterium
GTAGAACAAATTGCACCTCAATCAACTAAGATTACACAATCCAGAAAATCTTACTCTTATAGAAGATCTACAAAACCAGTAAATCCTTTTAAAGTAATTAGGATTTTAAAAAAGTGGTTATAACTAACTTTGTTTTTCCTAATCATCTTTATTTGTCTTAACCTTCCCCATCAAGATATCAGCAGCAGCGTTGCAATTGCCGTCCACATGTAAGACCCTGTTTTAGCAATTGTTTTTTAGGGCAATAAAACTTAGCCTATATGAGAATAAAGGAAAGAATAAGTAATATTTCAGTAACTATATCAATACCATGCTTTTTATATTTCTCTCTGATTACTTTAATTTTTTTTCCATGCGAATAGTGCTATTAAAAAAGAGAGGAAAAAAGACTCAAATATATTACAAAAAAGTAGATTTATTCTTTTTAAATACATATTTGTATTTAATTTATTTTATCTAATATATTATTTTTACTTGATTTTCCATCTAAAAAAACTTACAAATATCCTTTGCAGTTTTCCGCATATTTAAAAAACAATGCCGTATGCGGCGGTAAAAGTTCATTTTGACGAGGATGGGTTTTATGAATATCGATTTTACGATTATACTTTCCTTTGTTGTCTACCTTTGTTTTATGATAGGCATTGGAGTGTATTTTTATGGCAAAACAACATCAACTGATGATTATTTTCTCGCTGGCAGAAAGCTTGGCTCATGGGTAACCTCTATGTCAGCCCAAGCCTCAGATATGTCTGGCTGGCTTTTGATGGGTCTTCCTGGCGCAGCATACCTTTCTGGTTTATCTGCATCTTGGATTGGCGTTGGCCTTGCTGTTGGCACATATCTCAACTGGCTATTTGTAGCAAAACCGCTTCGTCAATACACTAAAGTTGCTAACAATTCCATTACAATTCCACAATATTTTTCAAATAGATTTATGGATCATTCTGGTCTTTTATCTATTATAAGTGCTCTATTTATCTTAGTATTCTTTCTCTTTTATACTGCAAGTGGATTTGTTGCGGCTGCAAAACTTTTCTCATCTGTATTTAATATTTCTTATAATTTATCGCTTATCATTGGACTTTTTGTTGTTATTTCTTACACTTTTGCTGGTGGTTTTTTTGCCGTATGTTGGACTGACTTTGTGCAAGGCATTTTGATGTTTTTTGCTGTTATAACAGTTCCAGCTGTTGCAATTTCCTCAATGGGAGGCTTTAGCGATTTTATTATTCGCATTGAAAATCTCAATCCGTATATGCTTGATTTTATGGTAGATAGCAGTGGTAGTCCACTAACATTTATTTCTATTGTATCTTTGCTTGCATGGGGTATTGGTTACTTTGGGCAGCCACACATTCTTATAAGATTCATGGGCATTACTTCGCCAGAAGCTGTAAAAAAATCTCGCCGAATTGCAACAATTTGGGTTATTTTTTCATTAAGTGCTGCTGTTCTTATTGGTATGTCTGGACGTGTATTTTTACCTGAAACTACTGAACTTA
>CAYJIN010000271.1:0-1484 GCA_964370245.1 uncultured Desulfovibrionaceae bacterium
CTGTGTACTTATCTTCGCTATTCTTATTCTGCTGAGCTTTCAAAAGATGAGGCGCATTTTCTATAATATCTACAAGTGCTTTGGGTGTTGTTTGACCAATATCACAACGCGCGCTTGCCATAATCAATTGAGCTTGATTAAGCAAAAAAGACACATCTTCTGGTAAAGCTTCTCTTGTTTGCAGAGTATCAAGTCTTTTTAAGAGCTTTTTCAGCCCATTTCTGCATGGGAAACATTGCCCGCACGATTCCTCTGCCCCTTTTTTTATATAGGCAGAAAGCAAAGCAAGCGTGTCAACTTCCTTATCTTTTTGAATAATTCCGCCATAGCCTATAAGCGCTTTATAAAATCCTTTTGGCTTTTCGCCCTGCCAAGTATCGAGAATATAGTCCTGATTCAATTATAATTTCCTTCTACTACAATTTCTTATAAATAAAATATTAGAAAAGGCCTGTTATTTTACCTTGTTCATCAACATCAATAAATCCGGCACTTGGGAATTTTGGAAGCCCTGGCATTGTCATAATTTCACCAGTATACGCAACAATAAAGCCAGCACCTGCAGAAATTTTTAAGTTGCGAATTGTTACCACAAAATCACGAGGCGCACCAATCAAATTTGCATCATCGCTAAAGCTATATTGCGTTTTTGCCATACAAATTGGAAGATTTGTAAAACCTAAATCTTCAATAAGTTTGATTTGTCTTGCCGCTTCGGCTGTAATAACAATATCTCTACCACGATAGATTTTTTTCACGATTGCACTTAATTTTTCTTCAATGGAACAATCAAGTGGATACGCACATTTATACGCTTTTCTTTCTTCTTCGCATAGGCTGATAACTTTTTCGGCTAAGTCTTTTCCGCCCGCTGAACCCTTTTCCCACACTTCTGATAAGGCAACATTTATACCAAGTTCTTGGCATTTTCTTTGAATGAGTTCAAGCTCAAGCGCAGTATCGCTACTAAATTTATTGATGGCAACTACTGTTGGCAAGCCAAATACATTTTGTATATTTTCAATATGTTGTAATAGATTTGGCATACCTAATGCTAGAGAGAGTAAATCCTCCTGCATAAGACAATCTTTTTTACAACCACCATGATATTTAAGTGCACGAACTGTTGCAACAACCACAACAGCAGAAGGCTCAAGTTCGCCCATACGGCATTTAATATTGAGGAATTTTTCAGCGCCTAAATCAGCACCAAAACCAGCTTCAGTGACAACATAATCACCTAATTTTAAAGCCATTTTTGTTGCTATAAGAGAATTACAACCATGTGCTATATTCGCAAAAGGGCCACCATGAATAAAGGCTGGCGTTTTTTCAAGGGTTTGCACGAGGTTTGGTTTTAATGCATCTTTCAAAAGCGCTGTCATTGCGCCTTCTGCTTTCAAATCAGCCGCAGTAACAGCTTTATTTTCTTTTGTATAACCAACTATAATTTTTGATAAACGATTTTTCAAATCAGGCAAATC
>CAYJIN010000272.1:0-1482 GCA_964370245.1 uncultured Desulfovibrionaceae bacterium
CACGACCACTCGCCCCCCAGACGAGTGCGCTACCAGACTGCGCTACATCCCGAAATGTTTTGCTCCTCAAGCTCTAGCGAGTTTAATGAAGCGCAGAAAATTTCAATTCTGCTCCAACTTTTTCTGGCATTTTTTATACTTACATTCTGCAAAATGCAAGTTAATTTTATAAAAATAAGGCAAAAAATGAATATAAATAATTGGTTAAAGCTGAAACTATTTTTACCTATAACTTTATAGATAGATGATTTAATTGTTTTCTAATTTAGGTACATCAAATTTCGCACTATCCAGTTCAGGCTTATCAAGAGCCCATAACACAAGTGAGGTAAAGATAGGTTTAAGCTTTTTACCTTTATCAGATAAGTGATACTCAACACGTAATGGCATTGAAGTAGATACATTTCTTACAACTAAAGAATCTTTTTCAAGTTCTTTAAGTGATGAAGCAAGCATAGTATTTGTAATTCCACTAATTTTTTTTAGTAAATCATTATACCTTGTTGTGCCATCAGTGTCTAAAGCACAGATGATTTGGGATTTCCACTTTCCGTTTATCAAGGCTAATGCGCTTTTTACAGGACAAATTGGATTACACGGACAGTTGTTTGTATTATTTTCTTTCTTACTCATTTTTTTTTTACCTTCTCATAAAAAACTACGTTATTGCAATACGTTCAATTAAGTGTTATTCCTATATCAAGTATAAAAGAAATACTCAATAAGAATTTTATACTTAAAAGTTATGGAGGATATATATGTTATCAAGAAGAAAATTTATATTAGCGTCATTAGCAAGTGCTGGAGTTGTTGCAACTAAATTAAATATTGCAAACGCAGCTGAAGCGAATAAAATGCCTGCACTCGATGCTATCATGACAAGAAGAAGCGTGCGCGCTTATACAGATGAAGCTGTTACAGATGAACAAGTTACAACCTTGCTCAAAGCTGCAATGGCTGCACCAAGCGCAATGAATAGCCAATCTTGGGAGTTTGTTGTTGTTACTGACAAAAAGAAAATGGAAGAAATTGGCAAAATTTATAAATATGCAGCTTACGCTAAAAATGCACCTCTTGGCATTCTTACTTGTATTGATGTAGATAAAGCAAAAATTCCAGCATATGGAATGCAAAACGTTTCTGCCGCAACACAAAACATTCTTTTAGCTGCACATGCAATGGGCTTAGGCGCTGTTTGGACAGGTGTTACACCTAATGATGAAGAACATATTAAAGCATATCAAGCATTGTTTGGCTTGCCAAAAAATATTGTTCCAATGGCATATGTTGTAATAGGGCACCCGAAAAGTGAAACAAAACCATCAGATAACTATACAGAAGCTAAAGTGCATTTCAATAATTGGTAAGAAAAATATATCTTTTTTCATAATCTCTTATATTCAAAAATGGTATAAGAGATTATTTTTTAATCTTTTATCGAATTTAAAAACTAAACCCCATGCGGTTTTCCCGAATATAACG
>CAYJIN010000273.1:0-1470 GCA_964370245.1 uncultured Desulfovibrionaceae bacterium
TACGCTAATTTTGGAGTTTCTTATGGTTTATCACGCAAATTCATCTTTCGATGCTCATTCAATCGACGAAAAAACAAAAGCTATTGTTGTTGGGACAGGTGTATCTGGTAGGGCAGCAGTTAAGTTGCTTAAGCATTTCAATGCGCACGTAAGACTTTTAGATTCTAATCCTAATGCCTACGAAAATCTCACAGATGAGTTCAAAGCTTATCTCAAAGAAAATTCAGTTGAACTTATTTGCGGTGAACATAAAAAAGAAGATTTTGAAGATTATCATATTCTTGTTCCAAGCCCTGGCGCTTCAATTCATAACCTTATCCCTTTACTTTCTGAGGATCATCCGCCATTAATTATGGCAGAAACTGAACTTGCCTCCCTCTATATTTGTGATGAAAAAATTCTTGCAATTACAGGTACAAGTGGAAAAACCACAACAACAAGTTTAGCTTCTTGCATGTTAAAAGAGCATGGCTATAAAGTGTTTACTGGTGGAAATATTGGCATACCGCTTTCAGAATATATTCTTGCGCGTGAAAATGGCGAAGAAAAAGTTGATATTATTTTGCTAGAACTTTCTTCATTCCAATTGCAAACGTGCCATAGCTTGAAGCCAAATGTTGCACTATTTTTAAATATTTCTGAAAATCACCTCGATTATCACAAAGATATGCAAGAATATTTTCAAGCAAAAATGCGCATTTTTCAATGTCAAACTGAAGAAGATTATGCTATTTTTGGCGAAGAACTTATGACAATTGAAAATTCATTTGAAACATATCCACTAAGAGCTAAAAGAGTTTTCTTTAAAGTTGATGAAAATAGCTTTAGAAAATTTAGCAAAAGCAATCTTTTTGGTGCACACAACATTATAAATGCTGAAGCTGCCTACCAAGCTACAACACTCTTTGGTGTTACTTTAGAAGAAGCCCAAAAAGCTTTAGCAGAATTTCAGCCTATTGAGCATCGCCTTGAAAATTCAGGTGAAGTGAATGGAATTTTATTTGTAAACGATAGTAAAGGCACAACTGTTGAATCGCTCAAAGTTGCATTAAAAGCTTTTGAAAATCCGCCTCGCCCTATTCTTCTTCTTGTTGGTGGAAAATTTAAAGGTGGCGATTTAGAAAGCCTTATTCCAATTATAAAAGAAAGAGTTAAATCAATTATTATGTTTGGCGATTCTCGTGAATATTTTGAAAAAGCGTGGAATGGTATTGTTCCAATGGCTTATCACGAAAAGCTTAGTGATGCTATGCAAGCACACTTTGAGAATGCACAAGCAAATGATGTTATTCTTCTTTCGCCAGCAACTGCAAGTTTTGATCAATATAAAAACTATCTCCAAAGAGGCGATGATTTCAAACAAATAGCTAAAAATATTATTGAAAGTAACAAATAAGGATTTATAATGTATAGCCGCTCTAACCAAGTAAAAGAAAAAAAAGAAGATTATCTAAGTCTTTATAATCCAAT
>CAYJIN010000274.1:0-1466 GCA_964370245.1 uncultured Desulfovibrionaceae bacterium
TAATAAGAGTTTGAAATCTATATACTTCTCTAAAAGGAAAGTTATAGTTAATATTGGTATTGCCTGTATTTGTATAGTCGGAATATGGCGCTGTTGAACCAATTGTTTCGTGCGTTCTAAAGTAAATTTGTGAAGAGGAAAAATTGCCTTTTTTTGTTTCAGGAAACATTTCTCGTGCACTTCGTTTTTGAGTAAGAATCTCAATTGCTTTTGGATCCCAATACGCTAAAAGCGCAGAAGGCACTGTAACATTCGCCTGAGAAATAAGATTTGCATCAAGTGCTATTTTATTGTAATTATTAGGAATTGCTTTACCGTTTGAATCAATATTCTTTCCGTTTTCAATCCAACCTTTTGGATTGTTGAGATGAATATCACGTGAACCAGCCAAATATTTAATTTCATTACTAAATTCAATTTTATTCATTGATTATATCCTTTTCTTTAGTTTTGATTATGATTTATACTGATAACCAATTAGAAACTAAAATAGATTCACCAGCATTTCCACCACTTACAACAACATAATCAGTCTCAACTGCATTAGCGATACTTGTACCAGTTTTTCCAACTTTCACACTGCCGTTTGTTAAATCAGCAAAAACTTTTTGCCCTACCAATGCTGCTGTGGTTGTTTGCAAAAAAATATCTCCTTTAATGCACACAGAAAAATGATTGCTTTTGGGAATTTCATTGCTCGCGCCTGAAAGCATATCTGGGTTTGCGTATAAAGTTAGTGGCGTCGCAACACCTAAAGGTTTTGAAGCACCTGTGGTTACAGCACTTTCACCTGACTCATCATCACTATCAAGCCATACAAATGTACCACATTCGATATTTGTTGAAGACTTTAACGCCTTAGAATAATAAACAATTGGGTTTGTAAGTGTGTTTTGCCCTGCCATGCCAAAAACTGGAAGAGTATTCATTCTTGTTTGGAAAACTGGATTGTTCATAAGCACCTCATATAATGTTTTTTATTTGCTAATTTTATTCAAAGCGTGAACGAAAAGTTTTTGCCTTGTAATTCATTGTAACTTCACGGTTTGATGTAGAAGATTTGTAATCATCATGCTTTAGAATTGCTTTAATCACAAAACTTGCACTTTTTTCATCACTCGGTAAATTCATTAATTTACAAGCGTGCAAGTAGATATCGTTTGCGCTATCAAAAGCAAAAATATCCATTTCGCCTATTAGTGGAGAACAATCAGAAATTGCAGTTTGCATTTCTCTGAAATGATTAAACATTTCATCTTTTGCTACATTTTTCGTATGAAACTTATTCTCAACTTTTTGAAAGTTTTCAAATGGTATTTCATTCAAATATTGTGAATCTTCTAAAAGTTCTGAAAGATTAATATCAGCTTGATTGTTTGATATAATTATATTTTTTATATTCTCTTCACTGTTTATTTGATGATTTAAATTTGCAAGGTCAAGTTTATCTTCTTCCTCGCTATCCT
>CAYJIN010000275.1:0-1465 GCA_964370245.1 uncultured Desulfovibrionaceae bacterium
GTAAAGTTTTAGATGTAGCTGTTGATATTAGGGAAAATTCCCCTACTTTTGGTCAGCATGTTGCGGTGGAATTATCTGCTGAAAATAATCGTCAATTTTTTATTCCACGTGGTTTCTTGCACGGTTTTTCTGTTTTATCAGAAACTGCTGTTTTTGCTTATAAATGTGATAATCTTTATAACAAAGCTTCAGAAATTGGGGCAAAATTTGACGATAAAGACTTAGCAATTGATTGGCAAATTCCACTTGAAAAAGCTATAGTTTCAGAAAAAGATTTGCTCATGAATGAGTTTAAAAATATTATTTCATACAAAGGTTAGAAAATATGTCTAAATCAATTTTAGTTACTGGTGGTGCTGGTTTTATTGGCGCAAACTTTGTTCCTTATTTTGCTGAAAAATATCCTGAATATAAAGTTATCAACCTCGATAAACTTACCTATGCTGGCGATATGGCAAACCTTACTGAATGTGACAGCATGGAAAATGTTGTTTTTGTTCAAGGTGATATCTGCGATAGAGCACTTATCGAAAAACTTTTCAACGAGCATGACATTCGCGGTGTTTTCAACTTTGCCGCTGAAAGCCATGTTGATAATTCAATTACTGGCCCAGCGGAATTTATCAATACAAATATTGTTGGCACTTTTATTTTATTAGATGTTGCAAGAAACCACTGGTTTGATGCTCCTTCTAAGCCAAAACAAGGCTATGAAGATTGCCGCTTCCACCACATTTCTACTGATGAAGTTTACGGAACTTTAGGCGCGACAGGGCTTTTTGAAGAAACAACTCCTTACGCACCAAACAGCCCATACTCTGCTTCAAAAGCAAGCTCTGACTTTTTAGTGCGCTCATACCATCACACCTATGGAATGGACGTAACTACTTCAAATTGCTCTAATAACTATGGCCCAAAACAACATAAAGAAAAGCTTATTCCTAAAATTATTTCTAATTGCATGAATAATCTTCCAATTCCAATTTATGGAAAAGGCGATAATATTCGTGATTGGTTGTATGTTTTAGATCACTGTAAAGCTATTGATTTAGTATATCACACTGGTAGAAGCGGTGAAACTTACAATGTTGGCGGACGTAACGAACGCACAAATATGCAAATTGTTCACACTATTTGCGCAATCCTTGATACTATTCGCCCTAAAGCAGATGGCAAATATGCAGATTTAATCACTTTTGTTGCGGATAGAGCTGGCCACGATCAACGTTATGCAATTGACGCTACGAAAATTGAAGACGAACTTGGCTGGAAAGCTGACGAAAACTTTGATAGTGGTATTGTAAAAACAATTGAGTGGTATTTAAAAAGATTATAAAATCATTTCTTTATTAAATTGAAATACCTTTTGCACTAACATTTTGAAAATGCAAAAGGTATTTTTTTATTCTATTCTTTTATAATAAAATAATTGAAACATGTTATTTGATAAAGATAAAAGATATTT
>CAYJIN010000276.1:0-1435 GCA_964370245.1 uncultured Desulfovibrionaceae bacterium
AAATTGCTGCAAGGGCAAGAAATTTAAAAGCATTTTTCATTGGCTTAATCCTTTTATCTTAGTTGTTCTTTTTTCGACAAACTATTATTTCGCGAGCATACAAGCATATAGTTGTTATGGCAAGAAAAATTTTCTAGCAATCTCATCTATCTAGCTCAATTCATCTAAATTTTATTATAAAACAAAAGCTATTATAAAATTATTGTTCTAAAAGTTTAATTCATCAACTCGAAACATTTTAAACTTTTCAACATTTTCAAAGAGAGTAAAAACTTCTTTAATTTTCTTGAATTCAAATTTTTTTTCAGTGCATGCAAAATAAAAATCATAAGGCCTAGGGCTTACTTCTAAATCAAGTGCGACAAGTTCTTTATTTTTCAATTCTTTTTCAATTGAAAAGCGTGTTATAAATGCGCCATATTCTGTTTTTGGCAGCATACTTTTTGCTATAATAACACCTAATTTATCATTCGTATTTTCTAAAGAAATATTATTCTCTTTGTAAAATTCGGCAATATGCATTGAAAAGCCAGATCCTTCAGGTGAAAGCAAAGTTGGAAGCATTTCAAGCTGTTTGAGCGTGATAGGTTGTTCATCAATAATATTATTTGTTGAGCAAACAGCATAGACTATTTCCACTTCAAAAAACTTCTGGAAATGTATATTTTTCAACTCGTGTTCACCAGCTAGTAATGCAATATCAATATCACCTTTTTTCATCTTATTAAGTAATTCTGAATGATTACCTAGTAAAAATTCCACTTCTTTTTCAGGCAAATATTTTTTTATGTAGCGTGAAAGAACAGGAATAAATTCTTGTGCTGGAACAAGGTGTAGACCAATTGTAATTTTATTGTTTTCTTTATTTGTAAGAGCGGATATCTGTTCAATTATAATTTCACTTTTTGAAAACATTTCATTGATAGCAGGTAAAATTTCTAATGCTTTTTGCGTAGGAAGCATTTGCGCATTTTCACGAATAAAAAGTTCAAACTCTAAAAGAGTTTCAAGTTTTTTAATTTGCATGCTTACAGCAGGAACGCTTATATTGAGTTCTTTTGCTGCTTCTTTAAATGAAGCGTGCTTTACACAAAGGTAAAAAACATAAAGCTGATTATAATTGAGTTGGATAGCCATAAAACCTACTTCTCTAAATTTAATATAACAGTAGTTGATTTTATTATTTTTTTCAAGCTTAAGAGCATCAAATTTTCAACCCTAGAAAAAAGTTAAGTTTTTCTTAACTAACTTTAAGATTAAATATCTATACAAAAATATTATTTCTGCTACAAAAGTAATTATGTGAAAAAAATATTTAGTTGTTCCAAAAACTGTTTTCACTATGAAGAAATCTAATTATAGTAGTCCTTAGCCTATTATATAAAAAATGGAGTAAAGTATGAGCGTTGAATTTAAAAAAATCGAACACACAATT
>CAYJIN010000277.1:0-1430 GCA_964370245.1 uncultured Desulfovibrionaceae bacterium
CCTGTCATCTATGAAGCGCATGTTGGCATTGCAAAGCATAATCTTGAAAAATCAAGCGAAAGTGAACTTGGTTTTGGTTCTTATGCATATTTCCGTGAAAAACTTTTGCCAATGATAAAAGAAGCTGGCTATAATACTATACAATTTATGGCAATTCCTGAGCATCCTCTGTATAAATCATTTGGTTATCAAGTAAGTTCTTATTTTGCGCCATCGCATAGGTTTGGCACATTGAATGATTTTAAAGAGCTTGTTGATGCGGCGCATGGTCTTGGAATAACAGTGCTTTTAGATATTGTTCATAGCCATTCTACGCCAAACACAGAGCAAGGACTTCCTCGTTATGACACGGGTGATTTTCTTTTTACATACGAAAGGCAAACCCAGTGGGGA
This sequence comes from uncultured Desulfovibrionaceae bacterium, assembly GCA_964370245.1. Taxonomy (GTDB): domain Bacteria; phylum Desulfobacterota; class Desulfovibrionia; order Desulfovibrionales; family Desulfovibrionaceae; genus CAYJAZ01. The sequence continues at coordinate 394 of CAYJIN010000277.1, forward strand.
ACAATTTTCTTTGATTATAATAAAGAAATAACTCGTCGTTTCTTGCTTTCAAATTGCAGATATTGGATGGAAGAATTTCAAATTGATGGCTTCCGCTTTGATGCTGTTGGAAGTATGGTTTTTGTTGATGAAGGCTTTGATGACGACTTTAGCCATGTAAATGCTTGTTTTTACACTAAAGACAATCAAAATCGCCGTAATGAAAGCGGTATTCTTTATCTGCAATTGGCAAATACGCTTATTCATGAAATGGATAAAAATGCAATTACTATTGCAGAAGAATTTAGCGGATTTCCAGGAATTACTTCAAAAGCAAAAGAATCTGGCTTAGGTTTTGATTATCGCTTTGCAATGGGGATTCCTGATGTGTGGGCAAAGAATATTTTGCATAAACAGCCATCTTGGAAATTATGGCATGAATGCACAAACCATAGAATATATGATAAAACAATATCTTATGTAGAATGTCATGATCAGTCAATAAATGGTGAAGATGCCATGATTTGGCGCATTATTGGTGATGATATGTATTTTCATATGTCGCCTTTTTCAGAAAACTGGAAGGTTTCACGTGGCGTTGCCTTGTCAAAATTGATGAAACTTCTTGTTATTTCAACAACTGATAAAGGCTATATGAATTTTATGGGGAATGAATTTGGCCATCCTGAATGGATTGACGCTGATGAAAACCCTTATCGTCAATGGAATTTGCGTGAAGATTCGCTTTTACATTATAAAGCTTTAGCTGAATTTGATAAAGATATGATAAAGCTTTTACAAAAAGAAAATCCTTTATCTTGTTTGCCACGTTATCGTGATATTTTAGAAGAAAGTGTAATAAGCAAAATAAATCAAGATGATAGCGAACAAATTAATATCAAGGACGATTTGCTTTTATTTGAAAGAGGCAAACTTCTTTTCGCTTTCAATTTCCATGAAACAAAAGCAAGCATGATCCGATCTTATGTAAGGCCTGGAAAATACATTGAAATTTTTTCTACGGACGAAATAAAATATGCAGGGCATGCAAACCTAAG
>CAYJIN010000278.1:0-1430 GCA_964370245.1 uncultured Desulfovibrionaceae bacterium
CGTGAGCAATCAAAATTTCACTATCACTTCAACTTCTTCTAATTTTATAGAAGCTTATAGCCGAGGCGAAGATGCTACAGGAAATGGCAAGGGTGGTGATGGTGGCACAGCAACAGCCAATAACAACACAACAACTACAAGCGGAACGATGTCTAACGCTGTCGCCGGTAGCTTTGCAGAAAGCTTTGGCGGAAACTCCACAAATGGCAATGGTGGCAATGCCGGCACAGTAACAGCGAATAAGAACACAATATATATGAACGGAAGAGCAGAACAACCTATCTATGGTGGTTATGCTTCTAGTGTTGCTGGCGATAGTACTATTGGCAATGGCGGCAATGCAGGCACAGCAACAGCGAACAACAATACAGTACATGTGAACGGAACAACAAGATTTACTTCCAGTGGTAGCAGAGCCTTTAGCAAAGGCGGTGATAGTGCTAATGGTACAGGTGGCAATGCAGGCACAGCAACGGCTTTTAACAATACAATTGACGTAAACGGAATAGTAGAATTGAATGTAATTGGTGGCAATGCCGAAAGCTTAGGCGGTTCTATATTGGCTAGCGGTACAGTTGGTAATGGTGGCTCTGCAGCAGCAAATTATAATACAGCAAATGTAAGCGGAATTGTAAAAGCAAATGTCTACGGAGGTTTAGCAGAAAGCCAAGGTGGTTTTCACAGTGGAAGCGGCATACGAGGCAATTCTGGCACAGCAACAGCATCTCATAATACAGTGCATTTAAATAATGCTACAATAGGCACAGCAGGTGTCTCCTCTTATATCATAGGCGGTTTAGCTATTGGTGATGCTTCTTCAAGGGCTGAAAATAATACTGTTATCTTGTCAAATAATCTTACTATTAATGGTTCTTTGAATGTATATGGTGGCTCTTCTGCAACCTCGCATCTTGCATTTGCTACCTCGGGGGCTAACTTCTTTAATGGCAATACTCTAATTTTGAATCAGTATAAAGGTGGTATTATAAATAGAGTTGTAGACTTTGAAAAATACGCTTTCATTCTTGATCCTAATGAGAGTGAACATGTAGTTACAGCTATACGTCAGTTATACCTAGATAGCGCAATTGCTGGGAAAAGTGCCTATGTAAGTGATATAAGCACCTTGACTGCAAATAATTATGTTGTAGGAAAGACGTATACACTTATCACTGTGCAGAGTAGTCAAGTAGGAACTTTTGCGAATCTTGGGCAAAATATCACAGGCTATGAAGGCGTATTTGTTGAGAATATATGGAAAGTCAATAAAGTAGGAGCTGACATCGTAGCAACCTTGATTTCAAAACAAGCTGGCGATAGGGCAGAACATTTTGTTTCTGCTTACGGTGAAACTGTCGCGGCTATGCTCACAACATCAAATAACGCACTTATGCAAGGCATTGAAAGCGCGCGTAACAACACGCAATTAG
>CAYJIN010000279.1:0-1427 GCA_964370245.1 uncultured Desulfovibrionaceae bacterium
GTGCGTGCTAACTCTCAGTGGTTGTGCCACCATGATTGACACTTATGAAGCAAGCGCTCCGCCACTGCCTGAAAACTTTCTCACGACTGGAGGAAGTGAAATTCTTGATAATACGCGCTGGTGGGAGGCTTTTAATAGTGATGAGTTAAATTCCATTGAAGAAAAAGCCCTTTCTTCACTTTTTGAAGAAAATAAAAGAAGTGGTAACTTTGATTTGCAAATTGCATTTACAAGATTGCAACAAAGTGCTGCAACTCTTTCACAAAGCCAATCGAACTATTTCCCGCAAATATCTTATAGAGGAAGTTCTGGTCACACAAATGTCAGCAGTGATGGTGTAAATAATGACAGAACATCTGAATCATTTTCAGGAAGTCTTAGTCTTTCCTATGAATTAGACTTATGGGGAAAAATTGCTGCTCAAAACCAAGCAAGCGATTATCGTTATCAAGCAAGTTATGAAGACATGCTCACAACTGTTCTTTCTGTTTCTTCCTCAATAGCTAATAATTATATTGATTTACTTTCAACCAGAGCAGAAATTTCAATATTAAATGAACAAGTAAAACTTAATTCTACTTTAGTTGAACTCCAAAAATCACGTTATACAAATGGGCAATCGAGCAGTCTTGATGTTTTACAGCAACAAGAACAATTACTCAACTCTCAAGCAGAAGAGCCAATTCTTATTGAAAGAGAAAGAGCTTTACTTGCAAGTTTAGCTTTACTTACCGGTGAATATTCAACAAATCCTGTTGAAGTGAATGAAAAAGAACTTCCAAAACTCCCCCCACTACCGCAAACAGGTATCCCTGCTGATTTATTAGAAAATCGCCCTGATATTCGTGCAGCAAAATATCGTTTACTTGCCGCTGATAAAGATTTAGCTGTTGCAAAACTTGCATATTTCCCTGACATCAATTTAAGTGTGAGTGAAGCTATTAGCTCGGCAGCGCTTTCTGTTCTTCTTAATGACTGGACAACAAGTTTAATTGCTAATATTACAGGTATTTTATTTGATGGCGGTGCAAACCTCGCAGCAATGGATCAAAAAGATGCGGCAGCGCAAGAGCTTGCAATCACTTATGTAAAAACCGTTGCAGAAGCTTTAGATGAAGTAAACACTGCGCTCATGGCAGAACAAGCACAGGTAAAATATTTAGAAAACCTCAGAAATCAACTTGTTTATATCGAAGCGGCTACGGATGAAGCACAATCAAGTTATCTCAATGGTGTTGATACTTTTTTACGTTATATAAGCCAATTACAATCACTTCAATCGCACGAACGCTCACTTGTACGTGAAGAAGCTGAACTTTTACAATTACGCATAAATCTTTATAAATCTCTCGGAATCACACTCTAAAAGACATTAAATAGAAATTAGGAAGAAATATACAATGACTATTATCAGAAAATTTTTACCA
>CAYJIN010000280.1:0-1425 GCA_964370245.1 uncultured Desulfovibrionaceae bacterium
CACAATGCAAATTCACCTTCGTAAATAATTTCTTCGTCTTCAAGTAAAGCATTATTTATATAAGAACCCATATTTTTTCTCTCTTTATTATTTTATTGAATTGAGTTCTACCAACTTTACCTAGCTAGGCTAGTTTGAACTAAATTTGCCTGCAGAGTAGCCTGAGTATAGTGAAAAGTCAAATCTGTTTTGATTACATCACTATTTACAGCTTATTTACTAAAATTCAAGCTCTTTATTTACTCTTCTAAGAATGTAAAATAACTAAAATGTCGCTACGGGCCTGTCATAAAATGGATTTTTTTCTGAAATAGACAGCGGAATAGCGTAAATGAGAGTGACGTCATCAGTAAAATATTTTAAATTTTCTGCGGCTTTACCCGCTGAAAACATTATTCGATTATCTATGTTATGATTTTTAGCAACTGTAACAGCAGAACCAATTGCAATCCCTAAATCGCCAATATTATAAGCGCACATAACACCTAATCGTTTTGCATTTCCGCAATTTTGCACACCGTAAATCCCGCAATGAGCAACTTTATGATATTTATTTGTTGCACCAAGTAAGATAACACAAGAAGCTTTTTCAATTCCATTTGCATCTCTAAGAAAATAATCTTGCTTTGTATTGCTTCCTATTTTCCGCATTTCATCAGCTAAAGCTTGTTGTTCTTTACCATCAACAACAAGTGATACAAGAGAATTGATTCCTCTCTCCTTAGGTGCAGTTTTTGCTGCTGCAAGCATAAGTGAAGCAACTATTTTTATAGCTTTGTTTTCCATGTCGTCTTCAGTATATTTCATAAAACCTCCAAAATATATCTTTGCACGCAAGATTTAATTGACCTATATTCAGTATAGCAATAGATTGAATAAAAAAGCAAGTATGCACTTTTTTGTTATATACTATCAAAAAGGAGAGTAATATAATGTCTCAGTTTACAGTAAATTCAGAATATTTTGAATACACTTTATCGCTTATCGGGGCGAAGTGGAAGATGAATATTTTATATTGGCTTTATAAAAGTGAAATCATGAGATATGGCGAATTGAAGAAAGCTCTTGGCAGTGTTACGCATAAAATGCTGAGTAAACAGCTTAAAGAGTTAGAAGCTGATAATTTAATTTTACGCAAAGAGTATCATCAAATACCTCCAAAAGTTGAATATTCTTTATTAGAAAAAGGAAAAACCCTCATGCCAATATTGCATTTAATGTGTTTGTGGGGGGAAGAACATATAAATGCTATTTAAAAATATAAATCACCTGTGGTTTTGTATGGGTTTTGTAAATAGTAAAACATGGACTACTTATTCTTTTAGAAAATACCTTTCTCTCAGTCTTTGGTTAAGGTTCTCTAAAATCGATATAAAAAGCAAAGTCCCAAGCGTCTTTACCGTATAAGGGTGGACAACTTGGGAC
>CAYJIN010000281.1:0-1405 GCA_964370245.1 uncultured Desulfovibrionaceae bacterium
TATTTGTTGCAACAATTATTCTTACATCAATTGGAATTTCTTGATTTGAACCAATCTTTTGAATACATTTATTTTCAACTACACGCAGAAGAGTTGTTTGAAGGCGCAGTGAAAGTTCGCCTATTTCATCAAGAAAAATACTCCCCCCTTCCGCAGCTTCAAAAAAACCTTTTCTATCAACTAAAGCACCTGTAAATGCACCTTTTTCATGGCCGAAAAGTTCACTTTCAAGAAGACTTTCACTAATAGCCCCGCAGTTGACTTTAATAAATGGTTTATCTCTTCTTGTGGACAAATCATGCAAAGCCTGCGCTACAATCCCTTTTCCCGAACCTGTTTCACCTTCAATAAGTGCAGTATAATCAGTTGGGGCTAATTTTTTTATATCACTAATAAGTGGCTGAAAACCACGACAAAGTTCAAGTAAAGTAGTAATATTAGTTGGTGAACCATGCATCTTTGCAAAATTTTCATCTATTTTTTGATATTCTAAAAGAATGCTTTGTGAAATTTTTCTCACAAGTGTCTTCATACTTTTGAAATCACTTTCTTTAAAAGCATGAGCTTTATTTGAGCAAAGAGCTATCTGAAAAATTCTTTCTTCTTGAAAAAACAAGGGAATACGCAAATGTGATATATAATCTTCATCTCTGCCTATTCCGCGTGAAAAAGCGATGTTATTCCCCTCAAGCATACCATCAAGAGGTATAGGAATATAAGGTTCAAGCGAATTTCTTGGAATAAAATATTCTTTTTCTAAAGGAGTGTTATAGTAAGAATGAGCAAATTTTGTTTTTTCAAGGTTTTTAGTTAATGTATCTGCAATAGGGTAAAAAACAGGGCTTTCAATCAATCGAAAGCCACAAAAAATTCGTGTGATGGGATAGTATTCTTTCAAAAAACTGTAAAGATATTGAATTGCTTGTTGTAAACCTAATTCTTTATAAATAATATCCAATGAAGATGCTGCAATTTCAGCATCTTTTATACTAAATTCTTTATATTTCATGCAAAGTCCTAAACAAATATTTATTTCTTACTACTGGAAAAATGTATAGTAGAATACTTAAAATGTCAACACTGAAATACAGCTTGTTCTTTTTTTCCTTTATTAATGCAATAATACATTTTGGTACGTTTTTTGCTAATATATATTTAGTTTATTTATAAGGAGTTGAATTATGCGCAATTTACTGATGGGAACTTATTCTTTCCTTTGCCTTTTAGGGATAAGTCTGCTTACGTTTTTTATACCTAGGTATACACCGGAATATATGGGCTACGGTTTACCTTCGTCGGCAATGCCAAATTTGCTTGCAGGCTGTATAGTTGTTTTTTCTTTTATCGAGCTGATAAAAACTTACAGAAATAAAGAAGATAAACGCCCTTCAACAATTAACTCAAA
>CAYJIN010000282.1:0-1403 GCA_964370245.1 uncultured Desulfovibrionaceae bacterium
TTGTAGGAATAGCTTTGTCTTCGTGATTTCCACTATTGTCGTTCACGCTGTTGAGTGTCTCCGACGGCCAAAGGGGTGCGCTAACAGGGCGTGCCGCCCTTAGTGTGCACCCTTTGGAAACCCCCACATTTTCCCTGCTTAAAATTGTCACACAAGTTAAGTAAAAATTCCTCAAAATGGAGGAATTATTCACTTAAAGGTATGACAATTTTGTCGCAAGCACAAAACAATTTTACCTTATCAAATTTATATAATTACTAGTATAATGTTATAGTTTGTCGTAAAAGTTTTTAGCCACAAAAAAAGACTGCAAATTTCTTCACAGTCTTTTCAAATATATCTTAAGCTTTTTGAGCTAGCATAAATAAATTGAGTTTATTTTTTATGATTTTTCTAGGCGAAGGAATTTTCCCTCGAAGGAGTATAGACAAAAAACCTATTCGACAGAGAGGGAAAATTTATTCAACACCGAAAAATCAAAAAATTGACTCAATTTTAGTACATGCCACCCATGCCGCCCATACCACCCATATCAGGAGTTGGCATCATAGGAGCATCAGCTTTAGGTTTTTCACAAATAGCACATTCAGTTGTAAGAAGTAATGAAGCAACTGAAGCAGCGTTTTGTAAAGCAATACGTGTTACTTTCTTAGGATCGATAACACCAGCTTTGATAAGGTCTTCGTATTCGCCTGTACCAGCGTTGAAACCAAAACCGTCTTTACCTTCACGTACTTTTTCAACTACGATTGAACCTTCGAAACCAGCATTGCAAGCGATTTGACGAATTGGTTCTTCGATAGCACGACGGATAATGTTTAAGCCAGCTAATTCATCATCATCACATGGTTTTACTGTATCAAGAGATTTAGAAGCACGGATAAGCGCAGTACCACCACCAGGAACGATACCTTCTTCAACTGCAGCACGTGTTGCGTTTAATGCATCTTCAACACGGTCTTTTTTCTCTTTCATTTCAGTTTCAGTTGCAGCGCCAACATTAATAACAGCTACACCGCCAACTAATTTAGCAAGACGTTCTTGTAATTTTTCACGGTCGTAATCTGAAGAAGATTCTTCGATTTGCGCACGAATTTGTTTTACACGAGCTTTGATGTTTTCGCCTTTACCGTTACCATCAACGATAACTGTGTTGTCTTTGTCGATAACAATGCGTTTTGCAGAACCAAGTTCAGCTAAAGTCATGCTTTCTAATTTGATGCCGATATCTTCGCTAGCAACTGTGCCGCCAGTTAAGATTGCGATATCTTCTAACATAGCTTTACGACGGTCACCAAAACCAGGTGCTTTTACTGCAGCAATGTTTAATACGCCACGAAGTTTGTTAACAACTAAAGTTGCAAGAGCTTCGCCTTCAACATCTTCAGAAATGATAACAAGTG
>CAYJIN010000283.1:0-1398 GCA_964370245.1 uncultured Desulfovibrionaceae bacterium
TCTGTCAATTTAGAGAATTACTCAAAAATAGTCTTGGAAAATAATTTGAATTTATGAATTTTTAAGTAAGATGAAAGCAGGTCAAGACCTGCTTTTCTCTTATAAATGAGTGTGGATTTCTTGGTAAAGCCCGAGGCTATAAAATATGCTGAAAGCAAAGCGAACAAATCTTTAGCGAACGAAACATTTTCCACGTAAAATGTGAGTGAGGATTTTGTGGCAAAGCCCGAAATCTATACTATTTAATGAGGTAAAAATGAAAAAAATATATTTAGATAGTCAAGAGTTAACAGTAAGTCCTTTTGCTTATAACGTGTTAGAAGCAGCAAAAGAAAATAATATTACAATTGTTGCACCATGTTCAAAAAATGGTTTTCCTGGAAATATTTGTTGCCATGCATGCATTATTAAAGTTGAAGAAAAAGAAGTGTATGCATGTAAAACAAGAATTGTTGATGGTATGAAAATAGAGTACAATACTGAACAATTAAAAGAAAAAAGAAAAGCTAGAATAGAAGAATATTCAGCTAAATTAAAAAAATTAGAAAATAAATAAAAAATATAATTTTAGACTAAAGTATTTTAAAGTCCTTCCGATAAGATGTGTATGCGAGTAGAAGAATTGCTTGGAAGCAATGGCTCAAACTTCTACTTTTTGACAATGTATGACATCTTTTCAAGGAGGAGAATGTATGTCTTTAATTATTAATAACAACCTTATGGCTTTAACTGCCAACCGTAACTTGTCTATGCATTACAAAAACTTAGAAGGTTCAATTGAAAAATTATCTTCTGGTTTGCGTGTAAACAGCGCTGCGGATGATGCTGCTGGTTTAGCAATTTCAGAACTTATGCGTGCTGATATTGCTGCTTCAAACCAAGGTGTGCGTAATGCTAACGATGCCATTTCGCTTATTCAAACAGCTGATGGCGCAATGCAAGTAATTGATGATAGCTTAGTTCGTATGAAAGAATTGGCTGAACAAGCGGCTACTGGTACGTATGATGCAACTCAGCGTGCGATTATTGATTCAGAATATCAACAAATGGCGTCAGAAATTACACGTATTGCAAGCGCAACTGAGTTTAACGGCGTAAAACTTCTTGATGGTTCGCTTTCTGGTACCTATGCGGGAACTTATACCGGTGATGGCGATCGCCCAGATGAAGATTTAGTTGTTCATTTTGGCACTGGCAACAGTAGCGCAACAGATTATTATCAAATTAGAATTGGTTCAATTTCTGCTGCAAGTTTAGGTCTTGGTAGTGCAGCTGCAGATACAGCTGCAGGCAAAAGTTTATCATCACAGCAAGCTGCGCAAAATGCACTTGTTGCTTTAGATGCTGCTATTACATCGAAAGATAAATTTAGAGCTGACCTTGGTGCAACACAAAATA
>CAYJIN010000284.1:0-1388 GCA_964370245.1 uncultured Desulfovibrionaceae bacterium
AAAAAGAATAAATAAAAAGAAAGGTACAAATAAAAGACTTAAATTTTTGCATGGCGATACACTTTTATAAAATAAGGAGTTTAATTTCTGAGAAGATAGGTCAATACCTCATAACATGTCAAGAGAATATCTTTATATTTTTTTACTTCTAAATGCAAAGATTCTAGTAAGTCTTATTTTTTTACTTGTTAATAGTGAAAATTCTCTTAAAAACAGCACAATAAAGAATTGTAGTTGTTTATTTTTTCGTAAAAAGAGAAGTTTACAATTAGAGGTGTTTGTCGTTTGTAAGCCCAAAAGTATCAGCATTTTCACCAATGCGAATATATTTCATATATACATAAAAAGCATGATGCGTGGCCATAATAAAGCCTGCTTTTCCGTCAAGAAATCCTTTTTTAAAAAAGTAAATACGGCAAAAGCCCCAAAAGGCGTGAAAGATTGCACGGGAAAGTGAAAATTCTTGCCCTTTTTTTGTTTTTTCTTTTGCACCATATTCAGCATAGGCATTAAGTTTTTTTACATAATGAGAAAAAGAAGAATAGGGATAATGAATAATATCACCTGAAATTTTAGTGGTTTTTCCTTTTGTAGAAAGAACTTGATGAACACCTGATGAAGTAATAATAAGTTCATCTTTTCTAAAAAGGCGCATTAATAAATCAGGGTATGCGTCTGAATGTTTCATAAATTGGTGAAAGAAATAAGAGCGTCTTGGCATATATGCGCCAGAAAAATGATCATTCTTTGCAATACCATTTTGAGTGGTTGAGAAAAAATTAAAGATTGATTTTTGTAATTCTTCTGAAGCTATTTCATCTGAATCTAGAATAATCACCCACTCACTTTCAATATGTTCTAAAGCAAAAAGAAATTGCTCTTCAAGACGTATAAATGGATTTTGAATAAATCTTGCATTATGTTTTTTACAAATTTCTTCTGTTGAATCAGTGCTATAAGAGTCAATAACTAAAATGTCATCACAGAAATGTAATGAAGCAAGACATTCATCAAGTGAACGTTCAGAATTATATGTGGCAACAAGTGCGGTTATATTTTGCATATTTTTCCTTCTGAATTCATAATGAGAATCCATAGTATGATCTTTGCAATCAGCTTTTTCTTTTATAAGTTCTATTGTAAAGTAGAGCTTATAGATTGTTTGTGAAAAATTCAAGAAGAAAATTTAGTATGTAAAGATAGTAGTTTATTTGAAAATTTTTATGATTAGTCAAGCCACAACGAGAATAAAATAGCCTTATAGAGCTAGTGTTCTATGAGCAAATCTTATAATAAATCAATTTTTTTCACTTGCTAAATAGCCAGAATTCATTTAAAAGATAGTGAAATAATATTATTATTGCTGGATTTTCTTTTTAGATTATAGG
>CAYJIN010000285.1:0-1385 GCA_964370245.1 uncultured Desulfovibrionaceae bacterium
GTATACAAATCAACCTTACCACTTGATGCAAGTAAAGAAGCGTAAGTATGTCTTAGTCCATGAAGAGGACGAAAATCTGCGGGTAAATTAGCTTTTTTCTTTACTCTTTCAGCCACACGGCGAAACTCCTTACGAGGTCCACCATCCTTACCAGGAAAAACATAAGCACTATTATTTATTTTCCCAACAGACAGGATAATATTTCTCGCACTTTGACTAAGGGGAATTTTTTCAGTTTTACCCTTTTTAGCAACTGCTCCTCTAAGAGTAATAAATCCACGTTCAAAGTCTATATCATCCCAGCGCAAATTCATCAAAGCTCCCTTACGCATTCCAGTTGCTAAAGCTAAACGCATAAATGCAGCAGCATTTTGATCTGGCTCTTCTTGTAGAGCTTTTTCAAATGCAACAAGTTGTTCTGCTGAAAGCATTTCTGTTTTTAGGTTATCAATCTTTGGCATTTCAAAGTAAAGCTGTGAGCGTGGTACTTCATCACACAAGCCATGCTTTACTCCAAAATTTATAAGCGTTCGAAGAAGTGATAGAACGTGTTTTACGCTTTTAGGTGCTAGTAATGAATCAATGTTTTTTCTAAGTATTCTTATATCCTCAGTTTTTATTTCATTTGGCATTTTGTTATGAAAAGCTAAAAGATATTTTCTAAAGTATGTTTGATGCGCTTTCAGAATTGATTTTTCTTTATTATGTTCTAAATATTGATTCCATAAAAAAATTATTGTTGGCTTGTTTTTTTCTGCTTGAATTTTTGCTATTTCTTTTGTTTTGATCTCTTTTCTCGACTCACGCTTCCCTTCAATTCGCTCTGCCCTAATACCAGATGCTTTTGCAGGTGTCATATTGTCTGCGTACTGTCTGCCAACTTTTTCTTCTATCATTTTACCGTCTTTTTTGAAGACAATGTAATAGATTTTTTCTAATCCTTGTTTTCCAACACGTTCTGCTTCACGGTAATAAACGCCAACATAATTTGTTTTCATTCTCTTATTTGCCATGCTATGACTCCATTTGCGGCTGGAGTTTTTCCAACCCTATTTCCAACCTTTTATAGTAAAATCGTACTAAAAAATGAAAAATAAAGCAAGTAGGATTTTGCAAAACCCTCTATTTTACAACATAAAACGGCACAATGAAAAAAGATGAAAAACAATGACATTGGGCTACGAACCTGTAGGTCAGGAGTTCGAATCTCTTCGAGCGCGCCATATAAAATCAAAGGCTTAGATGAAAATCTAAGCCTTTTTTTGTTTTTAATTTTCGATAGAAAGCTTTTCGCTTGAATCTTCCATTTTGCTAATCATTTGTTTGATTTAATATGTAATTTGTGCAATAAATTAATAAAGCGCACACATGTCTACAACTATTTT
>CAYJIN010000286.1:0-1384 GCA_964370245.1 uncultured Desulfovibrionaceae bacterium
CAAAAGTTATGCAAACAGCTCATCAATTAGATACTGAAGTTATTACTAAAGTTGGTAAAGGAAAGTAATTAGTATAAGCGCAAGTGAATAAATCTTTAGCGAGTAAGCATTTTTAACACAAAATGCGAAACGAGGATTTTGCACTGAAAGTCAAAATCTATCTAAATAAGGTTACAGAAGTTATTACTAAAGTTGGTAAAGGCAAATAATTAGTATAAGCGCAAGCGAATAAATCTTTAGCGAGTGGGTTATGCCCATTTGAATGAAAATAAAAACTATAAATCAAAATCTATATAAATTTGGTTGATAAAAGTAAGGAGTAAAAGTTATGATGCGTTCACTCTGGACTGGTGCAACAGGTATGATTGCCCAGCAATTAAATATTGACGTTATTTCAAATAACTTAGCTAACGTAAACACAGCTTCATTCAAAAAGAGCCGTGCAGAATTTGAAGATTTAATGTATCAAAACATGAAAATAGCTGGTTCAACAACAGAAGGCGATAATCGAGTTCCTGTTGGTATGCAAGTTGGTATGGGTGTTCGTCCTTTATCAGTGCATAAATTCTTCACACAGGGTGATTTTCAAAACTCAGGCAATCCACTTGATATTGCTATTGAAGGCGAAGGTTTCTTCCAAGTTGAAGTAAATGATCAAATGATGTATACAAGAGCTGGTGCTTTCAAGCTTGATCAAGATGGAACTATTGTAACTGCTAATGGTTATGTTCTTCAACCTGAATTCCAAGTTCCTGCAGAAACACGTTCTGTTGCTGTTTCAGAAAATGGTTATATTGCATGTTTAGATGCGAATGGTGAAGAAATTGCAACTACTGACATTCCATTATATACTTTTATCAACAATGCAGGCTTAGATGCACGTGGTAGAAACCTTTATATGCCAACAGAGGCTTCTGGTGAGGCTATTGAGGGTGTTCCTGGTGAAGAAAATGTAGGAACGCTTGCACAAGGTTTCTTAGAAATGTCGAACGTAGAAGTTGTTGATGAGATGGTAAACATGATTGTTGGCCAGCGTGCTTATGAAATGAATTCAAAAGCTATTCAAACATCTGATACAATGTTGCAAACAGCAATTCAAGTAAAACGTGTATAAATTAGTTCTTTTACGTTTTTTCTGCAGAAAAGTAAATTTTTTGTTCCACTCATGTATGTTCTTAATACACTCCATTACACAAAAAATTTCTTTTCTTTGAAAAATTCATAAAATAATCTAATTTATTAAATGTAACCATAACCCTTAATGTTAAAAATAAAAAATCTAAATCAGCGCACTGTAAGCGAAAGCGAACAAATCTTTAGAGAATGAGCATTTTGTGCCAAAGGCCAAAATCTATATAATAAAATAAAAGGAGGATAAAATGCT
>CAYJIN010000287.1:0-1380 GCA_964370245.1 uncultured Desulfovibrionaceae bacterium
AAAGCAAAAGAGTTATTGTTTGCAGTGTTTTACCTAAGCCCATATCGTCAGCAAGGCATGCACCCGCTTCAATTTTCAATAATGATGCCATCCATGAAAAGCCCTCAACCTGATAAGGGCGCAGTTCAGCCTGCAAACCTTTGGGAAGTGTTATATTTTCATCAAGCAAAGAGAGTTTATCTTTCCATTCTGAATATTTAGCATCTTTTTCAATTTCTTCTTCATCAAAAATACTTTCAAGCGCTGGCACAGCTAGAGAATGAAGAATTAAATCATCTTTATCTTCTTGTGTAATCGCGCTTACTTTATCGAGCGCCTTTCTAAAATCTTCTGTAAGCGCAAGCACTTGCCCACTTGCTAAAGGAATAAAACGCCCTTTATGCTTTGAAACATTCTTCAGAAGTGAACGCATATTGATGACTAAGTCTTCGTCAACACTCAAATTTGCATCAAGAGAAAACCAATTATTTTTAGAGCGAACTTTTAACTTCAAATCGTCTTTTTGAAAAGTTTTTGAAATTTTAATAGGTTCGCTGTCATACCATTCTATTGTAACATCAATATGTTGCAGTTCAGCGAGCAATGAATAGGCTTCTTCGGCAGTATTGAATTGCCAATTGTAATTTTCATTCAAAAGATTTTCTTTAAGCATATTCGACTGCGCAAAAAGCTTTTGCATTTCAATTTCTTCATCTGCAAAAAGACGCTTGATTTTCACAGGATTATTCTGCACTTTCGCAACAAAAGAATCGCTCCCCTTTGTAGGAACAAAATTCGTTGTGTGTCCATACAGAGGGTAAACAATTGCTTGCGCTTCAAGCCCAAGTTCATCTTTTAAATGTAACCTTTTCAAGCGTAAAGTTGGTTTTGCATTCACTTGTTCGCTTGGCAGTTCATTAAATTCTATTTTTGTGCGAACTTTAATAGGGCTTTTTTCTTGCGACAAAATATCAAAAAGCATTTCGTGCGCTTTCTGTGGCAGCACAAGATTTTCTGCTCCCATAAGTTCTTTCAGCTTAACATGCGCTGGCGTAACTGGAATTACAGTAAAAGTATTCTCTCTGCTTTCTTTTTGTAGAAATACACCTGTTTGCACGCTTGGAATTTCAAAAGTAAGGCTAAATTCTTCACTCTTTTCTTTTTTGATATTTTCAACTTCGAGAATAGGCTCTTTCAACTCAAGAACTATATTTTCGCCACTTTGTTCATCAAAAACAAGAGGATGTTCTGCAAGAAGTGGCATTGCACTTTCAAAATCAATAGTATAGATATCTGCCCAATAATCTTTTTTGACGGATTTTTTGATGACAAGCTTATCTTGCTCAGTAAGATATTCATAAGAATCTGTTTCATCACGCAATTTTAGTGCAGAAACTTTTC
>CAYJIN010000288.1:0-1369 GCA_964370245.1 uncultured Desulfovibrionaceae bacterium
TGATTGAAAGCCGCCCTGATTGGTGTATTTCACGTCAAAGAATGTGGGGCGTGCCAATTCTTGCGCTTCTTTGTGAAGATTGCGGTGAAGCATGGAACGATCCAACTTGGATGCGTGAAATTTCTGATCGCTTTGCAAAGCATGCAACAGGTTGCGATTATTGGTATGAAACTGAATTAGCTGACGTTGTTCCAGCAGATCTAAAATGCCCTCATTGTGGTGGCGATCACTGGAAAAAAGAAACTGATATTTTAGATGTTTGGTTTGATTCAGGCACAAGCTTTGCTGCTGTTGTTGAACAAAGAGATGAACTCAGCTTCCCTGCTGATCTTTATCTTGAAGGTTCTGACCAACACCGTGGCTGGTTCCACTCTTCTCTCTTAGCATCAGTTGGCACAAGAGATTGTCCTCCATATAAACAAGTGTTAACACATGGTTACGTGGTTGATAAAGACAGCCGTAAAATGTCAAAATCAATCGGTAACGTGGTTGCACCGCAAGATATTATGAGCAAATACGGCGCTGATATTCTTCGCCTTTGGGTTTCTTCTTCTGACTACACTGAAGACATTAGAATTTCTGATGAAATTTTAGCTCGTCTTACAGAAGCTTATAGAAGAATACGTAACACTTCACGCTATCTTCTTGGTTCTATTGACGATTTAACTACTGAAGAATTAATCCCAGTTGATCAACTTCTTCCTGTTGATCGTTACATGCTTGACGTTATTGTAAATAGCCACGAGCAACTTCAAGACGCGTATAACAATTATGAATTCCATAAAGTTTACCACAACTTACATGGTCTTTGCGTAACAGAACTTTCTTCATTCTATCTTGATGGCTTGAAAGACAGATTATACGCATCATTACCAAATTCACTTGAGCGCCGTTCAGCGCAAACAGTTCTTTTTGAAATTTTGATGATTTTAATTAGAGATATGGCGCCAGTTCTTTCTTTCACCGCGGAAGAAACTTTGAAATATGTTCCTGCTGCAATTCGTCCGCAAGTAAAAACAGTGTTTGCACTTGAAGAATATGTTGCACCAGCACGTCTTTCAGAAGAAGTATTGAAAGATTGGGAAATTATCCTAAACCTTCGTTCAGAGCTCACAAAAGCTATTGAACCACTTCGTAAAGAAGGCACAATCGGGCACTCACTTGATACTGCAGTTACAATTTATACTGATGAAAACACAGTAAAAATGATTAAAGATAAAAATATTGACATGCGTGAAATCTGCATTGTTTCACAGCTTCATCTTAAAGCTTATGCTGAAAAACCAGCTGACTTAGAAGATTGCGCTGAAAACCTTGCAATTTTAGTGGAAAAAGCAAAAGGCGAAAAATGCGAACGTTGCTGGATTTA
>CAYJIN010000289.1:0-1369 GCA_964370245.1 uncultured Desulfovibrionaceae bacterium
AGTCCCGCCCTCGGTACCATTTATAAATTACGAGAATTCAGAATTTGAGTTCTCTTTTTTTACATTTTTTGTAAAACTCTTACTTTAGCGAACGTTGCAAGAACCACGCTTCTTGCAAGTGAGGATTTTGTGCTGAAAGCCAAAATCTATATTATTAAAGTCTCCCCGTCCTCGGTATTATTTAAAAATTATGGGAATGCTTTTTGAATTCTCTTTTTTTATTTAGTCAGCAATATTTTTTAGTAAATTTTAGCCTTCCCACTTCTTTTCAGAAGAGTCTCAATAAATAAGCTAAGTAGCTAAAATACATTTTAGGGTGTGTTTCTAAATTATGCGTTGAATTTGCAAAGAGTTATGTTAAAGTATGTTCATTATGAGCAGATATAAAGTAACAGATAAGCAATGGGAACTTTTTGCACCGTATTTAGAGCGTAAAAATAAAAGTATAGCAGGACGCCCTCAAAGAGTTGATAATAGGCAAATATTTGAGGGAATATTATGGATACTAGGCACAGGAGCACCTTGGCGTGACTTACCATCACGCTTTGGAGCTTGGCAAACAGTATACAGACAATTTAATAAATGGGCAAAATCAGGCGTACTTGAGGAGCTTTTAGAAAAGCTTTGTGAGGGACAAGATAACGATTTTTCCTCTATTGACAGCAGAATAGTAAAAGTTCACAAACATGGTTCAGCGCCTGTTGGTGGTCAAAAAAAAAGAAAGCATAGGCAGGAGTAGAGGTGGAGCAACAACAAAAATCTATGCAATCACCGATTCTCTTGGTAAACCTCTAAAAATATTGCTTACAGTAGGAAATTTGCACGACTCACAGTCAGCCTTAGAGCTTGTTGAGTCATGCACACCGCAAGCTTTATTGGCGGATAAAGCCTACGGTTCAAAAAAGATTTTTTCAGCTTTACAAGAAAAAAATACGGTTGCGGTTATTCCGCCAAAATCAAATTAAAAAAAAACTTGGAATATGACAAATATCTCTATAAGGAAAGGCAAACTATAGAATGTTTTTTCCAAAAAATAAAAGAATTCCGTCGAATTGCTGCAAGATACGATAAATTATAAGTTACGTATAAGGCTTTCGTGCTCATTGCGGCAAATTTAATTTGGATGAAATAATTTAGAAACACACCCTAAAAAATATACGCTTTTTTTGCCAGCAATTACAATTCGCCAACAAGCTCTTTTGCTTTCTTTTTGGCTTCAATAAGAACTTCTTTACCCTTTTCAGTAATTGAATAATATTTTCTTATTTTACCTTCTACATTTTTATTTTCAACTGTAAGTAGTTCGGCTTTTTCAAGATTATGAAAAATAGGATAAAGCGTACCAGGGCTAATATCATATCCATGATGC
>CAYJIN010000290.1:0-1353 GCA_964370245.1 uncultured Desulfovibrionaceae bacterium
CCTAAAATGGCTAATAACTTCCTTATCAGACATAAAGCTTCACAAGCAACACGTAACTATCTTGATACTTTAGACTTTATCGAGCTAGAAACTCCTATCCTTACAAAATCAACTCCTGAAGGTGCGAGAGACTTTTTAGTGCCTAGCCGTTTGAATCCAGGCAGCTTCTTTGCTCTTCCACAATCGCCTCAAATGTTTAAACAAATGAGTATGGTTGCAGGTATTGATCGTTACTATCAAATCGTTCGTTGCTTCCGTGATGAAGATTTACGTGCTGATCGTCAACCTGAATTTACTCAAATTGATATTGAAATGTCTTTTGCTGATGAAAGCACTGTAATGAGCATGGCTGAAGGGCTTATGCAGTCAATTTTCAGAGAAACTTTAAATAAAGAAATTTCAGCACCTTTTGCACGTATGACTTGGGAAGAAGCTATGCGTGATTATGGTGTGGATAAACCAGACACACGTTTTGATTTAAAACTCGTTGAACTTACAGACATTTTCAAAAATTCTGGCTTCAAAGTTTTTGCTTCTGCTGAATTAGTGAAAGCAATAAAAATCAATAAAGCTGAAGAGTTATCAAGAAAACATATTGATGAATTAACAGAATTCTGTAAAATTTATGGTGCACAAGGTTTAGCTTGGATCAAAATCAAAGAAGATGAATGGCAATCACCAATCGTTAAATTCTTCTCTGATGAAGAAAAAGAAGCATTGAAAGCTCGTATGGATTTACAAGTTGGCGATATTATCTTCTTCCAAGCTGGCGCTTCATCTATGGTAAATGCTGCACTTGGTAATTTACGTGTAAAATTAGGCGAACAGTTCAACTTAATTGATGAAAATGTTCATAATCTTCTTTGGGTGACTGACTTCCCACTTTTCGACTACGATGAAGAAGAAAAACGCTATGTTGCATGTCACCACCCATTCACAGCAGTAAACCCAGAACATGAAGAATTTTTACACTCTGATCCATCAAAATGCCTTTCAAGAGCTTATGATCTTGTTATGAATGGCTATGAAATTGGTGGCGGTTCTGTGCGTAACCACACAATGCAAGCACAATCTACAATGTTTGAAGCACTTGGATTTACAAAAGAAAAAGCTCAAGAACAGTTTGGATTCTTCATTCAATCACTAGAATTTGGTGCGCCTCCTCATGCTGGTATTGCTTTTGGTCTTGACCGTATTGCAATGCTACTTACAAATTCAAGCTCAATTCGTGACGTTATTGCATTCCCTAAAACTCAAAAAGGCACTTGCCTTCTTTCAGAAGCTCCATCACAAGTTGATAGCAAACAATTGCGTGAACTTGGCGTGAGAGTAATTGAAAAGAAAGCTGACTAA
>CAYJIN010000291.1:0-1321 GCA_964370245.1 uncultured Desulfovibrionaceae bacterium
TTTTTGATTCCTCTTCTGATTCAGATTTACAGCTAGCAGAAGCTCCAGTTGTTTCTGAAAATCAAGCAGAAATTTCCGCTGACGAAGAAATAACACAAGAAGTTAGTTATTCTGGTTATGTTCTTTCAGATGATGAAACAATTATCAAAGCAAAACTAGAAAAAGGCGAAACAATCAGTACAATATTAAATACTTGGCTGACAACTCCTCAAATTTTTGAAGTTATTGAACTTTCAAAAGAACTTCATAATTTAGAGAAAAATTTACAAATTGGTTATCCTTATGCTATTATTTTAGATAAGAATGGCTATATAAAACGTTTTGAATATGAAAAAAATAGAAGTGATATTTTTGTTTTAGATGTAACAGAAAACATTACTACTGAAGAAGATGGTTCACTTAATTCTAAACCTATTTTTTCTGCTAAACTTGAAGCTATTCCTTACAAAATTGAACTTGCACATGTTGAAGCTGAAATTGAAAGCAGTCTTTCTGCTGCTGCAACAAATGCAGGTGAAAGCGATGCACTTGTTGCTATGCTTGATAGTATACTTGCTTATCAAATCGACTTTAATACTGAAGTTCAAAAAGGCGATACTTTCTCAGTTTTAGTTGAAAAAAAATATCGTGATAATCAACATAAAGGCTATGGTTCAATTCTAACCACTACTTTTATTAATAACGGTAAAGAATATTCAGCCTATAAATTTGAAGATGCCGATGGAAGAGTTCATTATTATGATGAAAATGGTGTTGCTTTTGAACGCTTACTTTTAAAAGCTCCGCTCGATTACAAACGCATTAGCTCTGGCTATACAATGGCACGCAAACACCCTATTTTAGGAATCACGCGCCCTCACCAAGGCATTGATTATGCTGCACCGATGGGAACCCCTGTAAGAACCGTTGGCGATGGAACGGTAACTTTTGCTGGAACTCAAGGTGGTTATGGTAAACTTATCACAGTGAAGCACAGTAACGGGCTTGAAACCATGTATGCACACCTTTCTAAAATTCGTGTAAAGAAAGGGCAGAAAGTTACTCGTGGAGATACTATCGGTAACGTTGGCTCAACTGGCTTATCAACTGGCCCACACTTAGACTATAGAATTAAGAAAAATGGTAAATTTATCAACCCATCTTCACTTGATATCCCAAATGCTCCTTCCTTAGAGGGTGAAGAAAAAGAAGCATTCTTGGTTTTTGTTGCGGAAACTAAAGCTCTTATCAGTGGCACTCAAGAAATTTCTTCAAACCTTACTGAACACAATAGCACAAACGAATCTTTCTAAAAAGCTATTGTAAAAGCTGTAATAAATCA
>CAYJIN010000292.1:0-1302 GCA_964370245.1 uncultured Desulfovibrionaceae bacterium
TTCACACGCCCAACTTTTCTTTTTATTCCTGCAGTAGGAACTCCACATCTTTTAGCTCAAGTTTTTGTTGCACCAGAAGCAAGAGAAATTACTCATTGCTGTGAAGTTGTTGAGTTTAGAAGTCTCTTAGGCGCAACAGCTGAAGAACTTCAAAGCCTTATGCGTGATTTAGGTATGTGCAACGGTAACGTAGCATTTGAACTTGGCTATGAACAACGCTTAGGTTTTCAGATTGATACTTTCTTAGCATTAAAAGAACTTATGAAAGATACTAATTTTGTTGATGGTGCTGATATTATTTGGAGTCAGCGCCTCATCAAATCGCCTAAAGAAATTGAATGTCATAGACGTGCTTGCCAAGCAACAAGTTATGCGCATGATCATGTATTCCCACAAATCCACAAAGGCATGACCGAATTTGAAATTTCACAATTAGTGCAAATTGAAATGATAAAAGGTGGCGCTGAATATCCAGGTTTTGTTATCATCACTTCAGGCACAGAACATTATGGCAGAATTTCAAAAGTAAGCACAAATAGAAAATTAGAAGATGGCGACATGCTTTGGCTTGATCTTGGTGCACGCTATAAAGGTTATTGGTCAGATTTTTGCCGTGCTGGTATTGTTGGTAAAATTTCTGATGAAAGAAATAAATTACAAGATACTATTCAAGAAATCACACAAGAAGTTGCTTCAATGATGAAACCAGGTGTGCCTGTGAAAGAAGTTGCTTTAGCTTGTGCTAAAGGTTTAGAAAAACATGGCTATGATGCAACTTTTGATTGTGGCAGAATGGGGCATGGAATGGGTCTTATGAGCACTGAGCCACCATCAGTAACTATCTATGATGATACAATTTTAGAAGAAGGTATGATTATCAACCTTGAACCTGGCATTGTAAACAATCATGGCGTGTATGACACTGAAGAAAACTATGTTATCACTAAAGATGGTTGTGAATGCCTTTCAGGCGGTAGCAGAAAATTACACCAGATTTCATAATTTTTTGTTATTTTCTCTTTTGAGCAAAGAACATAAGGAGAACACCTTGAATTTAGAACATTCAAAACAAATACTTGAAACAACAAAGAAATATGAAGATGATATTTATAAGCTTTGTTCAGATTTAATTCGCATAGAGAGTTTTTCAGGAAATGAAAAAGAACTTGCTGATTTCATTGCGCAAACTATGAAAAATCTCAACTACGACTCTGTTGAAATTGATGAAATGGGCAATGTTATTGGAATAATGGGTAATCCTTCTTCCGATAAAAAATGCATTGCAGTTGATGGACACATGGA
>CAYJIN010000293.1:0-1293 GCA_964370245.1 uncultured Desulfovibrionaceae bacterium
GGTAAAGGCGATAAAAAAGGCCCAAGAGGTGAAGATGATAGAAGACCAGAAGGCGAAAGAAGATCAGAAGAAGATAGAAGACCTGAATAAGACAAAACATCTAAACTACTACAACTAAAATTTTCTCTATAGAAAATTAAAATTATAAGGCGATATCTGCATTTTGTGCAAATATCGCCTTTATTGTTATCATTTTATCATTGATGATTGTAGATTTTCTATGCTCTATGAAGCTGTGAAAGTGCCACTTTCTTCCATTGCAACTTTTAAGTCGGCAAGATCTTGCTCACTAAAGTTTACGTCTTGCAAGGTAATAGTTTGAGATTCTCCACCTTTTGAAATGATAATATCAATTTCACTATAAGTATCTTCAGTAGCTTCGCTTGGGCTTGCTTTCACTTCAAATTTAAAGTCTTTTCCAAAGCATGAAAGGTCAAGAACGTCACCAGTTTTGAAATCGCGAATAATATCGTTTACGCCATCTTCAAAGTTATCACTTTCCCAAGTAAAAACGTCTTTACCGTCGCCACCGATGAGGATATCTGAACCTGTTCCACCTATGAGAACATCATTTCCTGTTCCGCCAAAGATAATATCGTCGCCTTCGCCACCAAAGATGAAATCGTTACCACTACCACCGAAAAGAACATCTTCGCCTTCATCGTCAATAAGAGTATCATCGCCACCAAGGCCTATAAGAACATCATTACCGGTTCCACCATAGATAAGGTCGCTACCATCATTTGCATTTTCAAGACTTTCAATAGTTTCTGTTAATTCTTCTAATTTTGAATTATCGCCTTCAAGTGCTTCATCTACAGCGTCTTGCACATGTTCAGTTACTCTTTCAACTAATTCTATAGTATCAGTTTCTTCGTCTTGTATATTTTCAGTGCTATATTCTTTAACTTCTTCTTCTGACATGCCTAATTTAGTTGCAAGGCTTTCAAGTGTTGTGCTATTGCCATCGCCAATAATCACATCATCACCACCTTGCCCATAAACAAGGTCATTTCCGCCACCAGCTAAAAGAAGATCAGGGTCGTTTTCATCAGTCATTGCATTTTGAAGCACCCATTCAGGATAATTGTGCATATATTCAATAAGCATTTCGTTGGTGATTTCTATGCTATCGCCCATTGCTTTTTGCAATGCATTTTTCAAAATTGTTGCATCAATACCACCAAGAAGAACATCATCACCTTCTGCTGTCATACCTATGCTAGTATCTACATTAGTTGTAGAAACATTACCCTTATCTGGGCTGAAGATATCGCTAATATTAGAATCAGT
>CAYJIN010000294.1:0-1289 GCA_964370245.1 uncultured Desulfovibrionaceae bacterium
AAAACTATATCCATAATATTCAGGAATATTACCACTATAAATTTCACCTTCATGATTAAAAAGATGAATTTCATCAATTTGCAACAAGGCAGCAATATGCTCTATTTGACTGATATCATAGATGATGTTTTGATTATACTGTATCATATACGCAGCAGCTTTAGCTCTAATAAGAAAATCGGCCTTCAGTTCTTCCTGTAAGTTGTTAGCCGTTTTATCGTTTTCAGCTAAAAGTTCTTCAATCTGGCTAATTTGGCTATAAGCGTCATTATGAAAATCATTGGAAGCAGTGCGTAGCATAGTATATGCCCCCACAGATAAAAGCAGACCGGTAATTACAAGCACCAAAACTATGAGTCTTACCACAATATATTTTTTCATCTATTTTTCATCCTCGTCTTATACAATAAATATAACACTAAACTCATTTATAGGTCAAGCCAATAGCTGAGAAAAATAAAACAGTTAGAATTTTCAAGCCTGAGGTAGTTAATAAAGTACATAACTTAAGTACTTCATCTAAAAAGCTAAAGTAATAAAAGTAAAATATTTACATTTATTAAAAAAATCTATCAAAAATTTTTCCCAATAAATTGTAATGCAAATTTATTGGGAAATCAGTTTTACTATTTAACATTTCTTCTATACAATACAATTATTGAAAATACACTCGAATAAAACAAACTTTAGAGGAGATTATATGGCAATACATCTTATCAATCATCCACTTATAAAACACACTGTTGGCCTTTTGCGTAAAAATCAAACAAATCAAGCATTTTTTAGAATGTATGCAAAAGAGTTAACCCGTTATTTAATGTATGAACTTTGCAAAAACATTCCACTTGAAAAAACTACAATAGAAAGCTGGGCAGGTGAAATTGAAGTTGAAAGACTTGCTGGAAAAAGCCCTACCCTTGTGCCTGTATTGCGTGCTGGCCTTGGGCTTGTTGAAGGTGCACTTGATGTTATAAACGATTGCCCTATTAGCATTGTTGGTCTTTATCGCAATGAAGAAACTTTAGAACCTGTTGAATATTATACCAATATAGTGCACGACATTAATGAAAGAACTGCCATTATTCTTGATCCAATGCTGGCAACAGGCGGCTCACTAGATGCTGCTATCGACCTTGTAAAAAAACATAATGCAAAAAAAATATATTGCCTTACACTTGTATGTGCACCAGCAGGAATTAAAAATGTTTTAGAAAAACACGCAGATGTAGAAATTTATACTTCTGCTATTGATGAAAAACTCAATGAAGCTGGTTATATTTTACCAGGGC
>CAYJIN010000295.1:0-1284 GCA_964370245.1 uncultured Desulfovibrionaceae bacterium
TTGATCCTCTTCTTTGTAGTTAGCTAGAGACGTTCTTACAGCGAGTTTTTGACTATACTTTTCTCTATATGACGCAAGAGAACGAGCTTTCAAATTGATAGTTGCTTTTACCTCAAGAGGAATAATTTGCCCTTTATATTGAAAAACAAAATCAAGTTCTGCTGTACCTGTATCAGTTGCCCAATAAGCAAGCGGTAAATCTTCAATATTTTTCAACTCTTGCAAGACATATTGTTCAGCAAGTGAACCTTTAAACTCCGAAAAAATTTCATTTCCTTCAATAATTACTTGTGGTTCTAGTAAAGCTTTTGCACAAAGCAAACCACAATCTAAAAGATAAAGCTTAAAAGCAGAACTTTCGGCATAAGAAGACAAAGGCAAGCTTGGCTTTGAAACTTTATGCACTCGATGCACAAGCCCACACAAGCTAAGCCATTCAATTGCTTCTTCATATTCTCGTGCTCGTGCGCCTTTAGCAACCTTACCATAGGCAAACTTCTTATTTTCTTTTGCTAATTGATAAGGTATCGAATCCCAAATAGCATTGATTCGTGGAATATAGCTTGCTTTAATATATTTTGAAAAATCATTTTGATACCCAATAAGAATTTGCTTTTGAATTTTACGCACTTGATTATAATCTTTACTTTCTAAATAGTTCAAAACAGCTTCAGGCATTCCACCTATAATGAGATATTGCTTAAGCAATACAATCAACTTGTTATGAACAAGCTTTATGAGATTAAAATTGAGTTCTTGCGCAATGAGTAAATCTATAAGCTTTTCTTCGCCAAGAGCTTGCAAAAACTCTAAAAATGATAGAGGACGCAATTCTAAAAATTCCACTTGCCCAACAGGAAATGAAATGTTTTTATGTTTCAGTGCAACTCCAAGCAATGAACCGGCTGCAATTATGTGATATTCTGCTGCATTTTCATTGAAAAATTTCAATGCATTCAAGGCCCTATCACATTCTTGAATTTCATCTAACACAATAAGTGTTTCATTTGGAAGGATTTTTGTACCAGTTAATAGCTCTAAAGATGCAATTATATTCTCAACACTGTAAGAATCCTCAAAAACTTCTTTTGCTTCTTTATTATCGTTAAATGAGATATATGCTAAATAGTTATAGTGATTTTTTCCAAATTCCTTCATAAGCCAAGTTTTACCCACTTGTCTTGCACCTTGAATAAGAAGTGGTTTTCTTACTTTCTTTTCTTTCCATTTTTCAAGTGCACGAATTGCATATCTTTTCATTGTACAATCTCCTCTTCTAAAAGA
>CAYJIN010000296.1:0-1278 GCA_964370245.1 uncultured Desulfovibrionaceae bacterium
AATATTAAAAACACCGCCAGCAAACACGCCTTTAGTAACTAAGGCAGGCGCTGAATCATTACGTAAAAATGCAGTAAAAACTTGCAGATAACCAAATACAGGCGCAAGCACTTGTACAGGCAAAAGATATTCTTTGCAAAGTGCCATCAGCTCATTTTCAGCACCAAGTATTCTTAGAATTTCAGTATCATAAAAAATAAGCAAAAACCAAAGCACTAAAGAAAAGAAAGTGGAGCAAATAACTGATGTAGTAAATAGTTGATTCGCTTCACCTAAATTGCCATCATTAATTGTACCACGCTGGTTAGCATATAAAACAGCCCCGCCAACGCCAGCAAGAAAGCCAAAGCCAAAAAGCAAAGTCCAAATAGGCATAAAAATTGCCATAGCAGCAGCACCTATTGGGCCATAATATTTCCCTACCATTGCCATGTCTATCAAACCATAAATAGGTAAAGCTAAAGAACCGCCTAATGATACAAAAAAATATTTTAAATAAATCTGTTTTAAATTACCATTGATTAAATCCATATTCCCTCGCATTATGCCTATACTATTTTAAACTCTACAAGCTTTTATTTCTATAACAAGAAAGAACTTTTTGCAGTAGTGTAGACTACACCATTTACAAAATTTAGTATTTTACAAGCGATGCTATTGACTGTTTAAATTAGCCATCTGAGGGGAAATGTCGCTAAAAAAAGCCACCTACTTTTCAGTAGATGGCTCAAAAATGAATTAGTAAAAAATTACTTGTTGCGGCGGCGTTTTATCGCACCCAAGCCAAGCAAGCCTAAGCTTGTTAAAAGCATAGTCGCAGGTTCTGGAGTAGGGGTAGGTTCGTTGAGGTCTGTATATGAGAATGAGATTGAAGTTTGAAAGGCTTGAGGATCAAGCTCGTCTCCGGTGAATTTCCAACCATAACTAACGTCGTCATTAACAAAGCCTATAACCGAATCATTAGAGATATCTAGAGAGAAATTGTATTCATAGTCGTCGAAAATTACAGATTGTTCGCTTGTTCCTTGAGCATTCGCCATGGTATAGTATAGAACCATTGTGTCATCATAGTAAATAGTAGAAAGCCAAACCTTATAGCTCATCTCAAATACTTCTGCTTTATTTCCTGTAGGATAAATCTGATAGGTAAA
The DNA here is from genome assembly GCA_964370245.1 of uncultured Desulfovibrionaceae bacterium. Lineage (GTDB taxonomy): Bacteria > Desulfobacterota > Desulfovibrionia > Desulfovibrionales > Desulfovibrionaceae > CAYJAZ01. The sequence continues at coordinate 1,152 of CAYJIN010000296.1, forward strand.
AGACCAAGTAGTAAATGATGTTTCCAACCCTCTTCCTGAGAACGGAACGTTCGCTGTATTCACCTCTACAAGATTGTCAGCACTACTTGCGGCAGAAGGTGACAAACTACCCTCTCTATATGTCGCC
>CAYJIN010000297.1:0-1273 GCA_964370245.1 uncultured Desulfovibrionaceae bacterium
TGCTGTGTAAACCAAGCGCAAGTGAATTTGCATCATTGTTTATATAGTCGCTTTCATTTTCGCTATAATTATAATCGAAGTGGAAGCCAGCTGAAAAAGCATTGCTAAATGCATAGCTTGCGCCAGCTGTTATACCTGCACTTTTTGAGTTGAAACTATATTTATTATTGTCGCCCACGCTTCCGTAAAGCTTACCAAATGAAAGCCATTTGTTTTCATCTGCAGTTTCAGACCCCATATTTAAACCACTTGAAACATTAAAGAAGTCATTTAAGTCGCTCAAGGCTTTTGTAACATTGCCTGTTTGTGTGAGAATTGTATTGAGGTTTGCAAGCGCAGTAGCGCCAGTTGGTGTTGTTTCATCATTTATATTTGGGCTAAGGCTAACAGTGGCTTGCCCTGTTGTTGAATCAAATGGGCTTATAATATTTGCTTGAATAAATGGAACTTCTGTTTGTAAATTCACAGCGCCAACAACAGTTGAATTGTCTAGCAAATTAAGCACCATAGGCATGTTCCATGCAAAGCCCTCAGAAACTAAACCAGGGCGTAGATACAAGCTTGTATTGCTAAAATCAATCTTATTGCCACGGCTACCAAAAATAAATTCATTGCTTGCCATATTACGCACTGCAATTGCCCATGTTCCTACACTATAGTTATCTATTCCATAGCCATGATAAGCCTTTCCTATGGAAGCACTTGCATAAATAGTTCCTGTATTATTTAGAAGATGAATACCATTATCAACATTAGTTCCACTTACATACATGCCGTAGAGGGCACTATTACCACTTACGGTAAGTGTGCCGCTATTTGTGAGATTGTGGTTACCGTCACTAGACTTAGCATATATGCCGTAGAGGCTATTATTACCACTTACGGTAAGTGTGCCACTATTTGTGACTGTGTGGGAGCCATTATTATAAGCCCGAGCATTCATGCCGTAGATATAATCAGCACCACTCACAGTGATGGTGCCGCCATTGCTGAGGGTATGTGAGCCGTTCTCAGCAATAGCATTTATGCCGCGGCTAGCATCTTTATCAAGAATAATGGTTCCCATATTGGTAAATGAGTAATCGACAGAATCTGATGATGAGGTAAAGCCAAACATACCTACGTTGATATCTATACCAATATCGAACACATTCCCACCGCTAATAGTTCCCTTATTGATGAGAATTGGATCACTTAAAGTGGCAGTCATGCTCTCTACGGTTATACCTTCTGGGTTGGTTGCCGCAAAAGCTGTTGTTGGCATTGCGCACAT
>CAYJIN010000298.1:0-1271 GCA_964370245.1 uncultured Desulfovibrionaceae bacterium
TGTGCTGGTTGTGGCGAAACACCTTATGTAAAACTTATCACACAACTCTTTGGTGAACGCATGATCGTTGCTAACGCAACAGGTTGTTCTTCAATTTGGGGTGGTTCAGCTCCTACTAACCCATATTGCGTAAATGACGATGGTCATGGCCCAGCATGGGGTAACTCATTATTTGAAGATGCTGCTGAATTTGGTTACGGTATGAAAGTGGCTTACACTCAACGCCGTGCTAAACTTGCTGATGCTTTACGCAACCTTTCTGCAAATATTGAAGATCTTGAATTCAAAATGGCTTCTGAAAAATGGCTTGCAAATATGACAAGCGGCCCATTATCACAACAATACGGTGAACAAGTTCTTGATACTCTTCACACTCTTCTTCACGAAGGTATTTCAGAAGAACATTATGAAGATGTAAACTTTGTAATGCAATCTACCGACCTTATGACAGAAAAATCTGTTTGGATTTTCGGTGGTGACGGTTGGGCATACGACATCGGTTTCGGTGGTTTAGATCACGTTCTTGCTTCTGGTGAAAACATCAACGTATTTGTAATGGATACTGAAGTTTACTCAAACACTGGTGGTCAAGCATCTAAAGCAACTCCACTTGGTTCAATTGCTAAATTCGCTGCTGGCGGTAAACGCATCAAGAAGAAAGATCTTGGCGGAATGGCAATGACTTACGGTTATGTTTATGTTGCATACATCAGCATGGGTGCTGACATGAACCAAACATTAAAAGCATTGAAAGAAGCTGAAGCTTATGATGGCCCATCATTAGTTATTGCTTACGCACCATGTATCAACCAAGGCCTCAAAAAAGGTATGGGAAGAAGCATGGAAGAAGCAAAAGCTGCTGTTGAAACAGGTTACTGGCCATTATATAGATTCAACCCACTCTTAGCTGAAGAAGGCAAAAATCCATTTGTATTCGAAAGCAAAGCACCAAACGGTCAAATGCAAGAATTCTTAGCAGGCGAAAACAGATTTGCTCAATTAGATAAAATTGATCCTGAAGCTTCTAAAGAACTCAAAAAAGCAATCGAAGTTGACTACTTACAACGTTACGAAGACCTTAAAAAAATGGCTGAATAATTAGCTGATTAAACAATTGAGGGGGAGGCATTTGTTTCCCCCTTTTTTACAACAAATTTACTTCAATACTTCTTATTTTTAAGTATTTTAAACATTATTATTTTTGCTTGATTTTTTTATAAGCAAAAAGGATTATTTATGAAAAATCTCTATATTTCACCAACGGGTTCACA
>CAYJIN010000299.1:0-1256 GCA_964370245.1 uncultured Desulfovibrionaceae bacterium
GCAGAAATCAATGAATTTGGCCCTGTTGCGCAATCTCCCATTGCAAAGAGAGGCAAAGGAAGATTTTCAGCAAAAAGTTTACCTGTAATAGGATCAGTACGCAGATTTTTGCTTCTATCAAAAAGTGTGTCAGTTACAAGAGCTAAGCCATCAAAAATTCTTTCTACATCAGTTTTTTGCCCTATAGCAGGAATAATCAGATCGCATTCAAAGTGTTGTAATTCACCTTCAATCGGAATTGGCGAACAACGCCCTGAAGCATCAGCTTTGCCTAATTGCATTTTCTGGCAGATAAGTCCTTTAACCTTGCCATTTTCATGGATAATTTTTTGAGGTGCAAGCAAGAAATGAAAATCTATATTTTCGTTCTTCGCATCATGAATTTCCATTTTATCCGCTGGCATTTCTTCTTCAGTTCTTCTATAAATTATGCCAACTTCTTCAAAGCCATGCCTTTTTGCTGTGCGCACGCAATCCATCGCAACATTGCCACCACCAACGACGAGAACTTTTTTCCCTTCAATGATTTTATTGCCTTGTGCAGCCTCATGTAAATATTTGATTCCACTCACTAAACCGTTTGTGCAATCTTCTTCACCTTCACAATAAAGAGGCGGTGCTTTTTGTGAGCCAGCCGCTATGCAAAGAAGCGTATAGCCTTCATTTTTCAAGTCAGCAATCGTCTTATGTTTGCCAATTTCTGTATTGTAGAGAATTTCAACTCCAAGCTCTTGAATTTTATTTATTTCTTCTTCTAAGACATAAGGAGGCAAGCGATAATCAGGAATACCATATTTTGCCATACCGCCCCCCTTTTTCTCTTTTTCAAAAATAGTAACGCCATAGCCTTCTTTAGCAAGGAAATAAGCGCAAGAAAGCCCTGCTGGCCCTGCACCAATTATAGCGATTTTAACCTTTTTATTCTCACTTTTATGCACACTATCCTTTATAGATTTTTTCATACTTTGATCAAAAAGATAGCGTTTTAAGGAGCGAATTGAAAGAACTTCACCATTATGTTTACGCTTACAAGCGCTTTCGCATGGCTTCATACAAACGCGTCCAATAGTGCCAGGCATTACACAATCTTGCATAACACTTGTGAGCCCTGCATCTTCATTTCCAACACGTATCATTTCGATATAATTTGGAATATTCACATGAGATGGGCAAGCATTTATACAAGGTGCAGTCACTAAAGCTGTGTACTTATCTTCGCTATTCTTATTCTGCTGAGCTTTCAAAAGATGAGGCGC
>CAYJIN010000300.1:0-1240 GCA_964370245.1 uncultured Desulfovibrionaceae bacterium
TTGCAACACCACCGCTAGAGATTCGCTGATTACCAAGGCTATTTACTATGGTGCCATTTGCAACACCGTCGCTAGAGATTTGCTGATTACCAAGGCTATTTACTATGGTGCCACTTGCAACACCGTCGCTATAGATTCGCTGATTACCAAGGCTATTTACTATTGTGCCACTTGCAACACCAAAGACAATTTGAATGCCACTGGTATTTAAGGTGGTGCTATTAGCTATGCCACCACTCGATATGATTTGTCTAGCAAGTTCAACGGTCTCATTGTTAACTGTTTCACCATCAGTAACATATTCTGTAAAAGCAGCATTCCCCACATATGGCATTGCTAAACCTTGAGCTAAATTTGCTGCTAAAAGCCCAGCTGCTACGTATTTTCCGCCCTTAGTTCTGCAGGCAGAAGCAAATTGGTAAAAAGCATTTGCTGAATGTGCAGACGACATATATGCCGAAGAAATATATACGGAAGAACCACTTGTGGCCATTCTCGAAAAAACATAGCCCGAAGAAACAGCTGAAAAATAAGCTGAAGAACTGCCACTTATGGCACTCATGTCATTTGTAGCATTATTTGCTAAAATTTGAGGATTTTGTATTGATGTTGCGCCAGCAAAATGCGAACCACCATTAATTTTAACCGATTGATTTAGTTGATTGTTTTTTGAAGCTTGAGAATGTTTTCTTTCTTTTGACATTCGCTCAATTCTCCCTTGTTTTTTTGTATAGATAGTGTTCAATAACATTGAAGCAGATTTATATATTTTGGTATATACTTAACTTTTGCAATCTAAGTTATTTTTCTGTGATAGTCAATGAAAAGAGATGTGCAAAATACTCCTAAGCTTGCCTGCAAAAACTCTTTTACTTTTAGATAGTGTGAAGGTTCAAAAAGAGTCAAAAAACAGCTAGTAATCGTTGAATTAATATGCTTTGTGTATGAAAGTTTTATATTATAATTTCTATAAAATATCGAGATTTGAAAGTTATAATTATACTTTTACCTTCCAAAGGTAAAGCTTCTTTTGGCTTTCTTCTCTTGTAATAGTTCAACATCTTGAAATCTTATTTGATTGCCTTTGAAATTTGCTTTACTCGCTTCATCTAAAGATAAGCCAAATTTTATGCGAGCAAAGTCAAAAGCAAGGCTTTTTGCTTGGTCGCTGAAAGAAATGCAGTGTCCATTGTCGATAACTTTTCCGCTATTCTGAATTTCAAAAATAATTGCTCCTGAA
>CAYJIN010000301.1:0-1237 GCA_964370245.1 uncultured Desulfovibrionaceae bacterium
TCAGATTACCGTCCGGGTAAATTAGAAGTTTTACCAGTAAAATCATGTGCAAATCAACTTGATTTATCTTTAGCTTACTCACCTGGTGTTGCTGAAGCGTGTTTAGCCATTAAAGATAATCCTGAAGATGCCGCTAAATATACTGGCAAATCAAACCTTGTTGGCGTGGTTTCAAACGGAACTGCTGTGCTTGGCCTTGGAAATATCGGTGCTTTAGCTGGTAAACCAGTTATGGAAGGAAAAGCAATTTTATTCAAAAAATTCGCTGATATAGATGTTTTTGACATCAACCTCAATTGTAATGATCCTGATAAGCTTATCGAAATCGTAAAAGCTATGGAACCAACTTTTGGTGGTATCAACCTCGAAGACATCAAAGCGCCTGAATGTTTCCATATTGAAGAAACACTTATTCAAGAACTTGATATTCCAGTATTTCACGACGATCAGCACGGAACAGCTGTTATTTCAGGTGCAGGATTAATCAATGCTGCTGAAATTGCAAATAAAAGAATTGAAGATATGAAAGTTGTTGTGTCTGGCGCTGGTGCTGCAGGCATTGCGTGTTCTAAATTCTATGTAGCTCTTGGTGTTGACCCAAAAAACATTTATATGTTTGATTCAAAAGGGCTTATCACAAAAGATCGTGCTAATCTTGATAAATATAAAGGGCAATTTGCGCAAGCAAAAGACGCAACTTTAGCTGAATGCATGAAAGGGGCAGACATGTTCCTTGGGCTTTCACAGCCAAACATTATTAGTCAAGATATGGTTCGCTCAATGAATAATCAACCGATTATCTTTGCGTGTTCAAACCCAAATCCTGAAATAACTTACCCACTTGCAAAAGAAGCTCGCCCTGATTGTATGATGGGAACAGGCCGTTCTGATTACCCAAACCAAGTAAATAATGTTTCAGGTTTCCCTTATATTTTCCGCGGAGCTTTAGACGTTGGCGCAAAAAAAATCAATGAAGCTATGAAGTTAGCTGCTGCAAAAAGTATTGCAGATTTAGCAAAAGAAAAAGTTTTACCTGAAATTGAAGCGGCTTATAATGGAAGAAAATTTGAATATGGCCCTGATTATATCATCCCTACTCCGCTTGACCCACGCTTACTTACAAGAACAAGCGCCGCAGTAGCACAAGCAGCGATTGATACAAAAGTTGCAACAAAACATATTCAAGATATGGAAGAATATAAGAAATCATTAGAAGTAAGAATTGCAAAATTCAACT
>CAYJIN010000302.1:0-1234 GCA_964370245.1 uncultured Desulfovibrionaceae bacterium
CGGTCGGCAAATCTTTATAGGCTTCAAGAGTTATCCAATTTTCACCACGTTGATTTTTATGAAGACGCACTCTTTCTTCCATTTCTTCATCAAATATTTTTGCTGTAGCTATATAGATTTTCTCTTTTTGTGATCTGAACGCTATTTCTTCGGCAAATGCACTTTTCCCGCTTCTTGCACCGCCACTTACATAATAAATCTTCCCCATGTTTTACCCGTAAATCTTTCAATTAAAGCGTGAAATATAAGAATTAAATCGTATATAGGGCATGCTATCTTGCGATAAAACATGCCCTTTTGAATTATTTATATATTAATCATGCCCGTGGCAATGACCGTGTCCGTGCCCGTGGTCGTGACCATGACAATCACCATGATAATGATCGTGCGCATGCCCATAATTAATTTCTTTTCTTTGGTAAGGACGTTCATTTTCAGGAATTGCAGGGAGTTTTTGTGCAACTTCATCGCCAAGTTCTGAAAGCGCGATATGTAAATTATGAAGCCATAAAGGAGTGAATCCTTCGTGTGACACTGTTCCAACAGCATGTGGCTGACATTCAAAGCCTTCATGCTCTAAAATCGATTTCCATGAAGTGCGGTGTTCGCCAAGTAAATCAAGCAGATAGTGATGCCCTGGTACGCCCATAAATGGAACAAGATGAACTTTCTTATAATTTTTAGCTTTTAAGCGTTTGATTGCAAGATCAATCCCTAAATTTTCACCCATCAAAGCGCCTATAATGCAATTTGGAATATGTTGAGCAATACATGCTTCTAAAGCATGATAATACACTTGCGCTTCATGGTATGTGCCATGCCCAACAAGTAAAATTGCTTCATCTTCTTTCACATTTTGCGGAACATAATCTTTAATAAGATCAGCAACATGCAATAAAGTTGGGCGCATAACTAATGGATCGCCAACGCTTACTTTTTGCAAACCTTTACGTGGATGTACAAAAGCTTCTGCTTGTTGTTTTGTCCAGTGATATTCAACACCTGGAACAGTGTGTAAAGATTGAATTGCAATATGTGTAAATTTTTGATCATACATATGCATAATTGCTTGGCTTACTGAAAAAGCTTCTTTGCCTTGTCTATTCAATTTACGGCGAATCTTATCCGCTGTATATGAATAAAAAATTGGAATATTAGGAAAACGTTCACTAATTTTCTTTTCAATATATTCATAGTTTTTACTTGCATCTTCATCGGTTGTGCCGAACATTGC
>CAYJIN010000303.1:0-1233 GCA_964370245.1 uncultured Desulfovibrionaceae bacterium
TATTGGCATACTTTATGCAAAATTACCTTTTAAATTGTCTTTCAAGGGAAAAATATTCCTTTAAATTTAAGATATATTTAAAGTTGGAGGTTTTGCCATTATGTCAATTTCAGCAGTATCATCAAATTCATCTATTTATTCAAATAGTTATACAGAAACAAATAAAACAAACCAGAATAATGCTATGCAGAAAAATGCAAATAGCACTTCTGGCAGTTCTTTTAATCTTGCAGAAATTATGGCAGACCCTTCAAAAATGGCTCACGCCTTTCCTGATACTGTAAGATACGATTCTGTAAGCACTGAAAATGGTTCAAATATCAATATTATTGAAAATAGAGAATATGATGAAAACTATCAATATGAAAGTAGTTTTGAAGTAAGTTTCAAAAGCATAAATGGGCAAGAAATAAATATTTCTTTATCAGAAAATGCGCAAATTTCAGAAAATGAAGATGGCTCATTTTCAGTATATTCAGCTGAAACTAATACCACCACAAGGTACACAGCTGAAGGCAAAGCAAAATCAGAAACAGGGAATACACTAAACCCCGAAGTGCAAAGTATTATTTTCAACAGCACTGGCAGTGAAATTGTAGGTAGTGATAAAGATGATATTATCTTCAATTTTTCAGATAATGCCTCACTTTCAACAGGTGAAGGCAATGATACTGTTTATCTTTATGGTAAAAACCAAAATGTTGATCTTGGTGCAGGCGATAATACTGTTTATGCAAGCAAATTACAAAATGACAACATCACAGCTTTAGATGGAAACAATAATATTATTATTTCAAATAGAAGTGATCATTCAGGCTTTGTTATAGATAACAATATAGAAAATTCATCTATCGAATTAGGTAATGGTAACAATAAAATTCAAGCCTTTACAGTTGAAAATACAAATATTAATTTAGGCGATGGTGCAAACACAATCTCGTCATACTCCCTCTTTGCATCAGAGTTAAATTTGGGTGATGGTAATAACACTGTTGAAGCGAAAATTAACATTTTTGAAACAGATATTAATCTTGGAAATGGCAACAATTCCCTTTCAGCTTCTAAGATGGAAAATGGAAGCACTATCAATGCAGGCAATGGAAATAATTATATTAATATTGCATTTCTTAGCAGTGAATCAGCCATAAATGTAGGGAATGGAAACAATGAATTGCGTTTTGCTGGGCTCAAAGAAAATTCAAAAGTAAATCTTGGCAATGGCGACAACGAATT
>CAYJIN010000304.1:0-1211 GCA_964370245.1 uncultured Desulfovibrionaceae bacterium
CTCCAAAACCGGGTGTTGGGAGTTCGAATCTCTCTTGGCCTGCCATTTCTTATTTTTACGCACACTATTGGCGCGGTAAAATTTTATTGAAAGTATATAATCCCTCTTAGAGGTGAGCAAAGTATTATGAGTAAACCTAATCAAGATAAAGCACATGCACATAAAGAAAGTGTAGAAGCTTCTAAAATCGCAAGATTGTCTGAGTATTTCCACCTTTCAAAAGCTGAACTTCGTAAAGTTAGCTGGCCATCATATAAAGAAACTAAAAATACTTCTTTAGTAGTTTTAGCTTTCGTGGTTGTAATGGCTGTCTTGTTAGGACTTGTAGATCTTGGGCTTTCCACATTAGTAGGCTTTATACTTTCCTGAGGATAATACTATGAATGATGAAATTATTTCTCAGGATAGAGATGCCGAATTAGACCAAGCACTTAACGATGTAGAAACTAACGAAAATTCAATTGAAGTTGAAGTGGAATCATCAAATGATGAAAACCATATTGCAGCAGAAGAATCTGAAGAAGAATCAAAAGCTGGTCGTTGGTATATCTTGCATACCTATTCTGGTTTTGAACAAAGAGTTGTTCAAACATTAAGTGAAATGATACGCTTAGGACAAGACGAAGGTCTTATCCACGAAGTAATCGTTCCAACTGAAAAAGTTGTTGAACTTGGCAAAGGCGGAAAAAAACGCACCACCACTCGTAAATTTTATCCTGGTTATGTGATGATTCGCATGACTATGACAGACTTTTCATGGCATTTAGTTCAAAGCATTCCAAAAGTAACCGGATTTATTGGCGGTAAAAATCGTCCAGCTCCGATGAAACCAAGTGAAGCAAATAAAATTATTTCACTTATGCAAGAACGCCAAGATCAGCCAAGACCGAAATTTAATTTTGCAAAAGGCGAAACAATACGCGTTATTGAAGGTCCATTTGCCGGTTTTGACGCTGTGGTGGAAGACGTCAACCATGACAAAGGTAAGCTAAAGGCTTCCATTTCTATTTTTGGAAGACAAACTTCTGTAGAGTTAGATTTTATTCAAATCGCTCAATCATAAAATTAGCTAAATTATCTCATTGCACTTTTTGAATAAGAATTTCTTATTTATTGAAATTTTTAGAATGAAAGACGTCGAAAAAATTAAGGAAAATTTAACATGGCAAAAAAAGAAGTTGGAAAAATAAAACTCCAAATTCCTGCAGGTG
>CAYJIN010000305.1:0-1185 GCA_964370245.1 uncultured Desulfovibrionaceae bacterium
ATACAGGTATTTCAAAAGAATTTTTAACTCGTGAACGCAATAAAGCTTTTGATGAGAAAATCACGCTTGATTGTCGTTACGAAAAATGTTCTGTGTGCGGTGTGTGTGATTTAGCAGGAAAAACATCTACTCTTCGCATGAATGAAGACGATACACCAATCAAGACAAGCTTAAACTTCAAAGAACGTGATCAAAAAGCAGTGGAAGTGCCTGAAAATACCGTTATTCAAAAAATGCCTGAAAAACAAGTGTATGATAAATGTAATCCGCCTAAAATTGATGCACATCTTATTGAAAGAGCAGTGCGTTATAAAGTTTGGCATAAAAAATTAGGTAATTCTGCATACTTGAGCCAGCTTGAGATTCAACCTCTTTTAGAAAGAGCATTAAGACGTGCTGAAATTCCAATGTCATTTTCTCAAGGTTTCCATCCACTACCTCTTCTTACATTTGGTAGAGCTTTACCAGTTGGCCTTGAAAGTAATGCAGAATGGTTTGCGCTCACATTGAGAAAACCTATGGCGCAACAAGCATTTGTTGATGCAATTACACCTTTCATGCTTGAAGGTATGGATATTATTGATGTTGAAGTTATTCCTGTTTTTGGAACAGTTTCTCAGGCAGTCAAAGAAATGTTTAAACTCACTGTTCCAGCTGAATACGTAGCTGAAGCGAAAGCGCGTTTTGAAGCTTTTGTGAATGAAGAAAGCTTTATTTATGAAAAAGTGAATAAGCAGAATAAAGTAAAAGAGAAGAATATTCGTGCAATGTTCTGTGAGCATGAATGGATAAATGATGAATTATTCTACACAATTTCGTATGCTGACGATTACTTATCACCACAAACTTTTGCTGAAGCAGTGCTCACAGGTAAAAATATTCAAAAAGATCTAAATGTAAAAGCCTTAGAAATTAAACCTTATAAAATAAAAGTAATGAAACTTTCACAAGAAATGGAATAATAAAAGTTAGTTACTATTGTCGATAATAAGCATAGTTTAGAAATGGGCTATGCTTTTCTTTTTTTAAATTGTTAGAGTTAAAGAAATTTTATAACTTTAGGTTTATCCATATATATGAAACTGAGCCTAGATGAATTTAGTAAAATTTTTAGATAAATTGCTGCCTTAATTTTTACTCTTGCTTTAAATTTATATTTATTGTAGATTTTCTAAAGATAGTTTA
>CAYJIN010000306.1:0-1173 GCA_964370245.1 uncultured Desulfovibrionaceae bacterium
TTCAATTCCTGTTATGGCTAAAGTAAGAATTGGTCATTTTGTTGAAGCACAAATTCTTGAAGCAATTGAAATTGATTATATTGATGAAAGTGAAGTACTTACACCAGCTGATGAAGTTTTTCACATCAATAAAAACAACTTCAAAACTCCATTTGTTTGTGGCGCAAAAAACCTTGGTGAAGCACTAAGACGTATCAGCGAAGGCGCAACAATGATTAGAACAAAAGGCGAACCAGGCACTGGCGACATCGTTCAAGCTGTAACACATATGCGTATGCTTCAAAGAGAAATCAGCAATATTGCAAGCCTTTCATTTGATGAATTACATAATAAAGCTAAAGAATTACAAGCACCTTATGAACTTGTTCTTTATGTGCATGAAAATAAATCACTCCCAGTTGTAAACTTTGCAGCAGGTGGCATTGCAACTCCGGCTGATGCGGCACTTATGATGCAACTTGGCGCTGAAGGTGTTTTTGTTGGTTCTGGTATTTTCAAATCAGATAATCCTGAAAAAAGAGCACAAGCAATTGTAAAAGCAGTAACTAATTTTACTGATAATAAAATCCTTGCTGAAGTTTCTGAAAATTTAGGCAAAGCAATGGTTGGCATAAATGCTGATGAAATTCAGCTTATTATGGCTGAAAGAGGCATATAATGTTATTTGGTGTTTTGGCCCTTCAAGGCGCTTTTATCGAACACATAAAAATACTTAATCAGCTGAATGTAAGAACTAAAGAAATACGTCAATTGACTGATTTAGAAAATGATTTTGATGCTTTTATTCTTCCAGGTGGTGAAAGCAGTGTTATAGGTAAACTCCTAAAAGATTTAGGGCTTTTCCATCCAATTAAAAGCCAAATTGAAAATGGTAAACCAGTATTTGGAACTTGCGCTGGAATGATTTTATTAGCAGAAAATGTTAATAACGACACTCGCCAACATTTTGGAACAATGAATATTAGTGTAAAACGAAATGCCTATGGCAGACAGCTTTCAAGCTTTTATACAAAGGCAAAATTTGCAAAGCATGAAATTGAAATGCCTTTTATTCGAGCACCTTATATTGAAGCTCATGCTGATGATGTAGAAATTCTTTCAATTGTTGATAATAAAATAGTTGCGGCAAGGCAAAAAAATCAACTTGTAACAGCTTTCCATCCAGAAGTAACT
>CAYJIN010000307.1:0-1173 GCA_964370245.1 uncultured Desulfovibrionaceae bacterium
AATAAGGAGCAGGGAAAAATCTCTGCTCCTTTTTTTATATTGAAATCTAATTCCGTGTGATATTTTTACTTTATTAGCTGAATTAAGACCTCTACAGAATTATTAATTGCTTTTTACTTTAGACATCAATTTGAAAAAATAGAGAAATTTGCCTTTTTTGGCGTAGGTTTTATTGAGAAATAAGTGATATTTACCTGTTTTAGTTGGATTGGTGCGAGAGTAATGACAAGCAAACTTTATTTTTCAACTATACAAAATAAAGTTCATATGCTTTTCACAAAGTCTAGGCAGTTAGCATTTAAGATAGCTAAAAATTTATAAATAAAGATGAAAATTAATAATAAAGCTATATTGTTCAAAGTATATTTCAAATGATTGATACCTATTATTGTAAATATACTTCTAATAATTATTGACTATTATTTAAAGTATACTTATAATATATGTATTGGAGGAGTGCATGTATGGCAATTATTACAAAGGAAAATATTTTAAGAGTTCTTGCAGCATATAATCCATGGTGGCAGCATGGTGAAATAAGTCAAACTCTTACAAAAAAATATAAGAGGTTTGCTTATAATGAAGCTATTTTGCGGTTGGAAAATTCTTCGTTAAGACGTTGTATTGTGCTGACTGGTACAAGAAGGGTTGGTAAAACTACAATACAATATCAAATCATAGAGAACCTCTTAAATAAAGGCATTGACCCTAAAAAAATTATCTATATATCACTTGATCACCCCATTCTAAAACTTAGTGGTTTTCAAGATGTTTTAACTTGCTACCATGAAAATATCTATCCAAATCAAGATGTTTACTACTTCTTTGATGAAGTGCAATATGTTGCTGAATGGGATAAATGGCTTAAAGCTATATATGATATGCAGCAAGAATCAAATGTTATTGCAACTGGTTCAGCAAGCCCTATTCTCATGAAGGGGAGTCAGGAAAGTGGTGCTGGAAGGTGGTCATTGATTGAAGTTCCTACTTTATCATTTTTTGAATATTGTGAACTAATTAATGTTCAGCAACCATTACTTCCAAGTTTTTCAAAAATTACTGATATGTTTTCAATGTCAAAGCAAGAACAAACTACTGTTATGTTAGCTCTTTCAGAAGTGCAAAAACATTTCATAAGATATTTGCAAGTAGGTGGTTTTCCAGAGCTTGCTC
>CAYJIN010000308.1:0-1168 GCA_964370245.1 uncultured Desulfovibrionaceae bacterium
TCAGGATGTTTTGAAGATTTTCTTGCCATACCATAAGATAAAAAGCCAGCAACAGCAGCACCTAAACCAGGTAAAGCACCAACGATTGAACCAATTATTGAACCTTGAATCATTGGGCGAACAGTTGTTTTAGCTTCAGCTAAAGAAACTTTACCATCAGCAGGATCGTCAGAAAAGGTTACGGCTGCAACGTCAATACATTCGCCATCATCTTCTTTTTCTGTTTGAATAATGAGTTCTGAAAAAGCAAGCATACCAATAGAAAGCCCAACAAGGCTTAGGCCAGCTTCAAGATTTATTATGCCAAATGTTAAACGTGATTCGCCCATCACAGGATCCATGCCTATCAAAGAAAGAAACATACCAATTGATGTTGCTAATAAACCTTTTGTGAGTGAGGCAGACTCTAAAGCTGCAATCAAGGTAAGTGAAAGCACAATCATACTAAATATTTCAGAAGGCCCCATTCCAAGTGCTAAAGATGCAATTGGCGCAGCAATGGCTATTACTAAGAAAGTTGAAAAAACATCACCAAAACAAGAAGCAAATAAAGACATTTTAATAGCTTTCATTGCTTTACCTTGTTGGCAAAGTGGATAACCATCAAAAGTTGTTGCCGCAGATTCGTTTGAGCCTGGTGTGTTGAGCAAAATTGCTGAAAGTGAAGAGCCGTATGCACCGCCTTTGTTGATGCCCACTAAGAAACCAATAGCCGCAATAGGGTTCATTGAATAGGTGAGGGGAGTGCCGATAGCAATAGCCATACCGCCAGATAAACCTGGAATTGCACCAACGCCTAATCCAAGAAAAACACCAAGGCCAACATACATAATTGTTTCAAAAGTAAATGCATTTATGAAACCATTTATAATTAAATCCATAATTTTAGCCTCCACTTATGGTAGTGAAATAAGTAAAACATAAGTGCCTATATAATAAATAGTCACAGAGAGAATAACAGAAATGATAGCCATTAAAATATAGTTTCTTTGTCCACAAAGCCACTGAAAAGCTAAAATTGATAAGATAGCTCCAGGAATAAAAGTTACTAAATCCATCAAAGGAAAAGTTAAAAAAGCTACCCCTGTTATTTTTATAAGGTGGAGTAAATTTTTTGAGTTAATTGTTGAAGGGCGTTTATCTTCTTTATTTCTGTAAGTTTTTATCA
>CAYJIN010000309.1:0-1168 GCA_964370245.1 uncultured Desulfovibrionaceae bacterium
TAATGGGTAATCCTTCTTCCGATAAAAAATGCATTGCAGTTGATGGACACATGGACGTTGTTGAATATGGCGATGTTTCACAATGGAAGAAAAATCCAATTTCTGGCGAGCAAGACGATAAATATATCTATGGGCGTGGCGCTAGCGACATGAAGTCAGCTATTGGTGCCATGATTTATGCTGGAAAAATCATCAAAGACTTAGGTTTTGATAAAGATTTTACCTACATGGCATGCGCAACTGTGCAAGAAGAACCTTGCGAAGGTTTAGCATGGGAATATCTTATAGAAAAGAAAAACATCAAGCCATCTGTAGTAATTTTAGGCGAACCAAGTGATGATAAAATTGCTTTTGCTCAACGCGGAAGAATGGAATTATCTATTAATGTTACTGGTAAAAGCGCACATGCAGCAAATCCAAGCTCAGGCGATAATGCAATTTATCGCATGGCAAAAATTGTTACAGAACTTGAAGCACTCAATGCTAATCTTGATATTGAAGATAGTGATTTAGGTAAAGGTTGCCTTGTTGTTTCAGAAATAACATCTTCTGCAGCTTCACGCTCATCTGTGGCTGATGCTTGCTCAATTGTAATTGATAGAAGGCTTACTTGGGGTGAAAGCCCTGACTATGCACTAAACCTTATAAAATCATTGCCATCTGTTATTGAAGCAAAAGCTGTGGTTGAACCTTTCTTCTTCACTGAACCTTCTTACACAGGTATGGAAGCAAAGAAAGAATGTATTTTCCCTGCTTGGAAAATTGAAAAAAACTCAACTGTTATGCAATCTGCAATCACATCATATAAAGCTTTATTTGAAAAAGATGCAGAACTAAGTGCATGGCCATTTTCCACAAATGGTGTTGCTATTATGGGCATACATGGAATTCCTGTTGTTGGTTATGGCCCTGGAACAATTTCAAGTTGCCATGTAGCAGATGAATTTGTTTTAAAAGAACAAATAATAAAAGCAACAAACTTCTTTATTGGCTTTAGTTACGCATTTTCACAGAGTTAAACATACTCTCTTCTCCGTAAAGCTCTTCTCTTCTATCCCCAACTAGAGAAGAGCTTTTTGCTTTAAATCTTATAAACTAATTTTTTTACTTATTTTTTAGCTTGCTTTAAAAATACTACTATTATATAAATCTATTGTCAGATTTTTAC
>CAYJIN010000310.1:0-1167 GCA_964370245.1 uncultured Desulfovibrionaceae bacterium
GGAAAAGCATTTTGTTCTGCCATAAAAATTTTCTTATTCAAGCTTTTAGCAGCAAGAATTGAAGGAGCAGAAGCATAGCCACCAAAGCCCACAACAGTGTCAATATTATTTTCTTTGAGAATTTTTCTTGCTTGGAAAAAAGCTATAGTCAACAAAAAGAAAGCTTCAATACTTTTAAATCCACGCCCAATAAATCCCTTCACGTTTAAACCAATAAAAGGAACTTGAGCTTTTTGGCATAAATCTTTTTCCATGCCATATTTTCCGCCAACAAAAAGAACATGAGCTTGTGGATTTTGTTTTTTTATCTCTTCAATAAGTGCAAGTGCAGGGAAAATATGCCCGCCTGTTCCACCTGTTGTAACTACTATTCTCATACGTCACTCGCTAAAATTTATTCGTTTATGTGTGTGTCTTTCATTGTGCGAGAATAGTTTAAAATAAGTCCAACACAAATCATACTACACATTAATGAAGAACCGCCATAAGAAATAAACGGCATTGCAACACCTGTTGGAGGCACGCTTCCAAAAACAACGGCTAAATTAAAAAGTGCACCAATTGCAATAACAAGGCTTATGCCAAAAACAGTGAGCCTATCTCTAATATTTCTTTGACCAAGCACAACTCTGAAACAGCGCATAAATAAAAGAGTGAACAATAACATTACGATACTAATCGTCATAAAGCCCATTTCTTCGCCAATAATAGCCATAATAAAGTCGTTGTGCGATTCAGGAAGATAAAGAATTTTTTGCTTGCTGCCGCCAATGCCCGTGCCGAAAAATCCACCAAGCCCAAGTGCATAAAGCGATTGCACAAGCTGATAACCTGAATCAAGAGCATCTTTAAATGGATCAAGAAAAGCGAAAATTCTTTCCATACGATAAGGAGAAGTGATGATAAATAAAAGCCCGATTGCGCCTGTAAACAAGAAAGAAAAGAAGATATAGATAAAGCGTGAACCGCCTACTAAACACATAAAAAATAGAATGATAACTAAAACAAGCGTTCCACCAAAATCAGGTTGAAGCATGATAAGGCCACCAAAAAACATGGTAACTAAAAATGGAGGAAGAAAGCCGATTGTGTATGAATCAAGCATATCCCTTTTTTCGCTCATAAAATAACCAAGATAGAGCACAAGAGCAATCTTTGTAAATTCAA
>CAYJIN010000311.1:0-1153 GCA_964370245.1 uncultured Desulfovibrionaceae bacterium
CTGTTGGTGCTAACAAACAAGCTATCAAAATCATCGGTGATAACACTGATATGTATGCACAAGGTTACTTTGCTTACGATAGTAAAAAATCTGGTGGTTTCACTGTTTCTCACTTACGTTTCGGTAACTCACCAATCAAATCAACTTACTTAGTAAACCAAGCTGATTTTGTTGCTTGCCACAATTCAGCTTATGTAAATCTTTACGATTTATTAGAAAACATTAAAGATGGCGGAACATTCCTTCTTAACAGCCCTTGGCTTACAGTTGAAGATATGGAACGTGAACTTCCTGGCCACATGAGACGCACAATTGCACAAAAGAACTTAAAACTTTTCTCAATTGATGCTGTTAAAGTTGCTATGAATTCAGGTATGGGTGGTCGTATCAACATGATCATGCAAACTGCATTCTTCAAACTTTCACAAGTTCTTCCATTTGAACAAGCTGTTGAACTTCTTAAAGATTCAATTAAGAAAACTTATGGTTCAAAAGGCGATAAAATCGTTAACATGAACATTACAGCTGTTGAAAATTCATTAGACGCTGTTGTTGAAATTGCTTACCCAGAATCATGGGCAACTGCAGAAAATACACCTAGCATCTTTAATGATACTGACCCATACATTGCAAACGTTGTTCGCCCTATTCTTACACAACAAGGTGATAAACTTCCTGTTTCTGCTTTTGAACCAGACGGTATTGTTCCGCTTGGTACAACAGCATGCGAAAAACGTGGTGTTGCAATTGCTGTTCCTGAATGGAAACCAGAAAATTGTATCCAATGTAACTTCTGTTCATTAGTTTGCCCACACGCTTCAATTCGTCCTGTTCTTGCATCTGAAGAAGAATTAGCTGGTGCTCCTGAAGGTTTTGAAACAATTCCTGCAATGGGTAAAGAAATTAAAGAACTTAAATTCCACATGCAAGTATATGCAATGGATTGTCAAGGTTGTGGTTCATGCGCGAACGTTTGCCCTGGTAAAAAAGGCGAAAAAGCTCTTGTTATGAAACAGCTTCCTGAAGTTCAAGAAAAAACAAATGCTGAACTTTCATATGTTCAAGATAATGTTGCACCTAAAGGTCATTTAGTTGATCGTGGCACATTAAAAGGTTCACAATTCCAACAACCACTTCTTGAGTTCTCAGGCGC
>CAYJIN010000312.1:0-1148 GCA_964370245.1 uncultured Desulfovibrionaceae bacterium
GGTAATGATACCTTAATTGGTGGCGCAGGTAACGATGTCTTAATCGGTGGCGCTGGTGCAGATACATTCGTATGGAAATCACTTGAAGATTTCAATGGTGATACAGTTGTTGACTTCAGCATTGATGAAGGTGATGTGCTTGACCTAACAGCATTCAAAGACAGTAATTACAAATACAATGTAACTACCGATGTTAACGATGCTAAAGATGCAAATCTTAATATCTTTGATGAAGGTGGCACATTATTAGGCTCAATCACTCTTGAAGGTGCTGGCGGTATGGATGATGATGATCTTAAAAGCGCTATTGATAGTGGCAACATCAAAATCTAATCCTTACATCTAAATAAGATAAACTAACAATCTAAATAATCACGGTGTTCTCAAAACGAGGGCACCGTGTTTTTTTATGCGATATTTGCGGGGAAAATAAATGAATGATGAATAAAGAAGAGAAATCTTACATAAAAATTTTAGTTATAAAATGGCTTTAAGCAATGTGTAACAACTCAATAATTCTAAATTAAAAATAATAAATTAGATGTGTTAGATAATTAACGATTTAAATGAATCACGGCACTTTAGAAAAATTATGGTGTCGTGATTTTTTTGGGGTTTACAACATTTGATAAATGATTAATATCTAAAAATAAAGTATGGAATTATACATAGTTACTGTTTATTGCAAAACAAAATATAAACAAAAAAGCAAAGTATTTTTCTTTATTTTATAGGAAAGTTTATATAAAAATCATAAGTTATGATTTAAAGTATTTGTTAAATAAGCCTCAAACTGTTTATTGCCTTGGAATGATTTTATAAAGTAGCTGATTTCGTTTGATTTGACTTGATTTGATATAAAAAAGCTTTTTTAGCATATTCATGTATCTTTTTATTTTTGTTGAATACTATTCCTCAAATAAGAAGTTGTGTCAAAGTAAAATCGAACAGAATTCTCAGTTTTTTTAGAGGTTTATATGGCTACTTTATACTTGGCGCTTCCTTTAGCGAATGAAAAGGTTAGACTTCCACTGAATCAAGAACTTGAAAAATTTATTATAAATTTTGATATTTCAGAAGCAACTATTGAACGCATTGATAATGATTTTGTTATCTCGTTTGATAATGGCGCAGTTATTTCTTTTGAA
>CAYJIN010000313.1:0-1142 GCA_964370245.1 uncultured Desulfovibrionaceae bacterium
GGGAAAATTGTAACACCTAAAATTGTTGGCGGATTGTTTGCACCATCGCCATCTTCTAAGAATGGATTAACAGCATAAGCTGAACCACCGTCAAGACCATCAAGTGCGTCAATACCAGCTGCAAGAGGGTCAGTTTCTAAATCATAGAAACGGCCACCACCAGCTGCTGCTGCCGCTGCAGGACCAGCTGCTGGCATTAAGTTAGGATCTAAAGCAGCAAAGAAATCTTCACCACTAATTGTTTCACCATCTAAAACGAAATCCGGCATAAATTCGCCGTTATAAATTGTATAGAAATCTTCTAAGACGATACTTGAGCCTGTTTCGTCAAAAGAAATAACAAAATCATCTTCAACACGTTCAATAATTGCATCCGCAATGTCAAAATCAAATGCTAATGCATCTGTTTCTGCTGTAATTACAAGATTAGCTTGTTGTGTTGCTAAAGGCATAGATAAATTAAGAGTAGCCATGAAAACTCCCGATTGTAGTTTATATTTTTTTTACTATTATTGCTTTGTGGTAAGAAACATCGAATATAGAAAGCAAATTACAAGGACATAGCAAAGACAAATAGGTAGCTAAAAAAAGCCATCTAAATTGCCCTTTATGAAGAAGTCCGCCTAAAAAAAAGGATCATAACTTCATTCAATTCTGCCGTAACTTATCGCCGGTCAGATTTCGTTCAAATTTGTTTATAGCAAAACTTTATAAAAATAGCAAGCTTTTTTTCACGAAAAACGCATACAATTTTGTGTGCAGTCTGGCAAAAAAATTGCCACATATATTTATCTTCTAATTTAATGAAAAAAATTTAGCAGTTTATAAAAATTTATGCTAAAAAAAATCACGGCATTCATAAAACACCGTGATTGTATAAATTTAGTATAAATACTATTTTAGCATGTTACGCCATCTGATACAGTATTAGTAGCAGTAATTTCATTAAGCAAACCATCACTATACGCAACATCAGCTAAAGTAATTTCAAGCTGAACTTCGCCATCTTTTGAAATAGTAATAACACTATCATCACCTGATTGCCCAACACTGATATCATATTCATCTGAATCAAATGCTGTAAGGTCTAATGTATCTTCGCCAACTGTAAAGCCTTCGATTGTGTCATCGCCATCATCTCT
>CAYJIN010000314.1:0-1127 GCA_964370245.1 uncultured Desulfovibrionaceae bacterium
CATATTTAGCGATGAACCCAATTTCAGCGCAGAAACTTATCAATAATATCAACAGCACAATCGATAATGCCGTGCATCTTGAATCGCAACCAGTGTTACTCGTAACTCCAGCAATTCGTCCGCACTTAGCAAACTTGATTACACGCTTTGTGCCAAATGTAGCCGTTATCTCACAAGCAGAAATTCCAGCTGATATTCGCTTACAAGCTGTTGGTAATATTGCTATTGAACAGTAGGGTTATTTAGATAGTTTAGTTTTATTTTATTTTTGATTTATTTTTGATTTGAATTGAGAGCCTCGAAAGAAATTTCGAGGCTTTTATAATTTTCTTTCTTCTTTACTTTATAGAGGAAGTTTTATTTATTTGATTTAGATTTTTGTTTGCCTAGTTTTGGCGTTGGAAGTTCTATTATCTTTATTCTCTTTACTTGACTGGTCTCCGACGGCCTAAGAGGGGTCAATAGGACTGCGTCCTAAGCCACCCCTCTTAGGGAACACCACGCCTTACCTCTTAAAACTTGTCACAAGTTAAGGCGGTGTCCTATTCACGCATACCAGTGGCTATACTTTGTATACGCCTACAGGTATGACTCGATTATCATCTTGAGAACTTTACCGCCTTAAAGAGTGACAAATTTTCTACAAGCACAACATTTACAGCTTTACTTGAAAATATTGATGTTTAGATTTTTGAAATTCTCGTAGCTTTAACTCCGATAACTTTAAATAGCACCAATTGTATAACAAACTATTAATATCTTACTCAAAAACAACGAAAAATATAAAAAGCTTACAATTAGGATGAGAATCTCTGCACTTGCAGAAATTGCCACTTGTCTTTTGTTGACGTGGCTGTGAATTTTATGAAGAAGAAGAGTCATGCCTGTAGGAGATACAAAGTATCTCCACTGTGCATGCGGTATTGAGTCCACGTCAACTTAGTGGCAATTAAGCAGGTAAAGCCTGGTGTTCCCTAAGAGGGGTGGCTTAGGACGCAGTCCTATTGACCCCTCTTAGGCCGTCGGAGACCAGTCAAGTAAAGAGAAAAAAGACAATAGAACTTCCAAAGCAAAAACTAGGCAAACAAAAATCAGAATCAAATCAATAAATCTTCCTCATAGAAAAA
>CAYJIN010000315.1:0-1125 GCA_964370245.1 uncultured Desulfovibrionaceae bacterium
CACCTATTGTAATTACAGGCAATCTTCAAAGTGTTTTTGATAAAATAAAACAAAACAAAGCGGCTGCTCAAGAAGCTCAACCTGTTCAAGAAGTTCAAGAACAAGAAACACAAACCCCTGAACCAGCTCTTGCGCCCCCTGCTGAACCTCTTCCTTTAAGTGAAAACCTTCCCTCAAATGAAGATTTTGAAAAGTTACGCGCTGATTTTGATTTATTCTCAAATGAAGTAAATAAAATGAAACTTGCTTTGCAAGACAATATTGATGATACCTTAGTACTTCAAGCTGAAGTTGAAGATATAAAATCAACCTTAGCTTCCATGCCAACAGATCAAGATAATCCTGCTCTCTCTTCTGAATCCTCAAAAGCTGATTTTTCAAAAGCAGAAGAAAGCATCCACCTTAAAATAGATACTTTTATTATGGATATGTCAGACCGTTTTGATGAACATGCACGTGGTTTAGCCACTTTTGAAGGCCGCCTTTCAGAACTTGAAAATCTCAACACTGAAATGGAATCAAATCTTGATATTGTAAAATCACATATTGAAGCGAATGAAAAACTTCAAGAAAGAATAAGTTCACTCGAGAGCACGCTTGATAATTTAGAAAATCTCGTTGCAAGTGCTGCTGCTAAAGTTATTCGTGAAGAACTTGTTCCTCTCTTCCAAGAAGACGACGAAGACTTTGAAGAATAGACCTCAAATGCCCTCTTTTGAGGGCTTTTTTACAGCTGTTAAATTTTGTCCTTATATGGACAAGGCTTTTCTGTTGGAAAAAGTATAAATAAAAAATTAATTAAATATAAGATAGGTAAATACATGAGTGTTGGAATTATCGTTCAAGGCATGGCAAAAGACCATGATAAAGTAGTTGAAACCGAATTTAAACGAGTTGCAGAAGAAAATAATTTTCTTTTCAAACGCACGGAAGATGGCGCTGAAATTACTATGTGCAATCTTGGGCAAATATATGTAACTCTAGGAAAACATGGTAAAATCGTTATCGATTCAAGCACATCAATGCTTGGCGCTGGCTTTCACCATGCAGTTTGTCTTTTTATTGAAAAACTTCTTCCACTCATGGGAAATGTTGTTGTGCAAGACGAAACTGGCTATTATGCTG
>CAYJIN010000316.1:0-1116 GCA_964370245.1 uncultured Desulfovibrionaceae bacterium
AATAAAATCTTTGTGTATTTGCGTACTATAACCACAACTTTCTATAAGAGCAAGACTTTAAAAAGTTCTTTTTTATTTTTTTTGTAAATGAAATGCACAAAGGCTTTAGCGAACAAGCAAAAACTTGGTTTCTTGTGCAGTGAGGATTTTGTGCCGAATAGGCCAAAATCTATCAATATAATGTCACAAGACTTTAAAAAGTTCTTTTTTATTTTTTTTACACACTAAAACATAAAAAAAGCCCCCAAGCAAAACTTAGGGGCCTATAAATCTATACTAAATTATAATATAAATTAGAATTTATAGCTGAAAGAAAGGTTGAATGCGTGTGCGCCAACATTAGTTGATTTAGTGTCGTTATGAATGTGATCATTTACTGCATCAGCATGTGCATAATCAACACCATTAACCATATGGTAAACATAAGCAGCATCAATTGCCCAAGCATCTTTATGCACGCCAGCGCCTACGCCAAATTTCCAACGACCATAAGCAGGAACCATGTAATCAGCATGTGCTTCGTTTACAGCTGCTGTTTCATAGCTAACACCAGCACGTAAATCTAACCATTCATAGAAAGCATATTCAGTACTGAATGAATACATCCAAGTATCGTTCCAGTCTTTTTCGTTTGGTTTAACTGAAATGCCACCAGGTCCACCTGCTGCACCATAATAAAGATTTAAGTGGTCATACGCTGACCAACCATAGTAAGCAATACCAGCTTCAAAGCTTATTTTTTCATTTGGTGCATACGCAACAGCAGCTTTTACTTCTTGTGGGAGGTGAAGAGTTGTTGTTCCTTGATATGTACCATTAATTCCTAAAAGAGAACCATTGACTTTTTGCTCACCGTCAAAGTGATAGTTAATTGCTGAACGGTATGTTAAACCAGCTGACCATTGCTCGTTAAAGCGTAAATGTGCTGCTAAGTTAAAGCCAAGAGCATAAGCAATATCACTTTCTAGTCTTGAACGCCCACCAGTTAATGTGCCTAAAGCAGGATGTTGAACATCTGATATACTTTGATGTAATTTAACTTGAGCGCCTGAAATTTCAAGACCAGCTGCAAGTGAAACCATATCGTTTACACGCCAAGCAATGTTTGGGTTAATT
>CAYJIN010000317.1:0-1110 GCA_964370245.1 uncultured Desulfovibrionaceae bacterium
GTTCAAGTCCCTTCCGCTTCGCCACTTTTCAGATAAGGCATATCATTTTTTGATATGCCTTTTTTGTTTTAACTTCTTTTTGATATATTCTTATTCGGCTGTTTCTTTTCAGCTTACTTTTTATTTTCATATTTCTAGGATGTCATTTTTCAAATCTGACATCTGCTTACTTTTTCTTTTTGATTTACAAGAATTTTTTTTATTTTTACTTTTTAGAATTCATTTATCTAATCAAAAATAAATAATATCTATCATTACAATTTACACATAAGCTTTACCATAATTTGCAAATTCTTGACAATATGTCAAAATTAAGCGAATTAATTACTTAGAATAAGGTTTATTTAACCCTATGGAGGCTTAGAGATATGAGCATATTAGTTGTAGTTTCATATGAAAATGAATTTAGGGCAGATGAAGTAAGGCTTCATCTTTTAAAAATGCAAAAAGATTATCTTGTAAATGTTGAAGATGCTGTTGTTGCAAAAAAAGATTCTAAAGGAAAAGTTAAACTTCACCAAATGTACAACCTCACAGCTGCTGGCACTGCAAGTGGTGGCTTTTGGGGGCTATTAGTTGGTGTGCTATTTATGAATCCATTGCTAGGTTTAGCGGTTGGTGCTGGAACAGGCGCTGTTGCTGGCGCATTAAGTGATGTAGGCATCAATGATAATTTCATGAAAGATCTTTCTGCAAACCTTACTGAAAATTCCTCTATGCTTTTCTTGCTTCTTGACAATATTGTTTTTGACAAAGTGTTAGACGAATTAAAAGGCGAAGGTGGAACAATTATCAAAACTTCCCTTTCCCATACTGACGAAGCAAAACTGAAAGCAGCCTTAGAAAGTTCCGAATAGTTTTCCCCAGGCAACAAAAAAACCGCTAATTTCGCAAACGATTAGCGGTTTTTTATTTAATAAAGATTTTGCCTTTCAGCACAAAATCCTCACTGCGTGAAAAACGTCGTTTTCACTTGTTCGCTAAAGATTTATTCGATTCAATCTCATAGAGAAATGCTTAGCTTTCTAGTAAGGCTTCACGTAATTTAACTATTTTATCTCGAAGTTCGGCTGCTTTTTCAAATTCAAGTTCTTTCGCAAATTCGCGCAT
>CAYJIN010000318.1:0-1094 GCA_964370245.1 uncultured Desulfovibrionaceae bacterium
TGGTTCAATTGGAATTTTAGCAGAAGGCAAAGAAATTTATGTGCATATGATTAATACTAATAATAGTGAAGCTGCAAGCCCAAAAGTGGAAGAAAAATCTTTGGATGCTGGCATGCTTACAGGCATTGTGATTATTCTTTTAGGATTAGTTGCAGTTATTGTGATAAAACGCAGAAATAAATAATTGATATTGCATAAATATCTCATAAAAACACAGTTGAAATTCGGCTGTGTTTTTTTATTTTTCAAAGCGCGAAAGTTATTCTAGCAAGTAAAAATAGAAATAAATGTATAAAGGCTTGAAGTAAAAATAAAATAATGCTATTATGTTCGCACAGTTGTATATGAAACCTTCATCTATTTCTCTTAGAACTAGATATTTAAATATAATTAAGGAGTCTTTATGTCATTCAAGTCAGATATTGAAATAGCGCAAGAAATAGTGATGATGCCAATTAGTGAAATGGCAGAAAAAATTGGCTTAGCTGAAAAATATGTCGAACCTTATGGACGCTATAAAGCAAAGATTGACGCTCAATTTCTAAGAGATTCCAAAGATAAAGCGAATGGAAAACTTATTTTAGTAACAGCAATCAACCCAACTCCAGTTGGTGAGGGAAAAACCACAACAACAGTAGGGCTTGGCGACTCCTTGAAAGCTTTAGGCAAAAATGCAATTGTTGCTTTGCGTGAACCATCTTTAGGGCCTGTTTTTGGCATCAAAGGTGGTGCTGCTGGTGGTGGCTATTCGCAAGTTGTGCCTATGGAAGAAATTAACCTTCACTTTACAGGCGATTTTCACGCTGTTGGCGCTGCTAATAACCTTCTTGCTGCTCTTTTAGACAACCACATACATCACGGTAATGATTTAAATATTGATATACGCAGAATTACATGGCGCAGAGCTGTTGATATGAATGATAGAGAACTTCGCTCTATCGTGTGTGGAATTGGCGGCAAAACCAATGGTGTTCCACGTGAAGATGGTTTTGATATTACAGTTGCCTCTGAAATCATGGCAATCTTATGCTTAGCGAGTGATTTGCCTGATTTGAAAAATCGTTTATCAAAAATTATAGTTGGTTATACAAAAG
>CAYJIN010000319.1:0-1090 GCA_964370245.1 uncultured Desulfovibrionaceae bacterium
TCACGCACATCAAGGCATGGAATAATACGTTTTGATAAATTTTCTTTTTGCATATCTCCATCACCTTATTTATTAGAGTTTTTAGCACAATATTCAGCAAAGTTTTCTAATAGCTTTAAACCAACTTTTCCACTTTTTTCAGGGTGGCACTGCACAGCCCAAAGTCCATCTCTACCATAAATTGAAGCAAATTCTAAGCCATATTGGGTTGTTGCAAGAACTAAGTCGCTTTCAACTTCATTATAGTAAGAGTGAACAAAATAAAATTCGTCACCTGATTTAATACCATTAAATAAAGGACTTTCTTTTTTTAATTGCAATGCATTCCAGCCCATATGAGGAATATTTATTTCTCTATTACCATCTTTCAACTCAGTTGAAAACATGCGGCATTTTCCAGATACTATACCTAAAGTTTTTGTATTATGCTCTTCTGAGAAATCGAGAAGGATTTGCGCACCTAAGCAAAGACCAAGGATTGGTTTATTGTTAGCTACAAGTGTTTCTAATTCTATATCTAATTTATGTGAAATAAGATAATCCATCGCTTGTGCGGCAGAACCAACTCCAGGAAAAATAACGCCATCAGCATTTTGCAAAATTTTTGAATCGGCAGTGATAACGCATTCTATGTTTTGAGCTTTTAGTGCGCGCAAAACAGAGGTTTGATTTCCGGCTTCGTAATCTAGAATAGCAAGCATAGTTCCTCTTTAGTTTTTAGGTGGTGTTAGAACTGGTAAGTCATCCATTTTTTCAACTGTTGGGGCTTTTGGTGGATCAATTTTTGGTGCACTTGGTTCAGAAACGGTTGGAGTTTCAACTTTCGGTGCAGCCAAAATTGGTAAACCTTCAACAGTATTAACCTGAGGTTTAACAACATTATTTGGTTGTGCCATTTCTTTCATCTGATTCATTGATGGCATAGTTGGGCTTTTAGTTGGAATTGCACCATCTTGCGCTGGCATTGTAGAACTTTTTGATTCTTCCACAAAGCCTTCTGGGCTTGAATGTCTTTGCATAAAAGAATTCCACTCGTCTGATGAAATTTCTTTATCTTTATTAGAGTCAATTAAATCGAAAGCCATTTCAG
>CAYJIN010000320.1:0-1081 GCA_964370245.1 uncultured Desulfovibrionaceae bacterium
GCACTTGCTGGCAATTCTTGAGCTATAATATCAAAAAAAGAAACTTCTTCATTCGTATAGGAGATATTTTTACCAGTATCAAGCTCTATTGCCGTTTCAGTATCAGCAACAGAAGTAAGCGTATTTGCTAATTCACTGAGGTGTATTTCTTCATATAAATCTGAAAAAGCACCTGTTCGATAAAAATTTTCCCAAAGTTCAGGCATTCTTTCTTCAAACTCTTGGCTCGTTGCCTGTAATTCTGTGAGAAGAGTTTGCGATGTTGGCATGTTATCTTCAATATATTTCACCGTATTTTCATAGAAGATAATCAAGGCATCAGTTCTTTTTATAACATCATCAAAAATACTATTTTTATAATTTGCAAGATTGTTTTTTACATTGTTCAACTGCACGATACGTGACTGTGCATGTTCATAATTAGAACTAAGTGGTTGAGATAAAATTGATAATTCATTTATATAAAATTTTAATTTTTCTTCTAATCTAGTAATTGCAACTGGTTCATTTTTATTGAAATTATATTGAATTTTAAGATTATTAAATTCATTATACGTTGCATAGGTTTTGTCGCCTATTTCTGTTATGAGGGCCATCAGGTTTTTAGTTATTACATTTTGTTCTTCTTCAATTTCACTGAGAAATTTTTCTTGCTCTTCTAAATGTAATGAAAACAACCAATCAAGCTCTTGCTCTTCTTCCGTTGTAAGACTAGGTGGAAGTGGAACGCCAGCCGCAGCTCCAGCATTCATTGTTTTACTTTGCAAATTTTCAGTTAATTCTTTTATTCTTTTCTCATTTTCATTCGCAAATGCTGAATTTATCTGAAATATAGATGAAATTGCATTGCTACTTTCTAGTGTATTCTTCTCAAAAAAAGAGGCATTGAGAAAAAATGAAATAAATACTAAGAAAAAGATACTTTGTTTTATTACTCGACACATCATTCAAAACCTCTTTTAAAGATATTCCTATATGTTTACACTACAGTATACGCCTATTTTTACTAGATAGTTTTAGATTATATCAAAACAAAATAATCTTCAAGTGTTTTGATGTAAAGTATTTGCAAATTCAAGTG
>CAYJIN010000321.1:0-1081 GCA_964370245.1 uncultured Desulfovibrionaceae bacterium
TATTTTTTGATGAGCCAATTACTTTCCCGAGTTTACTCATGATTATTCTCCTTAATAATGAAGTTTTGCGACTTGCAAAAATCCCTATAAAGAGCTGATTTTTTAAGTAATTCATTATGAGATCCGAAGTCGACAATGCGTCCTTTATCAAGAAGATAAATTCGATCCATGTCTTGCACACTTACAACTTTTTGAGAGATAAGAAGAATGCTTGAATACATGTCTGCTTCTTTTATAGCTTGGTGAACCTTTTTTTCAGTGATAAGATCAAGTGCAGAAGTGCAATCATCTAAAATCAGAAGGCTTGATTCTTTTAAAAATGCACGTGAGAGATTTATTCTTTGTTTTTGCCCGCCTGAAACTCCTACACCTTTAGAGCCTAATTCTTTTTCATAATTGCCTTCAAGCTTCATAATGAAATCATCTGCTTGTGCTATTTTTGTTGCGCGTTCAACATGCTGTTGTGTATAATTTAAATCAGAAAAAGTAATATTTTCAAGTATGCTTGCATTGAATAAGTCACTTTTTTGTAGAACATAGCTTATGGCATTGCGTATATCAGAAAGAGAATAATCTCGTATATCCTTTCCATTTATAAGCACTTTACCTTCATTTGCTTCATAAAGACCAAAAAGAATTTTAATTATAGTTGATTTTCCAGCACCTGTTGTTCCTAAAAAAGCAATTCTGTCGCCCTTATTAATTTTAAAATTAATATTTTGGATACTTGCACTATTATTATTCTTCTGTAAAAGATTTTTCTTTGTGTTTTCTTCAATATCTTCTTTTATTTGTGGATATGTAAAAGATACATTTAAAAATTCAATGCTTTTAATTTCTTCGAGTTTTTCTTTGTTATGTTCTTCTACTTCAACGCTAAGAGCAAAAACTTCTTTTACTCTTTGCAAACTTATGCTCGCTCGTGAAAGTGAAGGGAAAATCATAACAAGCATAATAAGAGCAAAAAGAATTTGTGTAATATAGCTGACAGCAGCCATAATTTGCCCTATTTGTAAATTACTGCTGTCAACAGTAATAAATGCAATAATAAGTAAAGCGCCAAGGGTAAGATTCATAACAA
>CAYJIN010000322.1:0-1072 GCA_964370245.1 uncultured Desulfovibrionaceae bacterium
TTCTTTTTCTTCCTCTTTTTTGTGATATTTTTCAAAATACTCAGCAAGCTCTTCATTTTGGCTGAAGTTTATCACGGTATTACTGTCTAGATAGTGAAAACTTAAGTTATAATCTTTGTCGCTTACAAGATGTCCTTTTTCAAAGGTGCGAAGAAGAAGTACTTGGTCTTCATGTTCTTCTATATAGATTGGATTTATAAAACTATCTATAATATTTTCTCTTGCAATATGCCAAAGATAAAAACAAGCAATAGTTGAAAGCATAAGGAGTACTAAGTAAGCAGAATTTTTTCTTGTCATCTTTACAAAAAGAATTATTACACTTATAATTGGCGCCCAAATTAGGGCAATAAAAACAGGGAAAATTATAAAATAGTTCTTTGCAGAGCAAGCTTCATAAATCGCCCATATTGGAAAAATTATAAAGAGTGAAAACAAGCAAAGAACTACTTTTGCAAAGTGTGAAAGATTACGCTGTTGTGGTGTTACAATTCTTCGATCTGAATAATTATCACGAATATTTTTAATTTGTTCCCTAAATGGAAACATGAAAAACAAAAACATAATAAGATAATCTCTAAACGTAAGAGTAAAATCTTCGATATTGATTGGGATTTTTGCTAAGCTAAAGCCAAGTAAAAAACAATAAATAAAATTATATAAGACAGAACAAGCAAAAATAGCAGGAACTACTATAGCTATCAAGCTTGGCACTCTATCCCAAAAATCACTTTTTGTTTTCATTTCCATCCTCTAGGCTAGACAAATCTTTAGCACTAAATGTAGAATACCCCTCATAAGCATATGAAGTATCAATACCTTTGAGGTAAATTTCTCTATCGCTGATTTTGTCTGTGAGGGCATTTTTCAAAAGCGCTTTTATTTCAATGTCTTTAGCAGGGCTACGCTCCATAGCTTGAAGATAATCTTCTTTTGAGATTTGGCTCCAATCTACAACTTTAGAAAGCTCTTTCTTAAAAATCAAATCTAGCCAAATACGCCCACTTCGTCCATTGCCTTCTCTAAAAGGGTGAGCAATGTTCATTTCAATATATTTTTCAACTACTTCATC
>CAYJIN010000323.1:0-1056 GCA_964370245.1 uncultured Desulfovibrionaceae bacterium
CTAAGCTTTCAATATGATTGAGATAATCATCAAAAAGACTTAGCTGACCTTCAAACTTATTTTTTCTTTTGGCCATATTTTACCTTGTAAGTATATAGTGGAAAAAAGTCAATAAGTATTTTCCATTAAGTAAGGAAATATTAAATTTGAACATTTTTCCACTGTTAAAGTTATGCGTTCATCATGTGTGTGATTTTGTGGAAAAAGGTAGACTTTTTTCCACAGTAAAAGAAATAAATTATCCATTTCAAAATAGTGAAAAGACTTCGCTATTTAACTATTTTGAAAGGATGCTAACAATTCAGCCCTCAAAAAGTTATAAACTCTCGCATGGGTGTAACTGTTTCTTTATCAATCAAGCCATAATAACGTGAATCAAAACTGTCTTTGTGTGGTGTATAAACAAAGAGCTTGCCTTTTGGAATAATTCCTTCCTCAAGAAAAGAGAGAAGTTTATTTCCTTTTTTGCTATATTCTTTCTTATGAAGAGCTATGCTAAAATTTTTGTCTTGCCGTTTGACGTGTATAATATCATTTTCAATGCTTATACTATCGCCTTCCATTCCAAGCACTAATTTCAAAAGCCCAGAACTTCCATTTTCACAAAAGCCATCAGGAATATAGAGTTGAGCATTGACTTTTTCTGAAATTTCTTCGGGTAAGCAGAATTTTATAATTTCATTATAGTTAATTTGATTAGTATCTTCCACATATAAACCTCGGGGAAGTGATTCAGTGAGATTGATTGCTAAACCCAAATTATGCGCATAATAAATGATTGAAGCAAAGATAGAAGCTGAAATGCTCATCATAACTATTGGCTTCATTTTTCCTCCAAATATGCCTCAAAATCAACTTGAGAACTTTCTATTTTCTTTACTTCAATGACTTCATTTCTAGGGTAAAGCGTATCACTGATTAATGGCGCTTCAATCTTTGCTCTTTCAAGGAAAATAGGGTCTTTGAAATAGAGAATTTGCTTGCCGTAGATTGGATTATGCCCTGCAACAAAGATAAGCATATCGCCACCTTTCAATACATTTCCGTTTGAATCCT
>CAYJIN010000324.1:0-1052 GCA_964370245.1 uncultured Desulfovibrionaceae bacterium
ATATTCAATGCTTTTCCAATTGCCAAAATTATCACTATCATAAAGAAAATAAAGGCTTGTGGCATCTGGTGCATATTCACGCATAAGCCATGCTTTCTTGCCTTTTTCTTTAATAAGATGAATGCCAAGCTCATAATGCAAAGAGGAATATTCTTTTAAGCTTTTATATTCTTTCTTTATTTTTGCATATTCTTTATGGAAAGCGCTTTGTTCATTCTTTAATATTGAATGATAATTCAAAAGCTCGATATCTTGCAAAGGCGATTTTGGGTAATCGGCATCAAATAGCGCAGGTATTGAATAGGCTTTACGGCCATCTAAAAATTCACAGCTTGCACGCATATATGTTTTTTCGATTGGATAAGTGTAACGCACGGCAGAAGCAAGGTGTTCACGCAAGCATGCAAAAACAATGCTTTGCTCTGGTTCAATTTTCATACCATAAATATTGGCAAAATGCGTTGATAATTGAAAGAAAGATGAATTGTTGCAAGCATTGCTATCAGTATCTATTGAAAACTTTGAAAGCACTTCGCCAAGTGGAAGTTCTTCTAATCTTTTTTCATCTGCTGTAGAATGCACTTGCGAGCTTTTTTCAGATTTCTTAGTTTTTTTGCTTTTTTCTTTTATCTTACTTTCTAAACAAAGCTCAAACTTCACATCAACAATTGTGCGTTTCTTTGTAGAGGTATTGGTTATGATGATATAAACAAATTCGAAATCAGATGGTAATGGATTTTCAAAATAAGAACCGTCCGCAAAATGGAAAGGAATTTGACTATCTTTTGCTAAGGTTTTTGGAAGCTCAGTTTCAATTGAGAGCGAAATTTCTAATTCAGACATAAAAACCTTCCTTAAGTGCTTCTTTTTACAGAAATAAAGAATTACCATTTTTATCGCTTGAATGCAAGCAATTTGTAAAAACAATAAATTATTTTAAATTTTTTGCATTTTTTTGTTGACATTTGTTTCAAAACTCGCTAATTATCTTTCTGCGCTGAGCGGGAGTAACTCAGCGGTAGAGTGCAACCTTGCCAAGGTTGACGTCGCGG
>CAYJIN010000325.1:0-1041 GCA_964370245.1 uncultured Desulfovibrionaceae bacterium
TTGTAGAAACATTACCCTTATCTGGGCTGAAGATATCGCTAATATTAGAATCAGTAACAACAGTTGCACCATCTTCAGTTGTATCAAACTGATCAAGATTATCTTTGAAGGCATCAGTAACTGTACCCATACCAATACCATGAATCTTATGTTCACTACCTTCTATTGGTAAATACATGCCGTCAGCACCTTTGATGTAATTCCCATCAGCATCTTTTTGTGCTAAGCCCATTGACACTAAAAGATTATTATACCCTGCTATGCGTGCAGTTTCCGTATCATTTGCATTGCCATCTGACATGAGGAAAACTTCATTGATCGCACCAGAATCTTCTAAATTTTTAAACCAAGCTGCAGCAGAATTAAAACCTTTTCCATAGTAAGTACCCCAGTGAAAACCATCATCAGCAGTATCTCGTGATGGGCCATCAAGTGCTGTACCGTTTTCACCTGCTGTCACATGGCTATCATAAAGTTTTGTTAGTTGTTCAAGAATTTCAGCCTTCAAGTCTTCTGCTTTCAAACCTGCGTTAAAACTAAGAACAACTTCAACACCGTCGCCATCTTTTATGCCTGTATAGGCTCCATCGCCTGCACCAGCATTATCTGCACCAACTCCACCCTGTGTATTTCCCCAGAAGGTTGTAAGAAAAATATTTACATTACCACCAAGTTCACTATTAGCATGTGTTAAAAGAGTGGTGCTTATAAAATCGTATATAGCTTCAAGAGATTCACCAAGGCGACTTGCTTCATCTCCAGCTTGCACAATGTTACCATCTTCTGTAACTTTTCCACCAATATCACCATGTCTTTCATCGTACATGGAACCTGATGTATCAAGAATAAAGGCTATATTATAATCTTGCCCAGGATTGATTTGTGTTGCAGTGCCATCTAAGCCAACAACAACATCAGCAGATGTATCACCACGTTCAACAGAAATATTAAGATCTTGTGAATCGCCATCTGCATCTGTATACTTTACTGTTGTAGATGTGCCATCTTCAGGAACGCCATTTATAGTTGCACTCCATAACT
>CAYJIN010000326.1:0-1038 GCA_964370245.1 uncultured Desulfovibrionaceae bacterium
CTGAAGTTATTTTCCAAAAGCTGAATGCGATGGATAATCAAAGAAGACCATATATAGCTGCATTTGTAAAAGATTTGCGTCCACAGCTCGCTGGAACAGAAGATGCTGAATGGGCAGATGGTTATTTCTTTGATGAAATTTCAGATAAAACATTGTTTAATAGCATTGCAGATATGGCAAAAGGTTGGTTTTTTGCCCTTGATTTACGTACGTCAAATATTCAATTTTTTGGAAAAGGCAAAGAAATTCTTGGGTTGCCGTCAACAAAACAGCTCTATCCTGATTCATTTGATGTAGAAGCCTTGGTGCATAAAGATGATTTAGCCTTTTTCTATGAAATGCTTGAAAAGCTAAGAAAAGGTATTGATGAACCATGGGAAGTGCGCTTCAATCTTCCTACAGGTGAAGTGCGATACTATAGAAGCATTTCTAAAACGATTTTTGATAAAGATAAAAATCCTCTCTTTTGTATAGGAAGAACTTTTGATGTGCATGATGAAAAGATGCTTGAGCTTTTAGCGCAAACAGATCTTTTGACAAATTGCCTAAATAAGGTAACAACAGAAAATCTTATAAAAGCAGCGATAAAGGTAAACCCTGCAAAGAATCATGCGCTTTTTATTTTTGATATTGATGATTTTAAAATAATCAATGATATCCATGGGCATCAAATGGGTGATAAAGTGCTTACAGAATTAGCAAAAAACTTGCATGAGCATTTCAGAGAAGATGATATTATTGGAAGAATTGGTGGTGATGAATTTGCTATATTCTTACAAAATATTGACGATTTAGAGCTTATTACTAGCAAAGCTGAAATGGTTTCAAAAGCGTTTAAAAAAACATTTTTAGGTGGAAATAAATCTTATAAAGTTTCAGGCAGTGTAGGTATTGCCCTGTATCCAGAAGATGGGCAAAGCTTTGAAAAGCTCTATCAAGCAGCGGATAAAGCTTTGTATCAATCAAAAACAAAAGGAAAAGATTGCTACAGTTTTTATAGTGAAATAGCTGATCAAAAATAAAATTATAAATATCAAA
>CAYJIN010000327.1:0-1031 GCA_964370245.1 uncultured Desulfovibrionaceae bacterium
CAAATGAATTTAGCTAAATTAGCACGCCGTGGTTATGTTTCTTGCCCAACACCATTAGAAAAATTAGATAACTTTTCTAAAGCTCTTGGTGGCAAAGTTAATGTTTACATCAAACGTGATGACCTTTTACCAGGTACATCAGGCGGTAACAAAACACGTAAATTAGACTTCTCAATTGCTGATGCAATTGCACAAGGTTGTGACACCCTTATCACTTGTGGTGCTGTTCAATCTAACCACTGCCGTCTTACACTTGCTTGGGCTGTTAAAGAAGGTATGGATTGTCACCTTATCATGGAACAACGCGTAAAAGATTCTTACAAACCAGAAGGTTCTGGTAACCACTTCTTATTCCGTCTTTTAGGCGTAACAAGCATCCGCGCTGTTGAAGGTGGCACAGATATGATGGCTGAAATGCAAAAAACAGCTGAAGAATTAAAAGCAAAAGGTAAAAAACCTTACATCATTCCTGGTGGCGCTTCAGATCCTATCGGTTCTACAGGTTATGTTGCTTGTGCTCAAGAATTAATGCAACAAGCTCTTCAAATGCAAGTTAACATTGATAACATCGTTGTTCCTTCAGGTTCTGGTGGTACACACGCTGGTATGGTAGTTGGTGTTGTTGGCACTAACGCTAACATTCCAGTAGTTGGCGTAACAGTTAGCCGTCCACAAGACGTTCAAGAAGATCACATCTACAAATTAGCTCAAGCAACAGCAGCTCACGTTGGTTGTGGCGAAATCCCACGCGACAAAGTTGTATGTAATGCTGAATACTACCTCCCAGGTTACTCATTACCAAACGAAACAATGTATGAAGCAGTAAGATGTTTAGCTCAAACTGAAGGTATCTTATTAGATCCAGTTTACTCAGGTAAAGCATTTGCTGGTTTAGTTGGCATGATCCGTAACGGTTACTTCAAAGAAGGCGCTAACGTTGTATTCTTACACACAGGTGGTTCACCAGCATTATACGCTTACACAGACAAATTCTACGCTGAAGGCGGAATCTAGTTTATCTTTTGATTTTT
>CAYJIN010000328.1:0-1030 GCA_964370245.1 uncultured Desulfovibrionaceae bacterium
ACCAGCTGCAAGTGAAACCATATCGTTTACACGCCAAGCAATGTTTGGGTTAATTGTTGATGTAAGAAGGTTTACGTATGTTACGTTATCACTTCCTACCCAATTATTAGGATAGTCATTACCAAGGCCAAAGCGTGAAAATGCGCCTAAACCAA
Organism: uncultured Desulfovibrionaceae bacterium; assembly: GCA_964370245.1. GTDB lineage: Bacteria > Desulfobacterota > Desulfovibrionia > Desulfovibrionales > Desulfovibrionaceae > CAYJAZ01. The sequence continues at coordinate 156 of CAYJIN010000328.1, forward strand.
GAGAAATTTTATCATTTAATTTATAAGTTGCATAGCCATGAGGAATAATAAAGAATTGATCACTACCATCTTGACTAAATGGTACGCCATCATTAGTAACACCTTCAATTGTTAAAAATGGAATAACAAATTCAGAACCAACCATAATTTGTAAACCATCAAGTTCAGTAATTGCAGCTGGGTTATAAGCAACAGCAGATGCGTCGCCACCACGTGCAACTAAGCCACCAGCTAAAGCAGCACCACGTGCTGACCAGTCTTGCAATGCAAAACCTTCTGCATTTGCTAAGCTTGGCATTGCTAAAGCAGAACATAGTAAACCTGCTAAGGCAAATTTTGAAAAGAATTTATTCATGTTTCCCTCTCTTTGTTATTGTACAAGAATTTGTACATACTCTAACAGGATTATATTCATTCGTCAATACTTATTTAAAACTCTACCCTATTGATTTATCAAAGAAAAAATCATAGGGTAGAATTTATTTTATTTTATTATTTATTTTTTATGCTTTTTAAGATTTTTTATGTTCAGATTGCTTTACGGCTAAACGTTGATGTGCTTCAATTAATTCAGGAATAAGTTCTGGGTGTGCAAGCGAAGTTGTATCACCAATTGCAGTATATTCACCACCAGCAATTTTTCTTAATATTCTACGAATAATTTTACCTGAAAGCGTTTTTGGAAGCTCTGTAACAAATTGAATTTGTTCTGGGCTTGCAAGTGCACCAATGCTTGAACGAACCCAAACTCTCAATTCTTTTCTAAGTTCTTCTGTCCAGTCCACGTTTTTAGCAAGTGCAACATAAGCATAAATCGCTTCACCTTTAATTGGGTGTGGCATTGGAACAACCGCAGCTTCGCCAACAGTAGGGTG
>CAYJIN010000329.1:0-1030 GCA_964370245.1 uncultured Desulfovibrionaceae bacterium
TCAACAGTAATAAATGCAATAATAAGTAAAGCGCCAAGGGTAAGATTCATAACAAGACCAAATGCTGGTTGCATAATGCTCACAAGGCGTTGCACCTGAAAAACTGCTTTTGCAACCTCTTCATTTTTGCTGTTGAATCGATTTTCTTCAACTTCTTCACCTAAATAAGCTTTTATTGTGCGAAGTCCAACAACTCCTTCTTGGTTGACAACATTCAAGTCGTCAAGTCCATTTTGGATGTTTTTATAAAGCGGTTGTGTCCTTTTTACTACAGCACTTATAATAATAAGAAGAACTATAATAGCAAAACTTAATAAAAGCGCAAAGCGATTATCTAAAAATAAGAGCATCAAAATGCCGCCAACAAGTTGCAATGGGGCGCGCAATACAAGACGAAGCATAAGGTTTGTTGATTCTTGAATAATATTTATATCTGAAGTGAGCCTTGTAATGAGTGCACCTGCAGTAATGTTTTGCATATCTGCTAGTTTAAGCTTGTTGATGTGAGCAAAAGTTTTTGAACGAATATCAGCCGCCATTTTGTTGGAGGCATGTGCTGAACAATAGCCAAAAGCAAATAAAGTAAAAGCATTTATAACTAAAAGCAAAATATATATTATTGAGTAGTTTGTAATAACTGTAAAATCACCTAGCAAAACACCTTTATCCATAAGGATTGCAACAATAAGTGGCATTTGCAAGTCGAGTAAAGTTTCAAAAGCTATTGCAACCTGTGAGCCGATAAAGTATTTCTTTTGCGGAAAAATGTAATTTTTTAGTCTAAATTCGTTCATATATTTTTCTTTTAGCCTGATAAAACATGTTTTTATATTCTCTACTCTTTGAAAGAATTAATTATACTATTTTTATGAGAGATAGAGATTGAGAGTAAAATAAAAAAGTTTGTGATGTCAAAATAAAGTTTGTATAAGTGTTTTAAAATAGCTAGTTATGCTCTTATTAATGAAATACTTTCTAAGTAAATAGGCGTATTTGATTTATTTTTATTCTATTTTTAGCAAAGCAAAAT
>CAYJIN010000330.1:0-1030 GCA_964370245.1 uncultured Desulfovibrionaceae bacterium
TGCTAAAGTTTAATTCTCCCTAATTATCTGAATGCAATGTAGAAGAAAAAAATAAAAAATATTTTATATAAAATAAAAACACCTAAACTCAGCTATAATTCAAATACAATTTTAGATATAGTTCTATTAATAAAATATGTTATGAGTAAATAGCAACTTAGAATTTGGTTTACCTTTCAAGTATTATATTTGTTTTTATATTATATATTACATTTTAATATTTTATTTTAACTTGACATTTTATTTTTAATATATATTTTATTAAAAAGAGTATAACACAATTAAAACTCATAATAAGCATAACTTTCAAATAATTATAAATAAAGCGTGTAGAAAATATTGACTATTTAGCCATCAAAAAATAAAAAAAATAAAATTTATTTATACAAAAAAACAAAATATTATATTTTATTAAATCAAACAAATAACCGTGGTTTCATTTTCTTATTTACTACATCTTCCTATGATAATATAACCCTATAACACAAAAAAAACGAATAATATGAGCGCTTAAATTATATTCAAAACAACAAACAACATTTTCCACAGGAGAGAAAAATTATGAACATTTCATTAACTAAAATTGCTACAATAGATGACATCAAAAGTTTCTACAAAAAAGAATGGGATTTCGCCGAAGACCAAATTGATGCTATTTATACAGATTTTGTTGAAGTACCTAGTGTAGAAGAAAATTTAAGCACCTCTACCTCACGACTATCCATCTTTAGTCGAGTAAATACTGTTATAATTGCAATGATATTAATTAACGAATTTGAACCAAAATTAGCTGCCTTTCAAGACGCTATCAGTATTGGTGGTTGGTGTAACTATATGGCAGAAGAATATACTATGGATCTTCTTGATAAAGCCACTTTTGAAAAAATACAGTCTAAACTAGTTATACGCATTAAGGAAACTTTTAAAGATAATCCTGAAATTTATAACTCAATTTTAATGCAATTCGATAAATAGAAAAAAGCAATATAAAAAAGATGAGCAAGTAAACATTAGTTTATTTGCTCTTCTT
>CAYJIN010000331.1:0-1029 GCA_964370245.1 uncultured Desulfovibrionaceae bacterium
GCAATAAAAAAGGGTATTTCTGGTTATGAAATACCCTGATAAATGGTGTAGTTTTAGTGGTTGGAAAAATAGATTTTGTTTATTGATAAATTTATAACTTCAACTCATATTGAATATTTCTGCCACTTCCTTGTGCAACAATAAGATTTTTCTCTTGAAGTGATTTTAGGTAATTGATTGCACTTGGCTGTGATATTGATAGTTCAGTTTGAATTTCAACTCTTTTTAAAGTCCCTTCCTTTTGTAATAGTTTTAATATTTTCTTTTCTTTTTCTGAAAGGTTTTCGTGTAATTCTATCTTTATTTTTTCCTCAAAATGGGTGTTATAAAGGGTAATTTTGAAGGCATTATCACTTATTTCAATCAATGGCTTGTGGGCATTATCATCATAACTTTCCATAATTTTAGGTATTCCTGTGCCGTAAGCTTCAATAAGTTTTAGGCGGTAGAAAATATTTGCTAAATTTTTATTTCTTAGCATTGAAACACCAAGCATAATGTCTTTTTGTGATAATCCTTTTACAAGGCCACCAATAGTTACAAATTCAATCCTATCAGCATAAATAGAAATAAGGGCGCTTGCACTAAAAGCGTAATCACGATGCACAAGCGAGTTGAGCAAAGCTTCACGAATAGCATTTATAGGGTAATCACGCTCATCTTCACGGCGTAAACCATCAAAAGTTGATTGTGTGCTATTGTAACGGTCGATAAATGCATAGCAATCATTCATTTGTTGCAAAAGTGAACCTGTAAATTCATATCTATCTTTGAAGATGTTTTTAGTTTTATCTTCAAAAACTGCAATTTTTATAGAGTGTTCGCATTGTTCAGACAAAAGCAAAGCTAAATTAGAATATTGTTCATCTTCTTGAATAATTCCAAGAGTTTTCATCTGATTTCTTTCTAAGGAAATGTTTTGAGCTTGAAATTCTTGCTTGAGCTTTTCAAAAGTAAGTTCTTGTTTTAGTGAACGATTTTCTTCAAAACTATCACCTGAACTTTCTTTTATCATTTTCAATATTTGGC
>CAYJIN010000332.1:0-1025 GCA_964370245.1 uncultured Desulfovibrionaceae bacterium
AGATTTGCTTCAAGTTCATTTGCAAAAGAAAGATAATAATTACGTTTTGGAGCATTATATTCCATTGATGCCATTGCACGCATAGCCGCAATTCTTCCCTTTATTACAGCTTTTTTATCAAGTTCATCAAGCAATAAAAGACTATCTGCCAATTGAAGAGCCCATTGATATTCTTTATCTTCTAAAGCTTTTTCAAAGTTTTTATATAGTGCTTCATTGCCACCTGCTAAACGAGCCATATTCTTGGCATTTGCTTTTGCAGTAAGTGGATTTAAATCAGATGGATTACCACCAAACCAACCCAAAAGCCCCGCATAAATTGCACGTGAAGCGCCTTCAACTGTTCCATAGAATTGTCTGATATACGGTTTATCTGCAAATTCTGCTGGTAGTTCTATACTTTGAGAAATAGTTATCGGATCTAAATCTTTATTCATGCCTTCAACTGTTTTATCAAAAACATATTGAATAGCATTGCTATAATTTTCAAGCGCTTCAACGCTTTCTTTTTCGCCAATAATCGGGCTTGTATGCCCTGCAATAAGAATTTCTGGCTTATAACTTGCCATGAGTTTTACTGATTTTGCCCATACACGCACATCACGGTAAGGAGTGCCACGAATTGCATAAAGATTTGGAAATGCTTGATAAAAATTATCGCCAGCAAAAAGAACTTTCTGCTTTGGAAGCCATACAAAAAGTGCATCATCAGTTTCGCCTGGAGCTAAAATAAGTTCAATTTCTACGCCACAAATTGTTGCTTTATAATCAGAAGTAATATTTATATTTGCTGGAATATGCCCTGCGCCTGCATCTTTATCAATTGTGCCCGCTGGTGCAACACCACGGTTTGTTTGTTCTTCTTTAGGGAGTTTACGCCCAAATTGACGAACATTACGCTTCATTGCAATTTCTTTCAAGCTCATATCAATACCCGAAGCAGTAACTTTTGTTGCAGTTGCAATAACATCATAATCAGTGCCAAGAACAGCATTTTCAGCAACAAAAGCAGAAGCTCCGCCAGT
>CAYJIN010000333.1:0-1009 GCA_964370245.1 uncultured Desulfovibrionaceae bacterium
GACTGGTCTCCGACGGCCTAAGAGGGGTCAATAGGACTGCGTCCTTAGCCACCCCTCTTAGGGAACACCAGGCTTTACCTGCTTAATTGCCACTAAGTTGACGTGGACTCAATACCGCATGCACAGTGGAGATACTTTGTATCTCCTACAGGCATGACTCTTCTTCTTCATAAAATTCACAGCCACGTCAACAAAAGACAAGTGGCAATTTCTGCAAGTGCAGAGATTCTCATCCTAATTGTAAGCTTTTTATATTTTTCGTTGTTTTTGAGTAAGATATTAATAGTTTGTTATACAATTGGTGCTATTTAAAGTTATCGGAGTTAAAGCTACGAGAATTTCAAAAATCTAAACATCAATATTTCGAGTAAAGGTGTAAGTGTTGTGCTTGTAGAAAATTTGTCACTCTTTAAGGCGGTAATGTTCTCAATATGATAATCGAGTCATACCTGTAGGCGTATACGAAGTATAGCCACTGGTATGCGTGAGTAGGACACCGCCTTAACTTGTGACAAATTTTAAGCAAGTATGCGGAGTTTCCAAAGAGGTACGCTAGGCAGCATGCCTATAGCACCTCTTTGGCCGTCGGAGACATTACAAATAAAGATTAAGAAAAAATAGAACTTCCAAAGCAAAAACTAAGCAAACAATAATCTAAATCAAATCAATTAAACTTCCTCTATAGTAAATAAAAAACAAAAAAGCCCCGAAATTTCTTTCGAGGCTCTCAATTCAAATCAAAAATAAATCAAAACTAAAATATCTAAATAACCCTACTGTTCAATAGCAATATTTCCAACAGCTTGTAAGCGAATATCAGCTGGAATTTCAGCTTGTGAGATAACGGCTACATTCGGCACAAAGCGCGTAATCAAGTTTGCTAAGTGCGGACGAATTGCTGGGGTCACGAGTAAGACTGGTTGCGATTCAAGATGCACGGCATTATCGATTGTACTGTTGATATTATTGATAAGTTTCTGCGCTGAAATTGGGTTCATCGCTAAATATG